>JAJZRK010000080.1 GCA_021802745.1 bacterium
CCGGGCGCTGTTTCATCTACCGTCTACCGTCCACCGTCTACCGTCTTTCATCGCGCGAACGATTCTAAGCTCCCGGACTGAGTCCCTCCGGCTCCCCCGGCCCCACCAGCACATCCATCGCCCGCGCCACCGACAGGTCGAGGGCCGTGATGCCTCCGCTCGAGTGCGTAGAAAGCGACGCGTTCACCTGCCGGAAGCGGATGTCGAGGTCGGGGTGATGATCGGCCGCCTCGGCGGCGGCGGCGACGCGGTTCACCCAGGCAATGGCGTCGGCGAAGGTGCGAAACTCGTACGTCTTCACGATTGCATCGCCCCTGCGCGACCAGCCGTCCATGGCGTTGAGTTCGCGCTGGATCTCGATGTCGGAGAGCAGCGGCGCCGGCATTACTTGCGCCTCACGGCCACGAGCTGGCCGACCACGCTGATCGCGATCTCCTCCGGCGTGTCGGCGCCCACGTCGAGCCCCACGGGGCAGACGATGCGGTCAATCGCGTCGGCGTCCACGCCCCACCCGCGCAGGGCCTGCGCGGTGAGCGCGGCCTTGCGGCGCGAGCCCAGCATGCCGAGGAAGCGCGGCCGCAGCGGCGCCACCTGCTCGGCGATGATCGCGTCGTGCTGGTGCCCGCGCGTGCAGATGACCACGCAGTCGGTCGGCGCTACTGCCGCCGGCGCCACGTCACTGAAATCGCAGACGAGCACCTGGTCGGCGCGCGGCAGGCGTGCCGCGTTGGCGAAGTCGGCGCGATCGTCCACGATGGTCACGCGCCAGCCGGCGAAAGCGGCCGCTTCGCAGATGCGCGCCCCCACGTGCCCGGCCCCGAAGACGATGAGCCGGGGCGCGCCGACGAGTGCCTCGACTACCACGTCATCGCCGAGTGACGGTTCCTCGCGCGCGCCGTCGAAGGCGCTGGCCGCGTCGTACAGCGAGGCATCCCGCAAGGCCGCGTCGCCGTCGGCGACGAAATCGCCGCGCGCGGTGCGCAGCAGCTTGCGCGGCGCACCGCCCGGCCAGGCGCGCGCCGTGGCCAGCACGGCCCGGTCGCCGCGCGCCACCACCCCCGCCGCCTCGGCGTAGAGGGCGGCGAGCGCCGCGTGAGGGATCACCGGCTCGATGAAGACGTCGGCGGTGCCACCGCAGGTGAGGCCGTAGTCGCCGGCGAGCTCGGCGTTCAGCGTGTGCGACGTGCACACCGGCGCGCGGTGCTCGCAGACGCCGAGTGCCTGCTCCATGATGTCGGCTTCGAGGCAGCCGCCGCCGACGGTGCCGAGGCGGGCGCCGTCGGCCGTGACGAGCAGCTTCGCCGTGGCGCTCATCGGGAGCGACCCGCGCCGGCGCACGACGCTCGCCAACGCGCCCACGCCGCCGCCGTCGGCGAGGCGCGCACATTCACTGAGGATGGCCGCAAGGCTCATGCTCGCACGTTATCGCCGCGGCGCGGGGCGCGCCACCGTGCTCAGCTGATGAGGTCGGCGACGGTGCGCGTCAGCTGTTCGATGGTGAACGGCTTGTGCAGGAAGACGCGCCCCGGGGCGGGGAGTTCCTGCTCGAGGCGCCCGTCGGTATAGCCCGACATGTAGACCACGCGCACGGTCGGCTGCAGTTCGCGGAGCTTGTGGGCGAGTGACGGACCATCCATGCCGGGCATGCGCACGTCGGTGAGCACGATGTCAATCTTCAGCGCGTTCTCGCGCGCGATCTGCAGCGCTTCCTCGCCGCTCGGCGCCTCGAGCACCGTATAGCCGTGCTTGACCAGAATGCGCTTCGACGCGAAGAGCACGGAGGCGTCGTCGTCCACCACCAGGACGACGGCCGGCCGGGGCGCAGGGACGCCCGGGCGCCTGGTCGCTTCTGGGAGGGGGTCTTGATTGCTCACAGTCTGCACACGCAATCCCGTTTCGGGAGGATGTCCTTCGTGCAGCTCCGGGAGGCGTGCGCGGTCTTGCCGTGCCGGTCGAGCGGATGCCGCACCCAAAACCAAACCGGGGACGCCAATAGGCGAAGCCTCTATGTAACACGAATTCGACGCACTCGCAACCAGCGGCAGCCAACGAGCCTATCCCCGGTGGCCGGCCGCTTGGACCGAGCGCGTCTTTACCTTTGGCGGCCCCGGCGTTGATTTTCTGGCGCCGGGGCGCTCGCGGCGTCAATTCGGCGGATTGCATTGCCACCTCAAACAGCAAGGCACACATCATGCGGAAAGCGTTCTGGCCGGCGCTCGGCGCCCTCGTCCTGTTTGGCGCGTCGTGTCGTTCATTTGGGCGCCCACGGGTGGAGGGGGCGCCCGCGAGGATGGAGCCGGCAACCCCCGTCATTGTCTGGCAGCCGTCGCACCAGACCGACACCGGGAAGGACTTCAACGAAGCCGAGGTAAGCAATGCCATCGCGGTGGCCGCCATGGCGACCAAGCCCGCCCTGAACGAACACAAGGTGTGGAGTTACGGCGTGGAGGGGTTGCACCACGCGAACGTCGGCAGCAACACGATGATCGAGCACACCACAGCGGTCGTGGACGGCAAGCTCTCGGGCTACGCGTACGAGCTGCAGCAGTCCAACAAGCTTTCGCCCACCGTGTTCATCGCGCTCCACAACAATGGCGGCACCAACCGGAATGCCATCTGGGGATACGTCCACGATGGGGATTCACTGGAAGTCGAAAACCGGGCGTTGGCGGCGCGCCTGGTGGCGGCGGTCGCCTCGGTGACGGACCTCGAGAATCGCGGGGTGCTGCTGGACAGTTCAACCGGCCGGAACAACTACCGCTGCGCGGTCACGGGGCGGCTGGGGTTCTATAGCCTGGATGAGAACGTGAACAAGGCACCGTACCGGGTGTTGCTCGAGATCGGCGACAACGGCGTGAGCCGGGCGCTGCTGCAGGACCCGGCGAAGCAGCAGGCGATGGGGGCGGCAATCAAGAAGGCGCTGGTGGCGTGGCTGGGGGAGCGGAAATAGGGTCGATCGGGCGCGACCGGCTCTGTTCGAGATGGGCATACGCGAACCAACTTGTCGGCTGGATGGTGTTGCGCAAATGGCTTTTAAGCACTAATATATACATGTGTAAACGTTGCAAACACTCATACATTAGCTATTATGCGCTCGAACGTCCACCTTCGCCTCCCCCCTGCGGTGAGCCGCTCCCTCGCCAAACTGGGGCGCGACTTGTCCGTGGCGCGTCGCAAGCGCCGGATCACGCAGACCATGATGGCGGAACGCATTGGAGTCGCCGAGGCGACGTACCTGCGCATCGAACGCGGCGACCCGACCGTCGGCGTTGCCGCCTACGCGATGGCGCTCTTTGTGCTCGGGTTTGGCACCCCGTTCTCCGATCTGGTGGACGCGGCCCGAGATGACCAGGCACTCGTACTCGACGCCGAGCGCCTTCCCACCCGCGTGCGCGCGCGGAAGAGTCCCACCGCCCTGTGAAACGCCGCCTCGGAGTCTACCTCGGCGCGCACGCGCAACTCGTTGGGCACCTGCATTACAATCGCGACGGTGCGCGCGAGAGCGCGGTCTTCGAGTACGCCGACGCCTGGCGGTCGGCGCCGGGGACGTTTCCCATTGACCCGACGCTCCCCCTCGTGCGCGGTCCCCAGTTCCACAAGGTCATTCGTGATGGCTCCCTCTTTCACCCGGCCATCGCCGACACCGAGCCTGACGGCTGGGGGATGACCGTGATCCGGCGCGATCACGCCAAGCGCCGCGCCGCGGCGCGCGCCGCGGGGGAGACGCTGCCACCGCTGGACGGTGCGCTCGATTACCTGCTGTCGGTGGATGATCTGTGTCGCGTCGGTGCGCTGCGCTTCCAGGACGAAGCGGGCGTCTTCTGTCGTCCGCCCGCGGCGGACGGGCGCCGAACGACGCCGCCGCTCCTCGAACTCCGCGATCTCCTCGCGGCGACCCGCGCGGTCGAACTCAATACGGAAACCGCCGCGGACCTGGAGTATCTTCGCGGCCGAGGCACCTCGCTCGGCGGACTGCGGCCCAAGTGCAATATCCTCGATGACGACGGCGCGTTGGCGATCGCCAAGTTCCCGAGCGTGCACGACCGCCACGCGGTCACGACGGGCGAAGTGCTTGCGTTGCACCTCGCCGCGGCGGCCGGCATCCATGCCGCCGAGGCGCGCGTGGTGAAGAGCGACGATCAGGCGGTGGCGTTGATTCGCCGATTCGACAGGACTGCCGACGGACGGAGGATCTTCGCCGTCTCGGCGGCGACGCTGATGGGCGTGGAGCGCGGCGCGAGCGGCGACCACACGTATGCGGAGATGGTGGACACCATCCGCCAATACGGGGCGGCCGCGCAGGAGGACATCACGGAGCTGTTCCGCCGCATCGCGTTCTCGATCCTGATCACCAACGTCGACGATCATCTGTGGAACCACAGCTTCCTGCACACGGAGGCGGGCCAGTGGCGCCTGGCCCCCGCGTTCGACGTGAATCCGTTTCCGGAGCGTGCGCGGGAGCTGAAGACGTGGATTACGGAGGAGACGGGGCCGACCGCGAGCATTGACGCGCTACGTTCCGCAGCGTCGTACTTCGGGGTGAGTGCGAAGCGCGCCGCGGAAATCATTGGTGAAGTTGAGCGCGCGGTCGGGACGTGGCGGGTGGTGGGGGCGGGGCTTGGACTAACTGGCGCGGAGCTTGAGGGGTTGGCGGAGGCGTTTGAGCATGGGGAGAGGGGGAGGGCGCGGGGGGTGGCAAGCTAGGCCTACGGTTACGACGAGGCAGTTGCATCACCAACTTCATCTTCGAAACGCAACAGAGACAACATCAGCAGCGTGTGCACCAAACGATCGGCAACGACGGGGCCGAAAGCCGTGCTCGGTGCGAGTCCATGGCAGACTCTGTTCCGAACGTTCCATCCCCGCGCATCCGTCAGGAGTACGCGCAGGTACGTAGTTACGTCATGACCCAGAGCCTCCTCAAGAGCTGAATCTCGAAGGAGTTCGTCAAGCGTTCGGACGTTAAGTCCACCACCGCGCCGCTGGACGTAAAGAGGCGCGCCAATCGCAATCGCCACCTGTCGCACGCACTCTTCGATCTGGGGCACAAGGATATGAATGGCCGAGACGTACTCACCTCGCCCCCAAGCCTGCAGACCCGCATCAATCAAGGCGTGGTGCCCCGGCACGAAGAGCGGACAGGAGGTCATGAAGGCCAAAATCTTGTCGGGTACGCACGCTCCAGACTCACGACCGCGTGCAAGGGAGTCGTGCAGCCACGGCGATGACAGATGAAGGACCTGCCCGATATGACTGAGTAGGTTGCCCTCCAAGTCAACTGCCAGCGGTCCGATCCGCGCAACGGTGCGTCCGTCATCGTCCTTGACAATGTGGCTCATGAGAGACGACAGCGGCGCCTTCTCCGCTAACGAGCGCATCTGGGCCTCAAGCTCCGCTCGTCGCGGAATGAAGTGCACGGCAATGCGCGCCAGTACCGACTCGCTGTTGCCAGCGAGCATTGCCGCGAAGTACGCCTCCACCTTTTCGGTTTCAATCTCCACCGGCACGGAAATCGACTTCATCTCCTTCAGGCTCGCCTCGCCTGCAAGTCGGATGGCGCCATCGAGCGACGAAGCGTCAGCTCGCATTCCCTGCGCGAGGAGTTGGTCGTAGAGCCTCTCGAGTGAGTTCGCTCGCAACATCGCAGATCCCGTAGCCGTCATTCGCTGCACAGCTGCGGCGTAAGTCCGCATCACGCGGGCAACGTCCTCTCGGCGTCCACGTCGGCGATAGTGCTGGGCAAGCCGCAGCGCCGCATTCTCCACCGCGATTGGGTGGTATCCGTCACCCTCCCGCTGCGCTACACGAACAAGCCGTGACTCGAGGTCGGATATGAGGCGATCTCGTAGGGTGTCCGACACGGGGATGTTCGCGTTCGGCGGCTCCACCAAAAGGTCAAAGGAAAACCCCCAGAGGCCGAGCATGTCGTCCTGCGCAATCGCGTCTTCGAGCGCGACGAGCGTGTCGCGCGCAAGGGCAACACGCGATGGATCGCTGACCTGCAGCGCGATGGTGAGCGCGCGAGACGCCTTGTCGATACACGTCGTATCATGCTCATAGCGTCGCGTCGCAACCGCATCCAGATACGCGTCAATCGCGCGCCGCGCCATCTCCGCATCCGGCCGCGTGTCCTCGAGACACTTCGGCAGCTCCCACAGCAGGTCACTGTATCGAGCGCGCATCACCGGATGTTGAGACTCGGTCGCCCGTCGTCTCCACTGTGCGAGAACTTCCGGCCCGATAGCGTCGAGGGGAGGATCGTCAACCGACCCGCCATCCTTCATTCGCCAGGACATCATCGGACCGAAATAGACGCCCCACACGCTCGCATCTTGTCTGTCATGCGCGTGCACTGAGAACGCGATTTCCTCCGCTAGCAGTTCTGCTGGGATCGCCACACCTGCCTCATGAAGCTCCCTGCCATACTCGAGGAAGGGAGCACGAAAAGAATGCTCCTCCGAGGGTTCATGGTTGCTTTCAAGCTGCGCGATAATGTCGCGAAGGCAGTTCGGATTCGGGGCACTTGTTGACATGGAGGCTGCCAGTTCCCGTGTGTGTAGCGATTGCATCGCGCGGATTGGCATGCGCCCTTACGTGCTGTGCACATGCCGCCTGCGGCCGTCGGTATTGATACCTCTAGTACATCGGCTCGGCGTCCAGCGCGGACTGCATGACGTCGCACTTGACGCGATAGCGCGCGACTACCTTCGCGACAAGAGCGAAGTACGAGGGCGGTGACTGCGGCGCTACGCGTACAGCTTCGATCAGCGACTCGAGGCGCACGGGATAGCCCGTGCCGTCGCCGCTTGGCTCGATGTCCTGACGAATCCCGCTCTTTCCGTCCACTGGGTAGCGCATGAGCATCGCGCGCAGCTCCTTCTCATGCTCGAAGGATTTCCGTTTGCGAAAGAACTGAGCGGCGAAGCTGTTGCTTGGAATCGAACCGGTTCCGTAGTCGATGTACTCGACCGTTCCGAGGTGAAATTCGGTCGAACCGAACAACCCAGACTCCATCGGCGGAGGCGACCCAAGTGCGGCACGGAGGCGGCCGACGGTTGATTGCACCGCGATGGCAGCTGATGTCGGCGCATACAGTTTCCACATCGCGGCCGATTCATGCGCAGAGATATGCCAACAACTGACATACGTCCACCTACGAAGCGTCATGCCTATCGTCTCGAGTCCGGGCGACATGTTCACAACAGCGTCAGGAGGTAGGCGAACAGGCAGGATGCTGAGAATCCGCTCGAGCAGTGGCTGCGTACGCGGGAATGCACCCTCGAACGGGTCTTCGAGCGCCGAGACGCGAGGAAAGAACAGCGTGCGAGTCTCCAGTAGCGCGACGAATTTCGTAAGGTCCATGTACCGCCAGATGACGGTATCATCGTCTGGTGGCGGAGGCACGGCCTCTGTGAGAGTAGTTTCTGGAGGAGCTGTCACGTGGCTTCCTTCGCCATGCCTTCTATGAGGATTCTACGGCGGACTTCGACTGCCAGAACGTGTTTGTGCAGTCCGCATTTCTCGCCCAAACTTGGCGCGCAATCCTGCAAGCACAACGGCTGTAGCCGTCCTTCGCTCGCGCACGCGCAGACTCCTGTCCAGTCACCTATCCCGGTGCGTCATCGCGCGCAGCGCCGGATGAGCATGCCTGCCGGTTTGTCGGTCGCATCCTGATCCAGCTTCCGGTGATTGTCACGGCAAGTCATCCTGCCCCCCACTGAGTTTCATGTAGTATGTCCTAATTTTGACAATTTCCCTCCACTTCAGCTAATAGCGTATCGCACCAATGGTTCACGCCTGCTGGGGATCAACGGGAGAAGAATCACCCCTTGTACTTTCGGGTTTTATTCGGTATTGTACAACCCGTCTCCCGTTGGTGTGCCCGTGTCTATCGCTGCCCTGCGCCAGCAACTCGCCGAAATCGTTGAAGGCGTGCGCCCGGCCATGCCGGGGGTGCCCACCGGGCTGGCCGCGCTCGACGCAGCACTTCCCGATCGCGGCCTGCCGCGCGGCCGGCTGACGGAAATCACCGGCGCGCCCGGGAGCGGGCGCACCACCGTCATCCGGCAGGTGGTCGCCGCCACGCTGCGCGCGGGATGGTGGGTGGCGTACGTGGACGCGGCGCGCACCCTCGCCCCGCGCGACTGGGCCGCACTCGGCGCGCACGACGACAGCCTGTGGGTGGTGCGCCCCGAGGATCCCAACCGCGGCGCCTGGTGCGCCGACGTGCTGCTGCGCAGCGGGGCGTTCGGCCTGGTGGTGCTCGACGGCGCACCCGCGCTGTCGCGCCCCGTGGCGGTGCGATTGGTGCGCCTCGCGCGGGCGAGCGATGCGGCGTTCGTGCTGCTCGCACCCGATGGGGAGCATGCCGGCGTGGCCGGCGCGCTGCAGCTGCGCGTGCAACGCGCGCGAAGAAAGCGGCACACCGAGCCGCTCGACCTGACCGCGCGGTTGGACGGGCAGTTCCCTGCCCCTGCTTCGTCCCCAGCCCCGGCGCCCACCAGCCTGCGCCGTCTGCTGATCTCAATAGCAAAGGGTGGTCCCGTCCAGCGGGTGGAGGTGGAGTGTGCCAGCGACGAGTCGCGCTACCCCGCGCGGCATGCCGCGCATTGCGTGCGTGAGGATTCCCAGGTTCCCGATCGGCGTGGTGTGGCTCGACGCGACAAGCACCGGCGCGGCACCCGCGCCGGCGGCGCCGCCGCACTGGGACGACCAGCTGCTCGCCCTGCGTGATGGCCAGCGGCTGCGCGCCGTCACGGCGGCCGCGGCCCGCCTGCACGTGCGCGCCGGCATGACGGTGGCCGCCGCGCGCGGACGGTGCGCGGCGCTCGAGGTGCGCGACTGGGACGACGTGAGCGTGACGCGCGAAGTCGCGCGCACGAGCGCCGCGTTTCTCTCGGCGAGCCCGCAGGTGGTGCCAGCCGCCGGATTGCCGGGCACGTGGTGGGTAGGCGCCGCGGGGTTCGACGCGCTTGGCGGCGAGCGTGCGCTGGCGGAGACGCTGCAGAGGATGGCGAGGGTGTGGAGCCCACGTGCCCGCGTGTGCATTGCGGATTCTTGTGTGGCGGCGAGGGCGGGCACGTGGGAGATGAGAGATGGGAGAAGGGAGATGGGAGATGGCGAATGCATCGTGCCGTCGGGCGGCGATGCCGCCTATCTCGCGCCACTCTCGCTCGCGCTCCTTCCCATGGACGCCGAGGTGCGCGAGGCGCTGGTGGCGCTGGGGCTGGGGACGTGCGGCGCGCTGGCGGCGCTGGCGAGCGGCGATGTGGAGCGGCGTTGGGGCGCGGCGGGACTTTCGGCCTGGCGCCTTGCGCAGGGCATTGATCCGCGGCGCCCGGTGCTCGCGCCCGTCGCGGCCCCGCGACAGGCGCACGCCGAACTCGCGCTCAGCACGACGAACGCCGAACCCGTGCTCTTTCTCGTGCGCGGCGCGCTCGAGCGATTGATGGCCGACCTGGTGCGCGACGGCCGTGCCGCGGCCGCGGTGAGCATCACGCTCACGCTCGACGACGGACGCGGCGCGCTCCCGTCGGGCGGCGCCCCGCACACCATCACGCGCGAGGTGCGCGCGCCGCGCGCGCTGGCGCGCGTGGCGCCGTGGTTCGAGCGCTGCCACGCCTTGCTCGACACGTGGACGCTCACCGCGCCGGTGAGCGCGGTGACCGTCGCCATCACCGCCGTCGCCCCGCTCAGCGCCGAGCAGGGCGACCTGCTCGCCCCCGCCTGGCGCGACCCAGCGGCGGCCGAGGCGGCGTTCGAGCGGCTGCGCAGCACGCTTGGCGCGGGAGGCGTGGTGCGGCCAGTGGCGAGGGATGCTTACTGTCCCGAACGGGAAGGGCAGTGGTTGGGGATAGAGACGGTAGACGGTGGACGGCAGACGGTGGATAAAGAAGGAACGGGAATGCCACGGCAGTCATCTACCGTCAACCGTCAACCGTCTACCGTCTCCCTCCGCCTCCTCGAATCCCCCGAAGCGGTCAGCGTCATCGCCGCGCCACGCGGCGACCCGCGCGCCTTCGACTGGCATGGCCGGCGCATTCCGATTGCCCGCGCACGCGGGCCGGAGCGGCTCTCAGGCGCGTGGTGGACCGACGCCCCATTCGCGCGCGACTATTGGCGCTGCGAGAGCGACGAGCTGGAGCAGGAGTTCCTGCTCTACCGCGATGCGGCGGGGTGGAGGTTGCAGGGGTGGTATGATTAGACGCTGGACGGTAGACAGTGGACGGTAGACACGACTGCACATCAGCCGTCCACCATCTACAGTCCACCGTCTACCGTCTACCGTCACTTCGAAGGCCGCGCAAATCCCTCCCGTTGCATCACCCCCCACCCGCGATCGCCGCGCAGCACCTTCCAGAACGCGTGCAGCCGGAAATAGACGGTGAGCTGGCGGTAGCCGAGCCCTTCGACGAGGGTGAAGAAGAGCAGGCGCCAGAGGTCGCCGCGGTTGTTGTAGCGGCGGAACGTGACTTCCTCGAGGACGATGGCCCACATCGAGAGCAGGATGCCGTAGCCGACGGCGACCGCAAGGAACGCCACGGCGAACGGCCCGTTCACGGCGCCGAAGATGAGGCCGAGGATGAGGCCGATGTAGCCGAGCAGTTCGACGATTGGCGCGAGCATCTCGCCGAAGGCGAAGAACGGCAGCGACACCATCCCCACCGAACCGTAGCGGGGATTGAAGATCATCTTCCGGCACTCCCACACCGTGCCGATGAGCCCGCGGTGCCAGCGCTCGCGCTGACGGTGCAGGATCTTCCGCGACGCCGGCACCTCGGTCCACGCGACGGGATCGGGAATGAACGGCATTGCCGCCTTGATGTCGTGCTCGCGCAGGTAGACGTGCAGGCGGACGGCGAGGTCCATGTCCTCGGTGACGTTGCCGGTCTGGTAGCCGCCGATGGCGAGCAGGTACTTGCGCGCGAACAGGCCGAACGCGCCGCTGATGATCAGGTTGCCGCCGATGCGGTTCCAGCCGAGCCGGCCGAACAGGAAGGCGCGCAGGTATTCCACCGTCTGGCAGCCGGGGAGCCAGCGCGAGTCCACGCGCGCCTCGACGACGCGGCCGAGTTCCACCTTGCACGCATTGACCACGCGAATGGTGCCGCCGATCGCCGCGATCTCGCGCCCGAGCAGGAACGGCCGCGCCAGGCGCAGCAGCGCGTCGGGTTCGATGAGCGTGTCGGCGTCGCAGGCAATCACGTACGGAAAGCGCGCCGCGTTGATGGCCGCGTTCAGCGAATCGGCCTTGCCGCCGTTTTCCTTGTCAATGACGAGCAACCGCGAGTGCGTGCGGGAGCGATAGACGGCGCGGATGTCGGCGGACGGGAGCGTGCGCGGAATGACCGGCGGCACCTCGTAGAGGTCGTAGGCGCGCACCAGCTCGTCCATGGTGCGGTCCTTCGACCCGTCGTTCACCAGCACCACTTCGTGCCGCGGGTACTGCAGCGTGAGGAACGACAGCACGCTCGACGCGATGGTCACTTCCTCGTTGTACGCCGGGACGAGGATCGAGATGGGCGGCAGCGCATCGGTGGCGAGCACGCGGGAGAAGTACTCGTCGTCGGCGAGCTGGAAATGCGTGAACAGTTCGGGGAACGAGAGGATCAGCAGCAGCGCATAGCACGAGTTGAGCAGGATGAAATAGACGAGGATCGCCCAGTCGAGCGCCTGCAGCGCCTGCATGACAACATGCGTCATACGTCGCCGAGCTCCAGCACGGCCCCTTCGGACAGCCCCGACGTCATGACGGCCATGTCGCGCGCCAGGCGGTCGGGCGACTGGCGGGCGCGGCGCAGGGCGGCGCGCCCGGGCTCGCCGAGCAGGGCGAGCGCCAGCGAGCAGCGAAAGCGCACCCACCACGCATCGTCGGCGAGTCCGCGCTCGAGCTGGGGCTGCGCCTCGGCGGCGCGCAGCGCGCCGAGCGCCTGCGCGCTCGCCGCGCGCACGAAATCCTGGGGATCGTCGAGCAGGGCGATCACCGCGTCCACCGACTCGCGGTGGGGATAGCGCCGCAGGGCGCGGGCGGCGGCGGCGCGCACCTCGGGATCGGCGTGCGAAATCAACGGCGTGACCGCCGTGCGCAACGTCGGGAGGGCGAGCGATTCGGCGAGCGCCAGCCACGCGGCCGCGTCGCGTCCGGGCGCCGTGCGATCGCAGAGAAACTCGCGCAGCGGCGCCTCGGCCAGGTGCCAGACGAGGCGCAGGGTGCTCGTGGTGAACAGGCGCACCGCGAGCGGCTGTCCCGGATAGTGCGCGACGGCGAGGCGCACGAGCGAGGGATCGGCCACGGCGGCGAGCGCCTGGGCGGCGGCGAGCCGCACGGCCGAATGCTCGTCGTCGAGGAGCGGCTCGAGGACGTCGGCATCGGCGGGAGTGCCGACGATGCCCAGCGCACGCGCCGCGTCGAGTCGCCGCCACCAGCGCCGGCTCGTGGCACCATCCATCGCCCACTGCGCCCACGGCTCGTCGCGCATGGCGGCGCCGAGCGTTGCGCGCTGGGTGACCGGCACGCGCACGTCGTGCAGCTCCGAGGCGTAGGCCAGCGCGGCGTCGCGCGGCAGCTCGCGGAGGGCGCGCACCACCTCCTTCACCGTCCCCGTGCCGACCAGCCAGAAGGCGAGCGGCTGGCTTAGTCGCGCCCGGCCGCGCGCGACGCGCTGCTTGCGGCGCAGCAAGCGTCCGCGCCGGAAGATGACGAACAGCCCGAGCAGAACGACGAAGATGGCCTGCGCCACGGCGATCACGCCGAGCACGAGCAGCAGGCTCACCGCCCGCTCCGGGGCTGGCGCACCCAGCGCGGCAATTTGGCGAGCAGGACGCGCAGGCTGACCGGCTTGGTCAGATAATCAGCCGCGCCGGCGCGGAGGGCGCGCATCTGGTCGGCATCGCCCGCATGGGCGCTCAGGAAGACCACGACAAAGTCGCGCGGCCGCTCGATGTGCAGCCGCTCGTGAATTGCATGCCCATCGAGCCCCGGCAGGTCGAGGTCGAGCAGGACCACCGGCTTCTGCGACGACACCGGCATCTTCAAAAGGGCCTCGAGCGCCTCGGGTCCCGTGCGCAACACCTTGTAGGTGTAGCCCTCCTGGCGCAGCGCGTATTCGAGCAGGTCCGAGAAGGCCGGATCGTCCTCGACGATGACGACGTCGGGCGCGCGCGTGGAGTCCTCGGGCGCCCAGGCCCGGTTGTCCTGCTGCAGGGCGACGGCCGCGGCCGCCGCATCGGCGGCGGCGTGCCACAGGTCGTCCGCGCTCACGACCTGCGCGGAGGAGGCTTCCGCGACGCCCAGCACCCAGGCCGGTTCGTTGCCGTCCACGTCGGACGAGCAGATCG
>JAJZRK010000081.1 GCA_021802745.1 bacterium
TCTCTTCCCCTTCACGCAGTTCTATCACATCAACTACGACATGCAGGTGCCGTACCGCGTCTGCGGCGGCCTTCAGGACAACGGCAATTGGTGCGGCGCGAGCAATTCACTCAGTGGGCAGGGGATCCGCACCGACGACTGGTACACCGTGTCGGGCGGCGACGGCTTCTTTACCGTGCCGGTGATGGACAAACCGTGGCTGGTGTACAGCGACGCGCAGGGCGGCATGCTCAACATCACCGACACGCGGAGCGGCGCCCAGAAGACCATCTACCCCTACCCGAACCGCATCGGCTCGGTGGGCGACGCGATGATCGGGCACAAGTACCGCTTCAACTGGAATTCGCCCATCGCGCTGTCGCCGCAGAACCCGGGCGTCGTCTACTTCGGCGGCAACGTGCTGTTCAAGTCCGTGAACTACGGGCTCAAATGGGACGTCATCTCGCCCGACCTCACCACCAACGACCCCACGAAGCAGCAGTCGAGCGGCGGCGAGATCGTGGTGGACAACACGGCGGCCGAGTTCCACAGCACGCTGCTCAGCATCGCGCCGAGTCCGCTCGACAGCAACGTCATCTGGACCGGGTCGGACGATGGCAACGTGCAGGTGACGCGCGACGGCGGGAAGACGTGGAACAACGTCTTCGTGAACGTGCCGGGGCTCAAGCCCAACGCGTGGATCGCCACGGTGGAGGCGTCGCACTTTGACGCCGGCACCGCGTACGCGACGGCCGACCATCACCAGGACGACGACTACGCGCCGTACGTCTACATGACATCCGACTTCGGCAAGACATGGAAGAGCATCCGCGGCGACCTGCCCGACAAGGCGTGGTGGACGCACGTCGTGCGCGAGGATCCGAAGAACAGGAACCTGCTGTACCTGGGCACCGAGGCCGGGGTGTGGGCGTCGTGGGACCGCGGCGCGCACTGGGTGTCGCTGCGCGGCGACCTCCCGGTGACGCCGGTGCGCGATATCCAGATCCAGCCGCGCGACAACGACCTGCTGCTCGCCACGCACGGGCGCGGGCTGTACATCCTCGATGACCTCACGCCGCTGCAGCAGATTGGTGAGGCGGTGCGGGGGGCGGAGAGTGCCATTCTGTTTGATATGCGGCCCTCCGTTCGCTGGAACATGTGGAACAAGGACGGCAATCTCGGCCAGCGGAAGTGGGCGGGCGAGAATCCGCCGAACGGCGCGGTCATCTCGTACTACCTGAAGGCGCAGCCGGCGGGCGAGGTGAATGTCGAGATCGCCGATGCCAGCGGGCGCGTGGTGCGGCGCTTCAATCGCGTGATGGATGAGGCCGGCGTGAGCCGGATCACATGGGACGGACGCTACGACAACGCGGCCGGCGGTCTTGGCGGACGCGGCGGCGGACGTGGAGCAGGCGGCCCCGGCGGCGCGGGCGGCGCCGTCGGTGCGGGAGGCGGTGCGGCTCCCGATACCTCGCTGGCAGCACTTCGTGCGCAGCGCCGCGCTGCGGCGGGTCGTGAGGCAGACGTCGGTACCGGCGGCGGGGGATTCTTCGGCGGCGCGGTCGGCGTTGCCGTCCTGCCGGGGACGTACCAGGTGACCCTGATCGTCGACGGGAAGAGGTATACCAAGCCCGTCACGATCCAGAACGACCCGCGCGTGGAGATGACGCCGGCGCAGGTGACGGCGCAGCACGACGCGGCACTGCAGCTGCAGGCGCTGACCCAGCGCGTGACGCGGGTAATCGCCGGCGTGGATGACCTGATCCTGCAGTTGACATCCACGCAGGGCATTGTCCGGCATGATCCACGCGACAAGGGTCCGGTGCTCGCGATCATTGACAGCACCCTCAAGGACCTGCGCCACTTCCGCGACTCGGTGCTTGCGCGCCCGCTGCAGGGGCTCGGCTACCGCCAGTACCCGCGGCTCCGCGAGGAGCTGCAGACGGTCAGCGCGATGGTCTCTCGTCCGCAGTGGCCCATCACCGAGGGCGAGAAGCTGCGCGCCGGCGAACTGCGCACCGAATCGGACTCCGCCCAGGCGCGCCTCGACGGGATCATCAGGGACCGGGTGGGGAAGATCAATGACCTGCTGAAGGGAACGCAGCATGTGATTACGCCGCAGGCGCCGAGGGTGGTGCCGTGACGATTGAGGATTGAGAATCCGGATTGCGATTGAGGATCGCGATTCAGGAGTATGATTGGCGATGACTGCGAGGCCCCGGCGAGAGAATCGCCGGGGCCTCGCGGTTTCCGTCAGTGGTGACGCCGTTGCTGCGCGGCGTCCGAGGCCGCGTGCCAGCGGCGCCTGTGGGGCGGCCGGGGCAGCGTGCCTCAGCGGCGCCCGTCGTGTGCTACTGCACGGTCGCGTTGATCACGGGCTTGAACAGGAGCCCGTTCTGCGAGAGCGAGTTGCCGCGCAGCACGAAGCTGTTCGCGACATCGAAGTCCACCACCATCGTGGTCGTGTCGCCGGCCGTCACGACCACCGGTGCGGAGAGCGCGATCTTGAGCCCGGCGGTGGCGCCGCTCGGGAACATGATGCCCGGCGTGCTCCCGCCGTTGAGCACGAGCCCCGACTTGAGAGTGACGCTCGACTTGGACGGATCCATCACGAGCCGGAACCCCTGATACGAGCCGGCCGTGACGTCGGCCTGGCCGAGGCCCAGCGCGGCGGCGGGCACCCGGTGGATGGACAATCGCGCGGTGCGGCGTTCGCGCGACGATGGCCGGTCAGGTGCGACACGTGTCGCTGACTGTCACCTGCCCTCGATGAGGCCGGGCCCTCGGCCCGGAGTCATGACGATTGTTGGCGTCGCCGCGGCGGAACCGTGACGACAGACTCTCTACCAACGCACACGTGAGAAGTTTCCTAACCCAGGTGTCGTGCGATGTGATGGCGGTCACAACAGCGGACGCGCAGCCGGCGCGCCCGTCAGCGCGCTGCCGGTGCACACCGCGCCGCTCAGCCGCGCAGCACGGTGTACCCGTATTCCCCCGCCCGTTGCGCCGCGAGAATGCCCGACGCCATCACGTGACTGTTGGCGGGCAGGGACTTCACCAGTTCGTCCATGATTTCCTCCACCCGCTCGCGGCCCGCGCCCGTGCTGGCGAGCCGGCCGGCCATGCCGCGCGTGGCGAGCCCGCAGATGGCAAAGTGCACGCCGCGCTTCGCCAGGCCGTCGAGCGTATACGCCTCGCTCATGGATTCGGGATGCTCCGACCCGGGCCGGAAGACGTTGCCGCCCTTCACCTTCTTCTGCGACTCCGGGTGCTGGTACTTCAGGGTGCGCAGCGCGTCGTACTTGCGCCAGACATCGTTGGAGAAGGCGAGCACGGTGGAATGGTGACGCAGGCAGACGATGACGCCCTGATCGGCGTCCTTCAAGTTGTACCCCGTCTTGCTCGAGAGCAGGAAGTTCCACGCGAAGCCGACCGCAGTGCCCGCCTCGGCAATGGTCGTCGAGTCCACGAACAGCCGGTGTCTTCCGGGGAGCGCGTCGTACCAGGCATCCTGCGCGTGACGCGGGACGTCGCGCGCGTCGGCGCTGGGCGCGGCGCGCTGCGCGCGGGCAGATCCAGGCGCGGCTAGCGCGGCGGCGCCGAGGGAGGTGGTGGCGAGGAAGGAGCGGCGGCGCATGCAAACCCCAGATTGAGGATGTGGAATCCGGATTCCGATGGAGGATAGCGATGAAGGACCGCGAATGTCGACTCCCACGAGGCAATCGCCCATCGCAGTCCTCCATCGCAATCCTGAATCCAATTCCGCATTCTCAATCCTCAATCGTCCTGCCGCTATCCGACGTAACTAAACGAGTACCCCCGCTCCTGCGCCCGGTTGAGCGCCACGATGCCGGCGGGGACGAAGTGCGCGTTGCCGAGGGTGTTTGCCTTCAGTTCCGCGTACACCGCGTCGGCGGTGCTGCCGGCGGCCTTGGCGGTGAGGTCGGCAATGAAGTGCGTGGCCATGTCGCAGATGGCGAAGTGCACGCCGCGGGTGACGGACGCCGAGACGGTCGTGCCGAAGTTCGGCTGCATGCCCGTGAGATCCGTCGCGTTCCACACGTTGCGCACCGGAGGCGCCTTGGTGGCGGGGTCGTTGAAGTTCAGGAACTGGCCCCACCCCGCGCCGTACTTCGCCCACATCGCGTCGTTGAAGGCGAAGGGGGTGGCGAAGTGCCGGTAGCAGATCACGAGGGCGAGATCGCTCGCCTCGAGCGCGTAGGCGTTCTTGCTGGCGACGGTGTAGTTCGTGGCGAAAGCGAGCGCTTCTCCGGCGCCCGTGGCGGAGACGGCGTCGAAGAAGACGCGGTGCTTGCCGGCGATGCCGTCGAACCAGTCATCGAGCGCGTGGCGCGCCGGCTTGAAGTCACTGCGCGGGGTCATCGCGCGCACCGGCGAACTCTCGGCGGCGAGGGCGGCCCCGAGGGCGGCGGCACCAGCGGCGAGGCGGCCAACGAACGTGCGACGTGGCGAGGAGCCAGACATGGGGGGCATGGGGGGCCTCTTGGAAAAGGGGGTTGAACTTTTCCACTTTATCCCACACTCGGCCGGAGCGCCATCCCCTCCGATGGTGACCTGGGTCACCGCCGCTCTATGGCTTCTCGCAGACCGGCTCGCCCTCGTTGGACGCGACCAGGCGGTCGCGCTCGGTGCGCGGAATGAACGGGAGCTCGTCGGGGCTCCCGACATAGATCACGCAGCTCTTCCGGAGCTGGCGATTCACGGCGATGCCGCTCCACCCACGGCTTCCCGCGAAGATCACCTGCGGCAGGGCGGCTGGCCGCTGCCCCTTGGGCGGCGGATACAGGCCGAGCGCCGAGAGGTCTGTCGTGTAGGTGCCGTGGTCGGCCCAGTGCTGCTCTTCCTTCGTCACGAGGTTGCGCAGCCCCGCCGCGATCTCGGCGATCTGCCGGTTCTCGACGACAGCAACGGCGGCGTCGCACGTCGGCTCGCCTTCGCGACCGGCGCGGCCATCGAGCGCGGTCTTGGGCACCGTGACCTCGCCCGGGCGGCCCACCCAGTCCACGCACGAGGCGCCGGCCACGTCGGCGTGCGTCGCCGACGCGGAATAGGCGTTGGCCTTTGTCTCGAGCAGCTTCACGTCAACCGGCGCCGGGGCCGCGAAGCCAAGGGCGCGCAGCGCGTCGATGTTGTCGGCGTAGCGCCCCTTATCGGCGTAGTGCCTCTCCTGGATGGTGACGAGTTGGCGCAGCGTAGCGCGCAGCGCGACAAGCGGCGACGGCGACGCTGGCGCCGCCGCAGCGGGCTGCTGGGCGGCCGCAGCAGCGCTGCTGAGCGTGAGGGCGACGATGACGCGCACAGCGCGCCGGACGGCTGGTGCGAACATGGGTGGGCTCCAGAAGGGGTCAACGCCTGCGCTGCCGCGGATGGGAGAGCGTGGCGAAGCCGACAAAGAGCATCGCGAGCAGCAGGGAGATGACGACATCGCTGATGGAGACACCCGCGCCGACGCGCATCGGCGGCGCATCGCCGAGCAGCACGCGGCGCGCGAGGGTGTCAATGGGGACGCCGGTCAGGCGCTGGTAGGACTCGGGCGGCGATGCGTCGCCGCGCCAGAGGGCGCCGAATGCATCCGGCCCCATGCTCGTGGCCAGCGTATTCATCACATCTTTCGAGCCGACCCAGAACCATCCCCACCAACGCCAGTCCGACGCGACCGCGTCAACATCAGCCACGAGGCCATCGGCAACTGGCGCGATGGCATTCAGGCAGCGCTCCGCTCGCCCCGCGACGCACGCGCGCATGTCCAGGGCCCTGGCTCCGTTGTTCTCGCTGGCGAAAAACGGAATCACGTTGTCGCGAAGCCGCAGCGGCGCGCGCGGCGCGAGCGAGGGATCGTAGCCGCTGGCTACCGGCCGGTACTCGCGCTCCCGAAGCCAGCGGCGCACCGGTTCCGATGGAGTGCCGAAGACCGCCTCAAAGCCACACAGCCCAAAGTGCTTCGGTTGCGGGAAGTTCGCCGCGACGACGCGATGGGCATCCTTCAAGAGCCGGCGTTCGTCGCGCAGCGCCTCGCCGCTGATCCTGACGCGCATGACCGTTGCGCACGCCGGTGCGGCGCCTGTGGCCGCCTCCACCCAGAGAATCGTGCCAAGCCGGTACGACTGCGCCGTGTCGAGCACCACGAACATCGGCAGCGCCATCCGGCCGCTGGCCATCTTGGCGCGCGACGCCCGATAGACGTCCTCGATGTGCCGTCTCGCTGAGGCAGGCAGGCGCGAGTCAATGAAGATTCCGTCGCGCTTGCCCACCGGCACTGCGTCGAGCACCCGTCGCACGGAATCACGCATCTTCACCGACCACAGGGAGTACTCGACCACGCGCAGCGTGTCCAGCGTGGCGGTGAGCACCCGTCGCGCGCGACCGGCCGCGGACATCGAGCGCTCGGCTCGCACGCCATACGGAAGCCCCGTCGGGCGCGGCGGCCGCGCCACGACGAGCAGCGCGAAGGCGGCCACTGCGATCAACGCCATGCGGCGTGCGGTCATTTCCATGGCTGCCCCCGAATGGCCCACGCCACGCAGACCGCAATGCACGCGAGGCTTGCCAGAACGAAACTCGCGCTGGGCAGCGGCGAGGCGGGGCGAGCGGCCACCACGCGGCTCATCCAGCGGCCCAGCAGTTCGTTCACCGGAATGCCGGCCGCGGCCGCGAGTTGCCCGCCGATGGTCGTGTCGGCGCTCGCGCGCATGCGCTCGATGGCCCGGGCGCCGCCGGTCTCGAACGCGAGACGCGTCAGCGACGCACGCGCCGCGTCGGGCATGGGCACGCGGAATGCGCTAGCCGGCAGCATGGCCAGCATGCGCCGGCAGGCCTGATCGCTCTGACGCGCAATGCAGGCGTCCTGTTCGTCAACGCCGACGGCACCGAGCATCCACCCGCGCTGCCCTTGATCGCCGGCCGTGCGGGCGAGCGTGGGCAGGTCCGACGCATCGTACCAGGCCGACACGCGATCGGTCGGCATGGAATCGAGGGCGAACCCCACGCGGCAGGCGACGCGGTCGCCCGCAGCGCAGCGCCGCACCACGGCGGCGTCCGACGTGGCGAGCGCGCGATACAGCGCCGCGCCAAACTCCGCCCGGTTCGTGCCGAGTGGCACCCGATGGTTGAGCCACGGCTCGATGGGTGACGGCAGGCGATACGCGATGGCCCGCTCCAGGACGTGCAAGGTGCCCGGCGCCAGTTCGCCCTTCGCGATCGGGTAGTCGAGCAGCACCCCGGGAACGTCGCGTCCGTCGAAGGTCCCCTCGAGTGCGACCGACGTGATGTGGTCCTTGGCAAGCACGACGGATCCGCTCATGAACGGCAGGATCGGGGCGCGGTACGCCGACCGATTCTCGCGCAGCGTCAGCTGAAGATGGGCGGCCAGCGAATCCGCCTCGACGCCGAGCACACGGCGCGCGGCACTGAAGGCCTGCATGACCTCGGCGGACGCGACGCCTTGCAGCGCGGTGGTGGTGCGAAGCCGGATCGTTCCCGCGAGCACTTCTGCGGTCAACCCCGAGTCGCGTGCAGCGGCTTCCAGCCGCTTCACCAGCAGCGAGAGCGAGTCGGCGCGCTTGCGCAGATCGTCGCGGCGCGCGCGCAGCGCAGCGTCGTCCTGCGCCGGCAGCGCACCGGCCCATGCCGCCAGCGCCAGTGCGGCGGCGAGAATCCGACGGTCAGACATCAACCAGCATCCACTTGGACAGGAACGCCGCCAGCGGACCCTGCCCGGAGTACACGGCGTCGAAGAACCAGCCGACCACCACTGGTTTTTCCGTCAGTCCCATTGCCGCGAGCATCATGTCCACCACGACGACGGTCGCGACGGCGGCGACCAGCAGCCGCACGCGCTTCGGATTGCTGGAGAGCAGGGCGAAGATGAGCGCGAACGGCACGAGCGAACCGAGCCAGAACCGGAAGGCCAGCCCCACGGGATACGCGTGCAGCATCGGCGGCAGCGGCGCGATGGCCGCGGCGATGCCGCCAAACCCCCCCACGGCCGCCGCGACAATGCCCAGCAATGCCGCGCCGGCGCCAAAGCGCAGCAGCACGAACTGCCAGCGTGGCACCGGAAGCGAGAGTGCGTACACGTGCTCGCGCTGCCCATCGGCCTGCCACGCCGAGATGGCCACGACGACGGCGACGGCCAGCGCGAGCAGTTGATAGAACGAACTCGCGCCCACGATGCCGTAGTACAGCGACGGAATGTGGTACGTGCCGGCCGCCTTGTACGGCATGGCGCGCATCGCTTCCACGGGGATGTATCCCGCGACGAGCACGGCGAGCAGGATCACCGGGCGGGCCCACTTCCACTGCGTATAGAAGACGGCGCGGAACATCAGGCGGCCCCTCCCGATCTCGCGGTGCTCAACAGCTCCACGAAGCTCTCCTCGAGGTCCAGGTCAATCACCTCGCGCAGGGTGGCCCCTTGCGCGGTCAGCCACGCGCCCATCTCGGGCTGCCAGCCGCGCACGCCCCATTCCTCCTCGGCGCCGGCGGTTGCCGCGCGTCCGAGCAGGGTGAACGGTGCGGCGGGCAGCACGGGCGGCGCTCCGCTCACGCGCAGCCGCTTGATGCCGCTGCGGAACGTGTTCATCGGCATCTCGGCGACGAGCGCCCCGTTGTCCATTACCCCAACCCAGTCGCAGATGCGCTCCTGCTCGTGCACCAGGTGGCTCGACACGAGCACCGTGGCGTTGCGCGTGGAGACGTACTCGACGAGCGCACCGAGCACGTCGCGGCGCACCACCGGGTCGAGGCCGTCGGTCGGTTCGTCGAGCACCAGCAGCTCCGGCTGCGTGGCCAGCGCGAGCAGCATCATCAGCTTGCCCGCTTCGCCCTTGGAGAGGCGCTCGATCTTCTGTTCGGTGCGCAGCGCGAACTGCCGGCGCAGCTCCTCGGCGCGTGTGGCGTCCCACCGGGCGGGATAGAAGGCGCGATGGTGGGCCATCATCTCGCCGACGGTGAGTGACGGATACAGGTGCGTGCGTTCAGGTACGTAGCCAATGCGCGCGAGCGCCTGCGGCGCTCCCTGCGGAATCTGGTGCCCGAGCACTTCGATGAGGCCGTCCTCGGCTTCCTGCATGCCGAGGATAAGCTTGATGGTGGTGGTCTTGCCCGAGCCGTTGGGCCCGAGGAAGCCGTAGATGGCGCCCGTCGGGACCGACATGGTGAGGTCGCGGATGGCGAACTCCTTGGCGGGGCGGTAGGCCACGTGCTTGAGGGCGATGGAGTCGCTCATCGCGTGGTCTCCTTGAGTTCGTCGGTGAAGGCGCGCGTCAGGTCGACGGCGGTGATGCCGCGCCGCGCCGACTCGGCGAGCAGGTCGCGCACGAGACGGCGGGCGTCGGCGGCACGCTCGCGCTCGCGGCGCTCCGGTGTCACGTCGGTAACGTAGGTGCCGGCTCCTTGGCGCATCTGCACGAGCCCTTCGGCTTCGAGTTCGCGGTAGGCTTGCACGACCGTGGCGGGGTTGACGCGCAGACGCGAGGCGAGGGCGCGCACCGACGGGAGGCCATCGCCGGCTTTCAGTTCGCCGGCGCCAACCGCCACGCGGACGCGGGCCGCGATCTGGGCGTAGATGGGGGTGGGACTTCTGGGGTCGATGCGATCAAACACGGGATAGTGTGCTAGTGTACCGATACAGTAAGGGTATTGGGGTGGGGTGTCAAGAGGGGGGACTGCAACCGCGAAGCAGGAAGAGCGCGACGGGGCGCGAAGGGCGGCGACGCCAACCGCAACTGCAACGGCTTACCACAAAAGGCACAAAGGGCACGAAGGGACTTCTGGGGGGGAACAACGCGCGCGATGGGGGCTTCGAACGGACGAAGGGGAACCACCGGCCCGTGGTTCCCCCTCAAATGATCTCTTCGTGCCCTTCGTGCCTTCGTGGTGATCCGTTGCAGTTAGTGCCGGAGCCTTCGCAGA
The DNA here is from genome assembly GCA_021802745.1 of bacterium. The sequence goes on from JAJZRK010000081.1 coordinate 9,913, forward strand.
TCCTTGGTCAGCTCCGCCCGGAAATCGGGGTGCGCAATCGAGATCAGCGCCTCGCCGCGTTCGCGCAGCGAGCAGCCGTGCAGGTTGACGGCGCCGTACTCGGTGACCACCCAGTGCACGTGGCCGCGGGTCGTCACAATGCCGGCGCCGGGGGTGATCTCGGTGCAGATGCGCGAGATGGATCCGGCCTTGCCGGTGCTCGGCAGGGCGATGATGGCCTTGCCGCCGCGCGCGAGCGCGGCGCCGCGGATGAAGTCCATCTGGCCGCCGATGCCGGAATAGACGCGATGGCCGAACGAGTCGGCGCACACCTGGCCGGTGAGATCCACCTGAATGGCGCTGTTGATCGCGACCACGCGCGGATTCCGCCGGATGATGGCCGTGTCGTTGGTGCGGTCGCAGGGATGGAACTCGACGGCGAGATTGTCGTGCACGAAGTCAAACAGGCGCTTGGTGCCGTTGATGAAGCTCGTCACCGTGCGCCCCGGGTGCACCTGCTTGTACTTGTTGGTGACGACGCCCGATTCAATCAGGTCCACGAGCCGGTCGGAGAACATCTCGGTGTGGACGCCGAGGTCGTGCTTGTCGCCGAGGCGCGAGAGCACGGCGTCGGGAATGGCGCCGATGCCCATCTGCAGGGTGGAACGGTCCTCGACGAGGGCGGCGATGCTCTCGCCGATGCGCGCCTCCACCTCGTTCTCCGTGCCGCCGGCATGCTCGAGGAGCGGACGGTTGGTGCAGATGAACGCGTCAATGCGGTCGAACGGCACGTTGGTGTTGCCGTGCGTTCGCGGCATCTGCTCGTTGATCTCGGCGATGATGAACCGCGCGCTGTCCACGGCCGCGCGAGCCGTGTCCACGGAGGTGCCGAGCGAGCAGTGGCCATGCGCGTCGGGCGGCGACAGCTGCACGATGGCGACGTCGAGTGCCACGCGCCCCGAGCTGAAGAGCGCCGGCACGTCGGAGAGGAAGATCGGCACGAAGTCGGCGTGGCCGTGTTCGATGGGGCCGCGCAGGCCGGGGCCGGTGAAGAGCGAGATGGAGTGGAAGCGCTGCCACTTGTCCCCGTCGAGCCACGGTGCGGGGCCGGCGAGGTGCAGGTGGTAGAGCTTGATGTTCTCGAGGTCGTCGCGTGCGGCGAGGGCGTCGAGGAGCGGGGTGGGCGTGGCACAGGCCCCCTGCACGAAGACCTTCATGCCGCTGTGCAGGAGCGCCAGCGCATCGGCGGGCGAGACGCAGCGGGAGCGCCAATCGGACGAGTGGTGAGTCACGGGAGTCGGAGTTGCTGGGGCACGGGCCGGGCCAGGGGGACACCTAAGAATACGGTCGCGGGACCCCATTTACCGAGGGGGGAAAGCCCCCGAAGGACGCCAGCTTGTCCCCATCATTGGAGTCAGGTATACTCCCATACCACGCGGGCGTAATTCAGTTGGTAGAATGCCAGCTTCCCAAGCTGGACGTCGTGGGTTCGAGTCCCATCGCCCGCTCTGACCGTTTTCCCCTCTGATGGACGTTCAAATGCCCCCCTCCCTTGGAGGGGGGCATTTCGCTCTTTTGGGCCTGTTCTGGGGCCTGTTCCCTGTCTTCCGTCCCTTCTGGTTCTTCTCTCATTCCTCCTCCTGCGCGGGTTGAGTGACGATCCGGATGATGGTTTCTCGAACCTCCAGGGTCCTTCTACGGACCCATGGGTCTTCCTCATCCTCATAGAGTCCACCAGTTCCCCGACTGTTGTGGCCAATCAGCCTGTCGAGGACACGGGTATCCGTCTCCAGGCGAGCCCCCCGTGTGCGCACGAAACGCCTCAAACCGTGCATCCGACGCTTCGCTTTCTTCTCGATTCCAGCCAGCGACTCTGCCTCGTCGAAGAGATCCCCCAAGTACTGTTCCGTGATGCACTCGGCGATCTCGATCGCGTGGTCTGACTGCAGGTACTCGACGTTACCTCCTGGGAACAGCCAGTAGTCTGCAATGCGCTGTGCCCGATACGCACGCTCGAACGGCTCTAGGTAGGTCGTAAGCGTGCGATTGAGTGCTTCAACCGCACGTGGAGAAAGGTCGATTGTCATTCCGGGCTTTCGGTCTCCGCCGCCCGGAATGGTGAAAGTCGAGTTCTCTTGGGGGTCGGCTGGGAGCGAGACCATTCTCCGCGTCACCCGACATGCTTGGCCCATCCGTGCCCCGAGCGCAACTTGCAGCATCAGTGCTATTCGCGGGTCTATGCGCTCAAGCACCGCGAAGAGCCGCCGGACTTCGGCTTCCGAATACCCCGGCCGGTCGACGGTTGGCTCCTGGGCGGTGCGGTTGGTCCAAATACGCCTAACGAGACTCTTCCAACCCTTGGGCAACGCCGCAAGGCGATCGACCAGCCTGTGATCGAACCCCCATCGTGCCAGCCCGAAAAGCCACTGAACGCACTTCAGCGTGGCCGTCAAGCCGACGATCTGCTCCGGGGGACGCCTTGTGATATGAGGCTGTTTCGCGTTCTTACGCTTCTTGCTGACTTTCCAGGTCGCGAAGCGGCGTTCGTCCTCCTCGGCCTGCGCGCGCTGGGAGGCGTGTCGTTCGACGAACTCCGCTGCCAGTGCGTTCGCAAGCCTCTTCACGGTCCCGGTTGAGATTTCGTTCAGGTCAAGCGCCGGACCGAGGATTCTCTCACAATCCGTGAGGAATTTCCTGTAATTTACCAGAGAATCTTTGCCTACCATGACGCCATCATTCGGCGAGAAATAGTCCTCGGAGACGGCCCCTAGAGACGAAGGCAGGATCCTCGGACCGTGGACAGCTGGCTCGATCACCCGCCGAGGGTCTTCTCCGCGGGCCAGTGCATGCGACATGCGGAGCGCGATCTCCTCCGCTCGGAGAATCGTGCGCTCGTTGGAGCTGACGGCTCCTTCGATGAGTCGGAGGCCGGGGAGAAGAACGCGGACCTTCCTGATACCTTCGTACCATCTGCAGCGCAGCGCGCCGTCAGTACGCGATTCAATCGCAACCCGTCGGCCGCGTTCGCCGACCGCCGTCATTGTTTTACCCTCGCCGTGCATACAGGCTCCCTGAGATTGTTCTCTGGGCCCTGCACCTGCGCCGCGAAGAAGAGCCCGCGCGCAACGCGCACTCGGAGCCGACCAGTCGGCGTTCTATCAGCTGGGTCGAGCACAGGCAACTGTCCGGCGTCAGATAACATCGCGACATATCGCGTCGAGAATTCAAGCAACCAAGCCAGTTCCGCCGAACCGAGCGCCGGACCGCTTTGGAGTTGTTCTACAGCTTTCGCGAGGAGCTCGTTTCTCTTCACGAGCTCCGCCGCATTCCAGTGCGAGGGATCGTCCCGGGTCAGGACGGCGGCCGTCTCAGTCGCGGCCCTGACGCGGAGCAGGACTTCGAGGGCATCCAACTGGAGCTGCTCTCCGGTGCTCCGG
>JAJZRK010000082.1 GCA_021802745.1 bacterium
GGGGCAGGGGGCGGGGGGGGGGCAGGGGGCGGGGTCATACTGAATGGGGATATGTTCGAGTTCTGGTTCGAGTGGCAGCATGTCGTACCCCACATCGGGGCGCGGCTGCTCACCGAATGCGCGCAGCTCGCCGAGCGCGGCCGGCCGGTGCTGTGGCTCATGGGCAACCACGATTGCTGGGGCGGCGACGTGCTGCGGCGCGAGAGCCGGGCATCGTACCAGGACGGACCGTGGACGGGGACGCTCGCTGGATGGCGCGCGCATATCGCGCACGGCGACGGGCTGCGTCCCGAACTCGACCAGGGGTACCGCGCGCTGCGTGCGGTGATTCGGCACCGGTGGGCGGTGCGGGCGTTCCGCCTGCTCCATCCCGACTGGGGCGCGGCGATCGCGCGGGCGACGTCGCACACGAGCCGCAACGTGCGGCCGCGGGACGGCGGCGAAGGGCTGCGCGCGGTGGCGCACCAGACGCTGGCCGCCGATCCGTCGCTGGACGTGGTGATCTTCGGGCACACGCACATCGCGATGCTCGAGCGCAGTTCGCGCGAGGCGGGGATCTACGCCAACCCGGGGGCGTGGCTCGACGCGCCGACATTCCTCAAGTTCACACCGGAGCGCGTGACGCTGTGCCGCTGGGACGGTGCGCGCGAGATTCCCGAGGTGGAGCTGGCGCGCAGCGCCCGCTAGCGGAACGTGAGCGAGGCGACCACGGCGGGGCGGCCGTTGGCTGAAGCACGCACGCCGACGCGCGCCGGGAGGTCCCACAACTGCGCGGCCACGAAGGCGTCGGCGCCCGCGATGAGATGGTTGAACACGAGCACGGCGAGCCAGTCCTCGTAGTGCGTGCGCCGCGCCCGCACGCGGGCCGCCGAGTAGCGACTCACATTCCAGGTCGCCACAGCGGGTCGGCCGCTGGCGTCGAGGACCGGCTGTCCCGTGGCCTCGTCTACCTGGTAGGTGGCGGGCACCGAGTCGGCGCGGAATTGCCGCGCGAGGCGCAGGTCTTCGGCGCTGCGATAGACGAGCGCGAGCGACAGCCCTTCGGTGAAGAAGAATGCGCCGCCCCAGAAGTGCCGACCGAGTGCCGCCTGCCCCGCCCCGGGAACGGCGAGCGAGTAGAGAAAGGCGCGGCGCGGCGTGACGGGCGGCTTGACGCTGAGCGACTCGGCCGCTTGCGCGCCCGACGGACGCAGCGCGCGCGAAGCGCCAGCCGGGCGATCAACGCGTGGTGCTCCGACCGGTGGTTCGGTGCGCGGCGCCCCCGCCGGTGCCGCCGGCGCGCCGGCGCCCTGCGCCGCGAGCCGCTCGCGCGATGGGATCGCGAGGGCGGCGAGGGCGAACGCAAGCGGAATGGGAAAGCGCATCACGATTCGAACGTATACCCGGTGGCGCGGCGCGAGTGCCGCGGGGCAAAGATAACACGGCGCGGGCAGAGGTCGGCGCTTTTGCTCGCCGATCGGGCGCCGCACGCTGCTTCGTGCGAGCAGCCGCGGCTCAGGCGGCCACCACCGCATACTCGCTCTGCACGAGTCCGCCCGCGAAGGCCTTCGTCGCGACGTGACGCAGCGACACGTCGTGCGGCAGGGCGCCGAACAAGGGAATCCCGCTTCCGATCAGCACGGGGACGCGGCTGATGACGAGACGCTGGATCAGGCCGGCGCGCAGGAAACGTTGGATCGTGACGCCGCCATCCACATAGGCGTGCCGGGCGCCTTGGGCAGCGAGCGTTGACGCGCTGTCCGACGGCGGGCCGCTCATCTGTTCGATGCGCCCGCCGCGGGCCGTGGCGCCCGACAGGTCCACGGGCTGGCTGCTCAGCACCACGACGCGCCGCTGGCCGTACGGCCACGCGTCGAAGCCCATGACAATCTCGAATGTCTTCCCGCCGATCACGATCGTGTCGACCGACTCGATGAACTCCTCATAGCCATGGGAGCCGGATCCCGCCGCATCGAGGAAATCGAGCCCCCCGCTGGCGCGGGCCAGAAAGCCGTCCACGCTCACACCGACGAACACCGAGGTCTTCATCACGCTTCCTTGCTTTCGGCAAACTCGTGGCGCTGTTCTGCGGACGCTCGACGCAATCCGACCTTGCAGCGGCCGCTATCGAGCGGGAGCGTCCCGCGTCGCCCCCTCGACAGGCCCCGTGGCGGGAGCGTGTGGGAGTCGAACCCACCCAGCCCGACGTCGTCAGGCCGCACTGGTTTTGAAGACCAGGAGGACCACCAGGCCCCATACGCCCCCTTGCACTTCGAGGGACGCGCGCTCAGTTCAGCAGCAACGCGTGCGCGCCGCGCGGTAGCACGTCCCCAATACGGACGGCGCCGGCAACGCGAGCAAGATACTCATCCACCGCGTCGGGCGGGACAGCGAGCAGCAAGCCGCCCGAGGTCTGGGGATCCACCACGAGCGCGCTCGTCAGATGCGAGACATTGGGCGCGCAGTGGACGAGCTCGGTGACAAAGCGCTCATTGCGCCTCGCCCCGCCGGTGGTGATGCCGAGCCCCAGCGCCTCCATTGCCCCCGGCAACGCCGGGATGGCGTCGCCGACGAATCGCAGCGTGACGCCGCTCGCGCGCGCGATGTGCGACGCGTGGCCGAGCAGGCCAAAGCCCGAGATGTCCGTGGCGCAGCGCACGCCGAGTTCCACGGCCACGCGCGACGCCACGTCGTTGAGCTGCGACATCGAGGCAATCAGGCTGTGCGCGTACTCGACCGAGAGCGCCCCTTCCTTCATTTCCGTGGCGAGCACGCCGGTGCCCAACGGCTTGGTGAGCACGAGCGCATCGCCTGGACGCGCGCCGGCGTTCGTCATCACGCGGCCGGGATGCACGGTCCCCGTGACGGCGAGGCCGTACTTCACCTCGTCATCGGTGATCGTGTGGCCGCCCACCACGAGCGCGCCGGCGCGGCGCACCACGTCCTCGCCGCCGCGCAGGATCTCCGACAGCACCGACAACGGCAGCTTGCCCTCGGGAAAGGCGGCGAGCGCGAGCGCGGTGAGCGGCGCGCCGCCCATCGCGTAGACATCGGACAGCGCATTGGCCGCCGCAATGCGCCCGAAGTCGTAGGCATCGTCCACGATGGGCGCAAAGAAGTCCACGGTCTGCACGAGCGCGAGATCGTCCTGCAGGCGAAAGACGGCGGCGTCGTCGAACGTGTCAGGTCCGACGAGCAGCCGTGGATCGGCGTGGCGCGCAAGCGGCGCGAGCGCTTCGGAGAGGTCTCCCGGACCCATTTTCGACGCTCAACCAGCGCAGCGGGCGAATTGGGTGAGGCGGAAGATCTGGTCACGCGTCATATCGGATTCCGGATGGGGAACTCGGAAGGGGAGCGCGCTGGGGACGCGCGCTCCCGTTGCGACTTACGGCAGCTTCGCGATCAGCTCGATCTCGACCTGCGCGTCCTTCGGCAGGCCGGCCACCGCGACCGTGGAGCGCGCGGGGCGGCAGTCGCCCAGCGTGGCCGCGTAGACCTCGTTCACCTTCGCGAAGTCGCCCATGCTGCGCAGGAAGATCGTGGTCTTGACCACGTCCTTCCAGGAGCAGCCGGCGGCCTGCAGCACGGCGTGGAGATTCTTGAGCACCTGCGCGGCCTGCACGCCGACGTCGCCCTCGACGAGCGTCATCGTCTTGGGGTCGAGTGGCGTCTGGCCCGCGCAGAACAGGAAGCCGCCGGCGGCGATGGCCTGCGAGTACGGGCCGATGGCGGCGGGGGCGGATTCGGAGTGGAAGATCTGAGTCATGGAACGAGGCGATTGAGGATGTGGACTTAGGATTCCGATCAAGGATCACGATTCTGGATGTCGATCACGATTGCACCATGTGGCGAGCGGCGGACGAGCGTTGCCCACCCCATCGTCGGCCGGCTCTGCCGTACTCTGCCGTACTCTGCCGTACTCTGCCGTACTCTGCCGTACTCTGCCGGCCTAGAACAGGCCGGCAATCGTCCCATCCGCGGCCACGCTCATGCGCTCGGCGGCGGGCTCCTTGGGCAGGCCCGGCATGGTCATGATGTCGCCGCACTGCGCCACGACGAAGCCGGCACCGGCGGCGGGATAGACCTCGTTGATGGTCATGCGGAAGCCGGTCGGGCGGCCAAGCTTGGATGCGTCGTCGGTGAGCGAGTACTGCGTCTTGGCCATGCACATCGGGGTGCGGCCAAGTCCGTTGGCTTCGAGATACTCGATGGCCTTCTCGGCCTTGGGCGCGTAATCGGCGCCGTCGGCCCCGTACACCTTGGTGACGATCTCGTGGATCTTGTGCTTGATCGGCTTGTCGGCGTCGTAGATGGGCGCAAAGTGCGACTTCCCCTCGGCCAGCACCTCCAGCACCTCACGGGCCATCTCCTCGCCGCCGGCCCCGCCGCGCGCGAAGACCTCGTTCATGGACACGCGCACCTTGGCGCGCCGCGCACAGTCCATCACCATGGCAAGTTCGGCGTCGGTGTCGGTGGCGAAGCGGTTCACCGCCACCACCACCGGCAGGCCGAACTGCTGCATGTTGGCAATGTGATGCTCGAGGTTGGGGAGCCCCTTCTCGAGCGCCTTGAGATCTTCCTTGGCGAGGTCCTTCTTGTTCGCGCCGCCGTTCATCTTGAGGGCGCGAATGGTGGCGACGACGACCGCCACCTCGGGGTTCAACCCGCCGAAGCGACACTTGATGTCGAGGAACTTCTCGGCGCCAAGGTCGGACCCGAAGCCGGCTTCGGTGACGACGACGTCGCCGAGGGCGAGCGCCGCGCGCGTGGCGAGAATCGAGTTGCAGCCGTGCGCGATGTTGCCGAACGGGCCGGCGTGCACGAAGGCGGGGCCGCCCTCGAGCGTCTGCACCAGGTTGGGACGAATTGCGTCCTTGAGCAGCAGCGCCATGGCGCCGGCCGCCTTGAGTTCGCGCGCGTGCACGGGATGGCGAAGGGGCCCCGCCGTGCTGCCGACCACGATGTCGCCGAGCCGGCGCTCGAGATCGGCCAGGCTGGTGGCCAGCGCCACGATGGCCATGATCTCGCTGGCCGGGATGATCACGAACTTCTCCTCGCGCGGTACGCCTTCCATGGGCCCGCCGAGCCCGATGATGCACTTGCGCAGGGCGCGGTCGTTCATGTCAATCGTGCGCGGCCAGGTGATGCGGCGATGGTCAATGCCGAGCAGGTTCCCCTGCTGCAGGTGATTGTCGAGCATCGCACTCAGCAGGGCGTGCGCGCTGCTGATGGCGTGGAAGTCGCCAGTGAAGTGCAGGTTGATGTCGTCCATCGGCAGCACCTGCGAATAGCCGCCGCCGGCGGCGCCGCCCTTCACGCCGAAGACGGGGCCGAGCGACGGCTCGCGGATGGCGAGCACGGCGTTGGTCCCGAGGCGGCGCAGCGCCTGCGCGAGCCCCACCGACGTCGTGGTCTTCCCCTCCCCGGCCGCCGTCGGGTTGATGGCGGTGACGAGCACGAGACGCCCCTTGGGCGGCCGCTGGGTCACCTCGAGCGAGATCTTCGCCTTGTACTTGCCGTAGAGGTCGAGGTCGTCCTCGGTGAGGCCGAGATCGGCCGCGACGTCGCGGATTGGGCGCAGTTTCGCACGCTGGGCGATTTCGATGTCGGTGGGGACGACGATATGCGGATCGTGGGGCATGGGTGTCGGGGCGGAGAATTGTGTGGGCGGAGGGCGACGGTAGACGGTAGACGGTAGACGGTAGACGGTAGACGGTGGAGACGACTGGCGCGCACCGAGCGTCCATCTGCAACTGAGAGACGATGAAGGGTTGACCGCGGCTACACCGCCACGCGCAGGCCAAAGCAACGGACGGAGTTCTCCGTCACTACGTCGCCAAGGCGGTCGGCGCTGAGTCCGCGCGCTTCGGCGAGCCGGATGACGGTGTGGCTGACAAAGGCGGGTTCGTTGCGCTTGCCGCGATACGGCACGGGTGAGAGATACGGGGCGTCGGATTCGACGAGCAGCCGATCGGCGGGCGGCAGGCGCAGGAGCGCGTCGTCCGCCCATTTCTTGAACGTGATGATTCCCGAGAACGAGAGGTACCAGCCAGCGGCGATCGCCACCTCGGCGAGCGCGGGCGGCCCCGCAAAGCAGTGCATGACACCGACGACGCCGGCGACGCCGGCTTCCCGCACCATCGCGGCGGTGTCGTCGGCCGCCTCGCGCGAATGGACGACGACGGGCAGGCGGAGCTCCGACGCGAGCGCCAACTGGGCGGCGAAAGCGCGCCGCTGCTGATCGCGCGGCGCGTGGTCGTAGTGGTAGTCGAGCCCGCATTCCCCGAGAGCCACCGCGCCATGTGCGGCCTCGTCGCGCAGCGCCGCGATGTCGCGCACGGCGTCAAACGTCGCCGCGTCATGCGGGTGCACGCCCGCGCTGTGGAACACGTATCCGGCGTGGCGCGCGGCGACAGCGCGGGCACGCACCGCCATCTCGGGCGATTCGCCAATGCAGACCAGCGCCGTCGCGCCCGCGGCGCGCGCGCGCTCGACGGCTTCGTCGCGATCGGCGTCGAAGGCCGGATCCGCGAGATGGCAGTGCGAATCAATGAAGGCCGGCATCTGGAGAAATCTAGGGGGCGGACCCGGTGTTAGCCCACCGCTCGCGCCCGGACATCGCGTCAGGGTGTGGCTGACACGCATGGCTTCCTGCGCTCGCGATGCGGGAACGAAAGGGGCGCCCCAACCAGAGGCGCCCTCTCCGACGATCGTGCAATGCCCTGATCGAGCGATGCCTTACGGCCGCGGCGCCGGAGGGCGGGTGCCGCTGCGCGCCTCGTTCTTGCGGGGGTACTTGTTTTCCACCCACATGAGGATCGGCGACGCCACGTACACCGAACTGAACGTGCCGGTGAAGATGCCGAACGACATCACCCACGCGAACGGCCGGATGACCTCGCCGGCGAGGATCAGCAGCGAGACGGTGGCGGCCAGCGTGGTGGCGTGCGTCAGGATGGACCGCGGCAGCGTCTCGTTGACCGAGAGGTTGAGCAGGTCGTAGAACGGCATCTTGCGGTTCTTGTGCAGGTTCTCGCGCACGCGGTCGAAGATGATGATCGTGTCGTTCAGCGAGTAGCCGATGACCGTGAGGATCGCCGCGATGACCGTCAGCGAGATCTCGAGGTTGAGCAGCTTGATGAAGGCGATCGTCGTCAGGATGTCGTGCGCGGTGGCGAGCACCGCCGACAGGCCGAAGCGCCACTCGAAGCGCCACGCCAGGTAGGCGAGGGTCACGAGGAACGAGATCAGGATGGCGATCACCGCGCCGCGGCGCAGTTCGGCGCCGACGCGCGGGCCGACCGACTCGGTGCGCCCGACCTTGAACGCACCCTCGCCCATCGCCTGCGTGAGCGTGGCCTGGATCCGGTCGGCCACCTTCTCGGCCCCCGCCGCCTGCTCCGCCACCTGCGAGGCTTCCTGCGCGCGGATGGTGTACTCGCGGCTCGAGCCGAACGACGCGATCTCGGCCCCCTTGATGCCCGCGGCATCGAGCGTCGCGCGCAACTTGGACACATCGGGCGGCGTCTTGAACTCGAGCTGCACCAGCGTGCCGCCGGTGAACTCGATGGAATACGGGAAGCCGCCGGTGAAGATGGCGGCGCCGATGCCGATGAGGATGAACACGATCGTCAAGACGGCGGCGGTGCGCCAGTACTTGATGAAGTCGTAGTGAGTGCCGTGAAGGATGCGCAGCATCAGATGCTCAGTGACTCGACGCCGCGGTTGCGGTTGAGCCAGACAAGGTAGAAGGTGCGGACCGAGAAGACGCACGCGACCAGCGTGGCGACGAGGCCGGCAATGAGCGTGACGGCGAAGCCCTTCACGGGACCGGTGCCGTACTGATACAACACGAGGGCGGTGAGCGCCGTGGACACGTTGGTGTCAATGATGGCCGTCATCGCGTGCTTGAAGCCCTCGTCAATGGCGGTGCGCACGCTCTTGCCGTGGTCGAGCTCTTCGCGGATGCGCTCGAAGATCAGCACGTTCGCGTCCACCGCGATGCCGATGCCGAGCACGAAGCCGGCGAGCCCGGGGAGGGTCAGCGTGGCGCCGAAGCCGGCCAGCGCCGCCAGCGTGTAGAGCACGTACAGCACCATCCCGCCCAGCGCCATGAGGCCCGAGAAACGGTAGTACACGAGCATGATCAGGATGACCAGAATGACCGCCACGGCGCCGGCAGTAATGCCCTTCTGAATGGAGTCCTGGCCGAGCGAGGCGCCGATGGTGCGGCTGTCGGCGACCTTGAGCGGCACGGGAAGCGCGCCGGCGCGCAGCACGAGCGCCAGATCCTGTGCCGCCTGCAGCCCCGACCCGCCCATGGTGATCTGGCCGCGCGTGCCGATGGCACTCTGGATCACCGGCGCCGACATCACACGGTCGTCGAGCACGATAGCCATGTAGTCGCGCACGTGCTTGCCCGTCTCGCTCTTGAAGCGGCGGCCGCCCTCGTTGTTCAGCTGGAACTCGACGATCGTCCCTTCCACCGGGACGGTGTTCGGCTTGGCGTCGGTGAGGTACTCGCCCGTGATGATGGGCCGCGCGTCCAGCACGTAGAGCCCGCGGTATGCCCGGCCCCCGGCGGAAATTGTATCGGCGCCCCACTTGAGCTGCTTGCCCGGCGGCAGCGCGGCTTGGATGTCGGGATTCTGCAGGTACGAGTCAATCTCGTCGCGATCGGACTCGGCGACGAGGTACATGCCCGGGTCGCCGCCCGGCGCCCTAGCCACCTTGGTCGCGAACGGCCCGGTGGAGGAGAGCGCCGTGTCGGCCTTGGTGCTGTCGCCCGCGGCCTTCTTGCTGCTGTCGGCCGCCGCGAAGAGGTTGGGGAGCACCGGCTTGCTGGCGGGTGCGTCCAGTTCGCTCTTCGTCTTCGCAACAATGCCCTTGTCCTTCAGGATGCCGTCGAGCCGCGCGATGCTCTTCTCGAACGCCTGCGTCTTGTCGGTGATCTGGAACTGCAGGAAGGCCGACTTCTGCACCACTTCGGTGGCGCGCTGCGGGTCGTCAATGCCCGGCAGCTCCACCGCGATGCGATCGTTGCCGATCTTCTGCACGACCGGTTCGGCGACGCCAAACTCGTCAATGCGGGTGCGCACGACGGTGAGCGCGCGGTCGAGGGCCTCGGCCTTGTTGGCGATGGTGCCCTTGGACTCGTCCACTTCGAGCGTCAGGTGCATGCCGCCCTGCAGGTCGAGGCCGAGCTTGAGCGGGACGCGCTCGACCGTGTCGAGAACGAAGACGCCGTTGCGCTTGACGCGCTCGACGACCGTGCGGGGATACAGCGCCCACACGGAGGCGAGAATGAGCAGCGCGATGGTGATGAGCCGGTACTTCAGGTTGGTCATTGCCGTGACTGGCAAAGGGTTTATGCGAAACCTTGAAGAGTAGTGTTGGGACGTGGTCTAGTCAATCATCTTGAATACTGACAACGAGTTGCCTCAAGCATCGGCCAGCAGGGCGCGGGCGGCGACTTCGTCGCGGGCCAGCTGTTCAACCAGCGCCCCGGGGCTGCTGAACGCCCGGGTTTCCCGCAGCCGCGCCACGAGATCCACGCGCACCCGCCGCCCGTACAGGTCGGGGGCAGTATCAAAGAGGTGCGCTTCGAGCGTGCGCACCGGATCACCAAAGGTCGGGCGCCCGCCGAGGTTCATCATCCCGCCGAACGAACCGAGCGGCGTGCAGACGCGCACCGCGTACACACCATCGGGCGGGAGGAGCTTGCGCGGCGGCGGGAACGACAGGTTGATGGTGCGGAATCCGAGGGTGCGCCCACGTCCCCTTCCCTCGATGACAACCCCGGAGACGCCGTAATGTCGGCCGAGCCCGCCGAACGCGCGCTCGAGGTCGCCCCCGGCAATGGCGCGTCGAATGGACGTCGAGGAGACTGGACGGCCGTCCGGGGCGAGCACGGGCGGAACGACCTCGACGCCGAAGCCGCGCGCCGCGCCGAGTTGGCGCAGGACGCCGGCGTCGCCTGATCGGCCGCGGCCAAAGCCGTGGTCGTAGCCGATGAGTAGTTCACGCATGCCGAACCGTTCGCGCAGCACGGCGTTCACGAAGGTCGGGGCGTCGTACTGCGCCAGCGTCGGCGTGAACGGGAGGACGGCGAGGTAATCGAGCTTGCTCTCGGCGAGCACCTCGAGCTTTTCGTCGCCGACGGTCAGCAGGTGCGGCGCGTTGGCGGGGTTGACCACCTCGAGCGGGTGCGGCTCGAACGTCACCAGCACGCTGCGCAGCCCCGTCTCCGCGGCGCGCGCGGCGAGCCGCTCGAGCACGAGGCGGTGGCCGGCGTGCACGCCGTCAAAGGTGCCCACGGTGAGCACCGTGCCCTCGACGTCGGGGGGGAGCCCCGACTCGACGTGCCAGTCCACGTGCTCAGCCATCGCGCATCACCACCCGCGGCTGCCAGCGTTCGCCGCGCTCCGACGGGCGGCGCTCGGCGAAGGCCACGAGCATGCCGCCGCCAGCCGACGACGCGTCTAGCAGCGCCGCAAACGGGCCGTCCACGCGCGCCTCCACGTCAATGCCGCGGACCACCTGGGCGACTTCATCGGGCGAGAGCGCCTGGCGCGGGTAGCCCTCGAGGGCGTCCACCGCCGGCGCCAGCGTGACGCCGCCCTCGCGCAACCGCTCGAGCGGGACGGAGCGGGCCAGCGAGAAGACACCGGCCTGCTGCCGCCGCAGGGCGGTGAGATGCGCGGCGGAACCGGCGGCGCGCGCGAGGTCGCGCGCGAGCGACCGCACGTACGTGCCGCCGCCGCAGGCAACGCGCATGCGGCAGGCGGTGACGGCCGCGTCGTCTCCCTCGAAGTCCCACAGCGTGAGGTCGTTGACTCGCACGCGCGCGGCCTTCATCTCCACCGGGCGCCCTTCACGGGCCAGTGCGTATGCCCGTCGGCCGTCCACGCGCTTGGCGGAAAAGGCTGGCGGCACCTGCTCGATGTCGCCGAGCAGCGACGGCACGGCGGCCTGCAGGGCGGCGCGCGACGGCCGCGGCGCCTCGCGCGTGACCTCGCCGTCGAGATCCTCGGTGTTGGTCTCGGCGCCGAAGCGCACGGAGGCCTCGTACACCTTGGGCTCGTCGTGCACCCATTGCCGCAGGCGCGTGGCCCGGCCGACGAGCAGGACGAGCAGACCGGTGGCGAAGGGATCGAGCGTGCCGCCATGCCCGATGCGTTTCTCGCCGAGCACGCGGCGCGCGACGTTGACGACGTCGTGCGACGTCACCCCCGCCGGCTTGTCCACGAGGAGGAGGCCGTCAGGCGTCGGACGGGGAGCCATCGCCGGGGGTGTCCGACGGACGCACGGAGGCGAGCAGGGTTTCGATGCGCGCCGCGCGCGCCACACTCTCGTCGAACCGGAAGGCGATCTCGGGGGCAATGCGCAGGCGCAGCGCGCGCCCGACGCGGGCGCGAAGGTGGCTCGAGGTGCTCGCCAATCCCTCGAGCGCCGCCGCCCGTTCGGCGTCGTTGCCCATGATGGACACAAAGACCGTCGCGTGTCCGAGGTCGCGCGTCACCTCGACGGCCGTGACTGTGACGAGCGCGCCGCGCACGCGCGGATCCTTGACGTCTCCGGCAAGGAACGTCGCCACTTCCATCCGAATGCCCTCGGCCACCCGGTCGGGGCGGCGCGTATCCCGCGGCGGCATCAGCAGCCCCCCCGCGCGCTCAGCTGGCGTGCGCCGGCTGCAGCGTGCGCGCCACGCTGTCCATCCGGAAGCATTCGAGCACGTCGCCGACCTTGATGTCGTTGAAGCTCTCGACGCCGATGCCGCACTCGAACCCTTCCTTCACTTCCTTCACGTCGTCCTTGAAGCGGCGCAGCGACCCGATGTTCCCGCTGTAGACCTCGACGCCGTCGCGGACCACGCGCACCTTCGCCTGGCGGTTGATGATGCCGTGGCGCACCGAGCAGCCGGCGATGACGCCGACCTTCGACACCTTGAAGACCTCGCGGACCTCGGCCTCGCCGAGCACGGTTTCCTTCTCCTCCGGACGCAGCAGCCCCTCGAGCGCGAGCTTCACGTCGGCGACCGCCTCGTAGATGATCTTGTACAGCTTGATGTCCACGCCCTCGCGCTCGGCCATCTGGCGCGCCTTGTTGTCGGGGCGCACGTGGAAGCCGACGATGATGGCGCCCGAGGCCTTGGCCAGCAGGATGTCGCTCTCGGTGATGGCGCCGACGCTGCGCTGCACGACCTCCACCTGGACTTCCTCGTTCGACAGCTGCTGCAGCGCGTCGGCGAGCGCTTCCGCCGGGCCGCCCTGGTCGGCCTTGATGAGCAGCTTGAGCGAGCGCTTCTCGCCCGCCCCGGCCTGCGACATGAAGTCCTCGAGCGAGACGGCGCCCTTGGCGGTGCGGCGGCTCTTCGCCTCGCGGTCGAGGCGCTCGCGCCGCTGCGCGATCTCGCGCGCCTCGGACGCGTCGGCGACGGCGATGAACTGGTCGCCCGCCATCGGCACGCCGGTGAGGCCCAGCACCTGCACGGGAATGGCCGGCCCCGCTTCCTTGACGGCCTTGCCGCGCTCGTCAAGCAGCGCGCGCACGCGCCCCGAGTACAGGCCGCAGATGAAGTCGTCGCCGACGCGCAGCGTGCCGTTCTGCACGAGCACGGTCGCCACCGGGCCCTTGCCCGCGTCGAGCTGCGCCTCGACCACGGCACCCGTCGCCTTGCGGTTCGGGTTGGCCTTGAGGTCGAGGATCTCGGCCTGCAGCAGGAGCTGGTCGAGGAGCGCGGGCACGCCCGTCCCCTTCTTGGCCGACACTTCGGTGTGCAGCACCTGCCCGCCGAACTCCTCGAGCACGACGCTGTGGTTGAGCAGTTCCTGCTTGACCTTGAGCGCGTTCGCGGCCGGCAGGTCAATCTTGTTGATGGCGACGATCATTGGCACGCCGGCGTTCCGGGCGTGCGAGATCGCCTCGATGGTCTGCGGCATGACCGAGTCATCGGCCGCGACGACGAGCACGACGATGTCGGTGACCTGCGCGCCGCGGGCGCGCATGGCGGTGAACGCCTGGTGGCCCGGGGTGTCGAGGAAGGTGATGTGCTTGCCGTTCGCCAGCGTCACGTGGTACGCACCGATGTGCTGCGTGATGCCGCCGGCCTCGCCGGCCACGACGTTGGCCTTGCGGATGTAGTCGAGGAGCGAGGTCTTGCCGTGGTCCACGTGGCCCATGATGGTGACGACGGGCGGACGGAACGACAGCTGTTCCGGCGTGTCCTCGACCTTGGCCTCGGTGGGGGCGGCCGCGTACTCCGCCTCGCGCACGGCGATGAAGCCGAACTCGCCCGCGATCAGCTCGATCTGGTCGAAG
>JAJZRK010000083.1 GCA_021802745.1 bacterium
GCGCGCGCGCCTCGGCGAGCGTCACTTCCTTGACATGCGGACGCAGCGACTCGATGAGGGCCAGAAAACCGGGCGAGTGGTACACGGATCTCCTCAGTGTTGGACCGCGGGGAAGGTGCGGCAACGGCGCCGCGGCGGGAAGGGTGTCATCGTCAGGCTTTGCACGCGTGCGCGCCGCGCATCACGCACTGCGCGCGTGGCGGGTGGAGCGCTGGTGGGCCCGATGGCGCGCCGCCGCGCACTTGCACTTGCCGCGGTGGCGCACGACGCACTTATCGTGGAAGTAGATCCCGCACTGCAGGCAGACTCCTTCGGGGTCGGCGCCGTAGTCCACGAGTTTCGCGGACAGTTGATCGAGCAGCTCGACCGATCGGCGCAGGAGGGCGGCCGGCATCGCGTCGAAGATGGCGCCCAGCTTCGCGTCGCGCGCGTCTTCGTACGATTTCACCGCACGCTGCCCAAGCGTGGTGAGGGAGAGATGCATCGCCCGCCGGTCGAGCTTGGCCTCGGTACGGCGGAGGAAGCGGCGGCGCACGAGCTTGTCCACGCCCTTGCTCGCGGCCGCGCTGCTGATGCCGAGGATGAAGGCGACTTCGCCGATGCTCTGTCCATCGGTGCCGGCCACCAGCCGCAGGAGCTTGTACTGTGGAAACGAAAGCCGGCCGCCCGGCAGCTCGCCGAGCAACGGCTCCTCCACGGTGATCCTGACCGTCTGCGAGAAGACGCGGACGCTGCCAAGAAACTCCTGGATCAGCGCCGCCGGATCTCGGCTCCCTGTGGACATCTTTCTTTCCGTCGGAAATGATCCCGCATGTTGACCGTACGCTCCGCGGGTGTCAAGCCGCGGTGAAGTACTCCCGCGCCACCCACGCGGCCGCCACGGGCAGCGCCGACCGGACCGCCGCGGACAACCCCGGCTGCACCTCGCCGGGGAGCGGACCATGCTGACAGGCAAGCACGCGCACGCGCACGCCGCAGCGCTCTTCCAGCTCTCGCAGCAGGTTGGACGTGGGCAGCTGGTGCAGGGAGAAGTCGTCGAGCTTGATCGCGGGAATGTCGGCCGCGTCAAGCGCGACAATCTCCCCCGGCGACCGGCCCACGTCGAGCGCGTCAAGCACGAGAATCTGGTCCGGCCGCTCGGCACTGAGGCACAGGGTGAAGAGCAGCTTTCTGACACCGGTGCCAACATCAAGCAGGCAGACGGCGTCGGGCACGGCATAGTGCTGCTCGAGATAGTCCACGAGCTCGCACCCGAAGCCGTCATCGCCAAAGAGCGTGTTCCCGCAGCCGAGAATCAGCGTCGGGTGTCGGCAGAAATCGGGAATCTGCCCTTCCACGCGCGAACTCCTAGTTCCTCAACGAGTCAATGAGCGCACCGTCCGCGTCCACAATATCCAGGCGCACGGCGAACCGGCCGTCCAGCGCATGCGTGGCGCACGAGAGGCACGGGTCGTAGGCGCGGATCGCCATCTCCACCTGGTTCAGCACCCCCTCGTCGTACTTGCCGCCGTGGATCAGGCTCTTGGCGGCCTGCGTTACCGACATGTTGATCGGCGCGTTGTTGTGCGTCGTGCCCACGATCAGGTTCACGTTCGTCAGCATGCCGTCCGCGTCGGTCGTGTAGTCATGGATCAGCGTCCCCCGCGGCGCCTCGATGGACGCCACGCCGCGCGCGGCGCGCGCCGTGACCGGCACGCGCGTCTCCGTGCTCGTGATGTCGCTGTCCGCCAGCAGATGGACGGCATTCTCGGCGTTGTACAGCAGCTCGATGAGCCGCGCCCAGTGATAGAGCAGGGTGAGCTGGGCCGGCCGGCCAAAGGCCTTCCGGAATTCGACCAGCTCGGCCTGCGCCAGCGGCGTCGCGATGTGATCGCAGACGTTGAGGCGCGCGAGCGTGTTGGTGCGATAGATGCCCCCCGGCGCGTTCTCATCCATGGAGAAGGCGCCCCACTTCTTGGCATACGGGAACTTCAGGTACGACCACGGCTCCACGTGCTCGGCGATGTAATCGGTGTACTGCTCGACCGCGAAGTCCTCGAAGGAGCCGTCGGGCGCCATCATGCGCAGCTTGCCGTCGTACAGGTCGAGCGCGCCGTCGTCGGCCACCGTGCCAAGGAAGCCCGTGGTGATGACCCCGAGGGTCTTCACCACCTCCAGGTACTTCGGGAAGATGCTCTCCTTGGCGAAGGAGATCGTGAACTTGGCGAGCTCCAACGCCTCATCCGCCATCGGGCGCAGGCGGTCGCGCTCCTCGGCGAGCAGCGGCTTGCTGAAGCCGCCGGGCACGGCGGCCTGCGGGTGAATCGCCTTGCCCGCCAGGATCTCGAGCATCTTGGCGCACATGTGGCGCACCTTCACGACGCGCTGTGCGATCTCGGGAGCCGCCTGCAGGATGCCAATGACGTTGCGCACCGAGTAGTCGGCGTCGGGGCCCAGCAGGAAATCGGCGCCGGCGAGGAAGTAGAAATGGAGGATGTGCTCCTCCATGTAGGCGATGCTGTTGCAGAGTTCGCGGAGCTTGCGCCCGGCCGGGGGCGGCGTGACGCCGAAGACGGCGTCCGTGGCCTTGGCCGCCGCCAGGTGATGCGACCAGGGACAGACGCCGCAGATCCGCGGCGTGATGCGCGGCATGTCCTCCACGGGACGGCCGATGCAGAAGCGCTCGAAGCCGCGCAGCTCGATCACGTTGACGCGCGCCGTCTCCACCTCACCGGCGTCGTCCAGCTTGATGGTGACCTTGGCGTGCCCTTCGATGCGGGTCACGGGTTGGATGACGAGTGTCTTGGTCATGGATCACCTCTTGGGCTGCGGCCGCAAGCGTCCGCCGGCGCCGCTGAAGCGGTTGAAGGTGGCGGCGCGGTCGGGCACCTGTTTGGGGTCGAGGCCGATGGTCGAGAGCGCGCCCATCATGTCCACCATGGGGTTGGCCTTCTCCGAGAGCGGCCCGAAGCAGCCCTCGCACGGCATGTACGCCCTGATGCAGCGCGGAATGCCGTCGCTGCCCCCGCAGCCGCCCCTCGTCGCGGGTCCGACGCAGAGGAATCCCTGCTCCATGAGGCACCGCATCTCGCTCAGCGGCCTTCCCGGCGTGAACTCCGGGGCCTCGAAGCGGCGCTTCAGCGTCGTGGTGGTTTTCTTCTCGCGCTTCGTGGGGCATTCGTCGCACACGCTCTTGCTCGGCAGCGCAAACGGCTTGCCCTCGAGCAGGGCCGTCAGCGCCCCCGCCACCATCTCGGGGGTCGTCGGGCAGCCGGGGAGAAAGACATCCACCGGCACGACTTCGCTCACGGCGTACACGCGGTCCGTCAGCGCGGGAATGTCCACCTTCGCCGCGCCGTCGGGATCAGTCGAGATGCTGTCGCCGTCCACCTTCTGGAGGAGGTCCGCGGCGGTGGAGAGGTTCGCCAGCGCCGGCACGCCGCCGAACGACGCGCAGCTGCCCAGCGAGATGAGCGTCTTGACCTTCTTGCGCATCTCGCGCGCGATCTCCTTGTGTTCCTCGGTCCGGATGCCACCAGTGAGGATCCCGATGTCGGCTTCCGGGATCTCGATGTTCGTCCCCTCGCCAGTCTGGCCATAGAGCTTGTGGTCCATGAGGACCGGCATGTGCACGATCGAGACCTGCTTCAGCAGGTCAATGAGCGGCTCGCCGATGTCAAGGATCGTGACCTCGCACCCGGCACATGTGGCAAACCACTCTTCGGCTAGTCGAGCCATCAGCGCTCCTTTTTGCGGACTTCGTCCTCGCGACGTCCCTCGGTTAGTTGCCCGTCACATCACCCGTCTGCCTGACCACCCGCCGCGTGAAGACGCGATGCACGCCGTCGCGCTCGACGTGGCAGGTGTCGAAGCCGTTGCGCTCGTACGCGGCCCGCGCCGCGGACGCCTCGTCCGCCGACGTGTAGGCGGCGCCGTCCCAGTAGAACTTCTTTCCTTCGGCGATCTGCGTGTCGGTCGGGCTCATGGCCTGAAGGGGCTCGGCCCCATCCTCCGCACCTGCTCGGTGAATTCGGTCATGACCTGGGCGAATCGGGGGCCTTCGGACGCCGAGATCCACTCGATCCCGAAGCGCTCCTCCTCGAGGCCGAAGTCACCGAGCATCAGCTTGACGGCGTCCGCCCGCCGCGCCGCCTTTTCGTTGCCATCGAGGTAGTGGCAGTCTCCCAGATGGCAGCCGCAGATGATCACCCCGTCGGCGCCCTTGGTGAATGCATCAATGACGAGGTTCGGGTGGATCATCCCGGAGCACAGTACGCGCACGATGCGCACGTTCGGCGGATACTGCAGGCGCGAGACCCCTGCCAGGTCGGCCCCGGTGTACGAGCACCAGTTGCAGGCGAACACGATGATGATGGGCTCGAAGCCCACGGCGAGCGTCTCGGTCACGCGACCTCCACGGCCGCGGCCACCTGCGCCGCGATCTGATCGAGCGTGAACCCGCGAACGAAGATCCCGCGCTTCGGGCACGTCGCCTGGCAGGTGCCGCATCCCTTGCACAGCGACTCGTTGACCTCCACCACTTTCTTCACGACCCCATCACGCATGTATTCCACCAGCGTGATGGCCTTGTACGGGCAGGGATCCACGCAGTACGCGCAGCCGTCGCAGCTCGCCTCGACCACGCTGGAGACCGTGGCCTCCAGCGCGAGCGCATCCTGCGACAGCACCCCCGCCGCGCGCGCCGCCGCGGCGGAAGCCTGGACGATGCTCTCATCCACGGACTTGGCCGCGTGGGCAAGCCCGGCGAGGAACACCCCGTCGGTGGCGAAGTCCACGGGACGCAGCTTCATGTGCGCCTCGAGGAAGAAGCCGTCCTGGTTCAGCGGCACCTTCAGGAGCTGCGCCACCGCCGCGTTCGACTCGTGGGGCACCGTCGCCACGGAGAGCACCACGAGCCCCGCGGCGATCGTCAGCTCCCGTGCGAGTTGCGGGTCGCGCACCGTGACCACGAGGCCGTCGTCGCCGCGCGACACGACTGGCTTCTGGTCGTCCTCGTGGCGCAGGAACACCACGCCCTGCTGCCGCGCCCTGGTGTAGAACTTCTCCCGGAACCCGTAGGTCCGGATGTCACGGTACAGGATATAGACGTTGGTGCGGGGACTCAGCGCCTTGATCGTCAGCGCGTTCTTGATCGCCTCCGCGCAGCAGACGCGAGAGCAGTACGGGTGTTCCGCGTCGCGCGATCCGACGCACTGGATCATCACGACCGTGGACGGCAGGCCCGCGGCGCCGCGCTCGGCGAGGCGCGCCTCCAGTTCGAGCTGGGTCAGCACCCGCTCATCTTCGCCGTACAAGTGCGCCGTCGGCCGGTGCTCCATGGCGCCCGTCGCCACCACCACCACGCCGTGCTCTACCTGCTCCACTGCCCCGTTGATGGCGATCGTGCTCACGAAGCTCCCAACCGACCCGTCCACCGATTGCAGCGTCGCCCGCGTCAGGACGCGGATGCGGCGGTTGTCGCGCACTCGCGACACGAGGTCGCCGAGGGCCGCCTGCGGATCCTCGTCATCGCCGAGGTTGTGCAGCCGCCGCAGGTTGCCGCCGAGTTCGGCGTCGCGCTCGACGAGGCAGACGTCGTAGCCCTGCTGCGCGATGTCCAGACTGGCGACCATCCCGGCAAGCCCGCCGCCCACCACCAGTGCCGCCTTCTTCACCGGCGCCGACCCCTTCTGCAACGGCACGAGCAGCCGCGCCTTGGCCAGCGCCATGCGGACGAGGTCCTTGGCCTTCTCCGTCGCGCGCGCCGGCTCGTGCATGTGGACCCACGAGCACTGGTCGCGGATGTTCGCCATTTCGAACAGGTACGGGTTCAGCCCCGCCTCCCGAAGGCTGCTGCGGAACAGCGGTTCGTGCGTGCGCGGCGAGCACGAGGCCACGACGACGCGGTTGAGCCGGTGTTCGTGGATCTTGGCCTTGATCCGCTCCTGCGTGTCGGTGGAGCAGGTGTAGAGGTTGGTCTCCACATGCACGACGTCGGGAAGGCCGCGGGCGTACTCGGCGACGTCCTTGACGTCCACCACGCCGGCGATGTTCGTCCCGCAATGGCAGACGAAGACGCCGATTCGCGGCTCCTGCCCCGTCACGTCCACTTCCGGCGGATACTCCTCCGGGGTCAGCAGCGTGCCGCGGACGTCGCGCAGCAGGGCAAGCACCTTCGACGCCGCGCCGGACGCCTGCATCACCGTTTCCGGAATGTCCTTCGGCTCCGTGAACGGGCCGCAGACGAACACGCCCTTGCGCGACGATTCGACCGGACCGAACGACGTCGTCCGACAGAAGCCGAACTCGTTCAGCGAAATTCCGAAGGTCGTGGCGAGTTCAGGGGCGTCCTTCGGCGGGAGCATCCCGGTGGCGAGAACCACCAGGTCGTACTCCCGCTCGGCCTTCACATCGTCATTCGTGAGGTACTTGATGACGACGTTGCCCGTGCCGGCGATTTCCTCGAGCACCGGCGGCCGGCAGCGGATGTAGCGGACGCCCTGTTCGAGTGCCCGCTGGTAGTACGCCTCGAAGCCCTTGCCGTAGGCCCGGGCGTCCATGAAGAAGATGTCGGTCTCGAGCCCCTCGCCGCAGTGCTCCTTGGCGATCAGCGCCTCCTTGGTCGCGTACATGCAGCAGACCGAGGAGCAGTAGTCGCGGTCGACGTCGCGGGAGCCGACGCACTGGATGAAGGCAATGCGCTGGGGCGGCGCGTGGTCCGACGGACGCACGATGTGCCCGTCGTACGGCCCCGAGGCCGACATGATGCGTTCGAACTGCGCGGCCGAGACAACGTTCTTGAAGCGGCCAAACCCGAGGTTGGATTTCCGCCGCGCGTCGAAGAGTTCGTACCCGGGCGCCAGCACGATGGCCCCAACCTGCAGGGTGACGCTCTCCGCGCGCTGCGTGAAGTCAATGGCCTTGGCGTCGCACGCCGACTCGCAGAGATGGCAATCGCAGCAGACGGCGCACGAGAGGCAGCGTGCGGCCTCGGCTCGCGCCTCGACCTCGCTGTATCCCGTGTGGATCTCGTCGAAGGTCGCGGCCCGCGTGAACGGATCGAGCGCGGGCACGGCCACCTCCCGCTTCACGGGAATGCCCGTCGTGTCCACCACATACTCGGGAACCGTCGGGCCCTCCCGTTCACGCCCCGCACGCAGGTCGCGGCCGCTGAGCAGCCGGTCTATGGAGTTCGCCGCCTTCTTGCCGGCGAGCATCGCCGAGATGATCACGTCGGGTCCGCTCACGCAGTCCCCGCCGGCGAAGACGCCGGGCAGCCCCGTCTCCATGGTGACGGGGTCGGCCTTGAGCGTTCCCCACTTCGTGGTCTCGATCCCCAGGCGCTCGCCCAGCGATTCAAGGTCCGGGCGCTGGCCAATGGTGACGATGACGGCGTCGCACGACAGCATGAACTCCGAGCGCGGAATCGGCTCGGGGCTCGGTCGGCCGCTCGCATCGGGGGCGCCGAGCCGCATGCGCGTGCACTCGAGCCCATTGACGCGCCCGTCGGCCGACGCGTGGAAGGCGTGCGGCGCGGCGAGAAACTCGAACTGAATGCCCTCGCGCTCCGCGTCGCTGACTTCGCGCCGGTCCGCCGGCATCTGCTCCCGCGTCCGCCGATACACGATGGTGACCTGATCGGCCCCGCAGCGCAGCGCGGTGCGCGCCGCATCGAGCGCCGAGTTTCCTCCCCCAATCACGAGCACGCGGCGGCCCGGCCGCCGCGGCCGCTCGAGCCGCACGCGGCGCAGGAACTCAACCGCGCCCACCACCCCCGGCAGGTCCTCGCCGGAAATGTCGAGCCGGCGCTCCACGTGCGCGCCGATGGCGAGGAAGACCGCGGCGTGGTCCTGGCGCAGGCCATCGAGCGAGAGCTCGCGACCCACGGCCGTGTTCAGCCTGAATTCGATGCCACTCGCGCGCAGGCGTTCGACTTCCGCGTCGAGGATCCGCTGCGGCAGCCGGAAGGTCGGAATGCCGACGGCGAGCATGCCACCCGCAACGGGCAGCGCCTCGTAGATCGTGGGCCGGTAGCCCTTCTGGCGCAGCGCATGGGCACAGACCAGGCCAGCAGGGCCGGACCCGACAATGGCAATCGTCTCGCTCCGGTCCGGCGCGCTCGGCCGCGGCAGCGTGTACGACGGGAAGCGATCGGTGATGAATCGCTTGAGGGCGGGCAGGTTGATGGGGTCATCCACGCCGCCGCGCGTGCACGCCGCCGTGCAGGGGTGCGTGCAGACCCGCCCGCACACGGACGGAAGCGGGTTGTCGCGCAGGATGACGTGCAGTGCCTCCTCAAAGCGCCCCTGCGCGATGAGCGTGACATAGCCCTGGCCGCTCTGGTGCAGCGGGCAGGCTGACTGGCACGGGGCGTCGCCGCGGCGCGAAATGGAGAAGGCGCTCGGGACGCCCTGCGGATACGGCAGATGAATGGCCTTGCGATTCGTGAGGCCGAGATCGAACTCCGACGGCAGCACCACCGGGCACGCACTCGTGCAGAGCCCGCAGCTCTTGCACTTGGCGGGGTCAACGTAGCGCGGACGCTTGCGGACGGTGACGGTGAAGTTGCCCGGCTCGCCCGTCACCTGTGTGACGTCCGAGAGCGTGAGCAGCTCGATGTCCTTCTGGCGGCTCAGGTCGGCGAGGCGCGGTGCCATGGTGCACATCGCGCAGTCGTTGGTGGGGAAGGTCTTGTCGAGCTGGGCCATGACCCCGCCCACGCAGGCCGCCTTCTCCACGAGGAAGACCTTCACGCCCGCGTTGGCGAGGTCGAGGGCCGCCTGCATGCCGCCAATGCCACCGCCCACGACCAGCGTCGCGCCGATGTCATTCGACCGCGGAAGGTCTATCATGGTCTCACGGACGCGCGGTCCGCCTCCGGCGTGAGTTCCTGCTGCGCCCGCGCGCGGACGGCATGGAAGTAGAGCCCAAGCGGGCGGTCAATCATGTGCGCCCATTCTCCGAACGGCACCTCGACCACGATCATCGGCACGCAGATCGCCAGGTGCACGGCGTAGGCGTAGTGGGTGGCGAGTTCAAAGCCGGCGAGGCGCAGCACATGCAGCACGATGCCGCTCACCGCCGTCAGCCACAGCAGCAGCGGCAGGGAAAGCCCGCCCCGAGTGCGCAGGGCATTCTCGCGCGGGCGCCTGATGCGCCGCCACAGCGCATCCGAAGTCCCCCACAGGATGAACGCGGTGGCGAGATATCCCAGCCACCGCTGCGGATGCAGAGCGGAATGGATGGCGTCGGTCTGGAACCATCCGAGGAAGGCGGCGGTCAGGACGACCATCGTCACGGTGCCCACCACCATCAGCCAGTGCTTGAGCCACCGCCGCGGCACCGTCGCGGCGCTTCCCTCGTACAGCCACCACGTGACGACCGGGGCGCCGCGCGCCTCGGAGGGACATTCGCGCATTCCCCGGGCCGACGCCGCGTGGACGAACAGGGTCTTCGCCTCGGCCGCGAAGTGACGCGCCGCGGGCGGGCGGCTCCCCATCGTGAACCGGTACATCCGGCTGACGTGGGCAACGAGAAAGACCAGCGGGAGCGCGTACGAGATCCAGGTGAAGTACCGGATCATCGGAAACATGTGCTCCATCGGCATGGCCGTTGCCGCGAAGTCAGGCAGCGAGAGGTCGGCCCAGTACAGGTGGTAGGCCACCACCAACGCGAGGACCAGGGCCGCCACGAATCCCAGCGATCCGAGATGCCACGCGCGGGAGCGCAGGATGTGCGAGGCGAGGCCCGTGAGGTCGTATTGGGCCGTCAGGTAGCGGCGCAGGGTCCGCATGGACGCGGCCGGGTCGGCCGCGCGCGGGCAGGCAATGGAGCAGTCGCCGCAGTCGTGACACAGCCAGGGCTCGAGCCCCTCGAGCACCGCGTCGCGCGCACCGATCAGAACGCGGTGGATGGGCCGGCGAGGGAATGTCACGCTGCCGTACGGCAGGTCGCAGACCACCGAACATCCGCCGCAGTTCAGGCAACTGCCGTCGAACTTGCCGTGTCGCTGGACGTCGCGGAGCAGTCCCGGCGAAACGCGACCGGGTGATTTGCGGCGTCCCTGCATTGGCTTGATGCCGATAGCGTTGTCGAGCGAATCGAGGCTGACCGGTGCGGCCATGCGCTGTGTCCTCCACCATCGCCACAGGTACGGATCGTCTCCTCGTTAAGCTCAACAATGGAATTAGTCAACTGGGTTACATAATAGATGGCACGCTGTAAGAAGTTGCCCGACCGGCCAGGTGACGACACGATTCGGACGCGAGGCGCCGCGGCGTGTCGCGGATGCTGCTGCCCAATTAACAGATGCGCGGCAGCTGGTCACCGGGGAGCAGGTCCACCACGCGCGTACCGCCGAGGGCGGTGCGCAGGGCGACGACGCGCGGATGCGCCGCCACGACGCGCCCGATGCGCGCCGCCTCAGCGCCGAGCGGATGCGCCCGAAGCGCGCGCAGCGCACCATCGGCCCGGTCTTCGGTGACGAAGACCACCATCACGCCTTCGTTCGCCACGTACAGCGGGTCGAGGCCGAGCATCTCGCACGCAGCGCGGACGTCGCCGGGCACCGGCAGCGCGCCATCGGTGATTTCGATCCCTACGCCTGAGGCCGCCGCGATCTCGTTGAGCGCGCTGGCGACACCGCCGCGCGTCGGGTCGCGCAGCACGTGGATGTCGCCACCGAGCGGGCGAAGGGCATCCACGAGCGGCATCAGGCAGGCCGTGTCGCTGGTGATCGCGCTCTCGAACGACAGCCCTTCGCGCGCCGCCATGATCGCCATGCCGTGGTGCGCGATCGGCGCGGAGACGAGCACGACGTCACCGGGTAGCGCGCGCGCCGGCGCCGGCCGGAACGCGGGATCCACGGTGCCGACGCCGGTGGTGGTGATGTACATCCCGTCCGCCTTGCCACGCTCTACGACCTTCGTGTCGCCGGCCACGATGGGGACGCCCGCCGCGCGCGCGGCGGCCGCCATCTCGGCGATCACGCGGTCGAGCACCGCGAGCGACAGCCCTTCTTCCAGCACGAAGCCTGCCGTCAGGCAGACGGCGCGCGCGCCCATCATCGCCACGTCGTTGAGCGTGCCGTGCACCGCGAGCGCGCCGATGTTCCCGCCCGGAAACTCGAGGGGGTGCACCACGAAGCTGTCGGTGGAGATTGCCAGCTCGCCGCCCGGAATGGCGACCACCGACGCGTCCCCCAGCTGGACGAGCGCCGGGTTCGCGAAGGGCGGAAGGAAGTGGCGCGCAACGAGCTGGGCGCTCAGCTTGCCACCCGATCCGTGCCCGAGTTGCACACGGTCCGAATCTTCGAGCGGCACCGGACAGTGGAGCGCGGCGGGATTCACCGGTGGCTTCTTCTTCACGACGATGCCCCCGTGTGGTCGGTGCTGCGGTACCTGGCGACGCTGTGGTAGGCCGCACAAGCGCCCTCGCTCGAGACCATCGGCGCCCCGAGCGGTCGCTCCGGCGTGCAGGTGATGCCGAAGGCCGGGCACTGCGTCGGCTTGATGCGTCCGGTGAGCACGTCACCCGCGCGGCACGCCTTGGGTTCGGCCACCTTGAGCCCGCCGACGCCAAACCTTCTCTCGGCATCGAACGCCGCGAAGGCATTCCGCAGTTGCAGGCCGCTCATCGGAATCTCGCCGATGCCGCGCCACTGCCGGTCGGTCATCTCGAAGACCTGCGCCACCAGCGCGCGCGCCGCCGGCGTTCCCTGGCGGCGGACCGAGCGCACATACTGGTTCTCCACCGCATGCTGCCCGCGCTCGAGCTGGTTCACCGCCATCACGATGCCCTCGAGAATGTCCACCGGTTCGAAGCCCGTGACGATGATGGGCACCCGGTACTTCGCCGCGATCGGCTCGTACTCCTCCCATCCCATGATCGCGCAGACGTGGCCCGCGGCGAGAAACCCCTGCACGCGGTTGTCGGGCGCCTCGAGAATGGCGGTGATCGCCGGCGGCACCGTGACGTGCGAGACGAGCACGGTGAAGTTCGTCACGCCGAGTTCGCGCGCGCGCCATACCGCCATGGCGTTGGCGGGCGCCGTGGTCTCGAACCCGACGGCGAAGAAAACGACCTCCCGGTCGGGGTGCGTCTGCGCGAGCGCGAGCGCATCGAGCGGCGAGTAGACGACCCGCACGTCGCCGCCGCGGGCGCGCACCTGCTGCAGGTCGCTGTGGCTGCCGGGCACCCGGAGCATGTCGCCGAACGAGGTGAAGATCACGCCGGGCAGCGCCGCGATCGCCAGCGCCTTGTCAATCTGTTCGAGCGGGGTCACGCAGACGGGGCAACCCGGGCCGTGGATCATTTCCACCGCCCCCTCGAGCAGTTCGTCGAGCCCCTGGCGCACGATGGTGTGCGTCTGGCCGCCGCATACCTCCATCAGCGTCCACGGCCGCGACGCCCTCGCCTTGATGCGCGCGATGAGGGCCCTCGCCATGTCGGCGTCGCGGTATTCCGACAGGTATCTCACGCCCGGTCCTCCGTCTGCCGCAATCCTTCGTCGGCGACGTCGGACATCCACGACAGTTCGTCGAGCTGGCTCATCTCCTTCAGCAGTTCGAACGTGCGGCGGGCCTCTTCTTCGTCCACCCGCGAAATGGCAAAGCCGACATGCACGATGACGAAATCGCCCACCGCCACCTCGTCGGCGACGTACTGCAGGCAGACATCCCGGCGCACGCCGCCGAAATCCACCACGCCCATGGTGAGGCCGGCGTCGTCGCGAATGGAGAGGATCTGGGCGGGGATACCAAGACACATAAGACGAAGGGTGCAGGAGACGGGGTGCGGGGGAAGACGAGTCGAAGGGTTACTCGCGCGAAAGCGTCCACGCGGCGACGGCGGCCTGGCCGTAGCTGATGGCGCCGTCGTTCGGGCCGAGGGTGTGCGGGACGAGGACGCGGAGCCGCGCCTCGGTGAGCCGTCGCGCGATGTGCGTGAGCAGGCGGGCGTTTTGAAACGAACCGCCCGCCAGCGCCACGGTGCCGAGGCCAAAGCTGCCCGCGATGAGGCGCGCGAGGTCCACCGACGCCTCCACGATGCTCTCGTGAAAGCGCGCGGCGAGCAGCGCGACGTCCACGCCGTGCTTTCGCCCCTCGCCGAGTGCCCGGAGCAGCGGAACGGGATCGAGGTGCAGCCGGCCATCCGCCTCGTACGTCGGGAACGGCAGCGGCGCGGCGCGCAGGTCGCCGGCCAGCGCCTCCAGCTCCATCGCGGCCTGCCCCTCGAACGACGCGTGCCGACGCACGCCGAGCACGGCGGCGGCCG
Source organism: bacterium (assembly GCA_021802745.1). The sequence goes on from JAJZRK010000083.1 coordinate 13,255, forward strand.
CGTCGAACAGGCGTCCCATGGACGACGCCAGCGGGG
>JAJZRK010000084.1 GCA_021802745.1 bacterium
TTGTGCCGGCGGACGAGCTTGTCCGGGGGAATGCGCCGGGCGAGGGTAAGGACCTCGTCCTTGGTGCGGCCGGGGAGCGCCCCGCGGTCGGGAAGGCCGAGGTCGTCCCACGACTCGTCGGCGAACCAGAGGCGCCCGACGTACTCGATGCCGTCGTACGTGATGCGCACCGACACCGTGTAGCGTTTGCCCTCGGTCTCGATGGTGGCGACGTACGGTTGCGAGATCTCGTCGTAGGCGCTCATTCAGTCAGTCGCGCGCGGGCGAAGGGCGGTCGAGGAATCCTCGGACGGCGCGGAAGAGCGCCTCCGGTTGCTCAACATACGGCACGTGACCGCAGTCATCCAGTACGACCAGCTCTGCCCCAAGCGCCGCGGCCACGGCCGCCGAGGACTCCAGCGGGATGGGATCGTTCCGTCCATGAACGACGAGAGCGGGGCACCGGACGTCACGGAGCGCGGCGGTGAGGTCGAAGTCGCCGAGGGAGTCCCAGATGGACTGCTGCACCCGCCCGGTGACGCGGAACGGCGTCAGTGCACGCGCCGCGCGCGGTTCGGCAAAACAGCCGGCGACGCTCAGCTCGAAGGTGCGCTGACGAAAAGTCGCCGGGTCCGACTCGCGCAGCCCCGAGGCGGCCAGTTCATGGCGCAAGGCCTGCACGGCGGGCGACTGCTGCCGCCGCGCGAACTCGGCGTCAAACTGCGCCCGCCAGGCCCGAGAGACCGGGGCCGGATCCACGAGCACGAGCCGCGCGGGGGCCGGCGATGCGTGGCCGTGCGCGGCCTGCAGGCTGTACAACAGGGCGAGCAGGCCGCCCCACGAATACCCCACGAGCGTGAGCGGCGCGAGCGCGAACTCGCGCACGACGGCCTCGAGGTCGCGCACCTGCGATTCCCACGTGATGGTGGCGCGGTCATCGTCGTGCCGCGAACGCCCGCCGCCGCGCTGGTCGTATAACAGAAGTTCCCGGTCGGCGGCGAGCGCAAGCATCTGCGGCAGCAGGTAATCGTGGTGCGCGCCGGGGCCGCCGTGCAGCACGAGCACTCGTTCGCCGCCGGTGGGACCGTAGGAGGCCCAGTAGAGGGGGACGGGCGTGGAGTGCGTGAAGCCGGAGGATGGCATGACTGCGATTGAGCACGTGGACTCAGGATGGCGATTCAGGATTGCGATGGAGGATTGCGATGCGCGATCGCTGTCGGCGACCGCGAGGGACGATCATGATCAACGACCTCGATGGACAATCGCGAATCGCCATCCGGCATCGCCATCCTTTATCGCAATCCTGCGTCCATATCCTCAATCTCACCCCCGCTTGCCCATCGTCACCTTCAGCGTCACCTCGCTCCCCCCGCGCTTGACGACGAGTTCGACCACGTCGCCCGGCTTATGCGCGCTGAGGGCGTCGGTGTAGTCGTAGATGTTGGTGATCGCCTTGTCCCCGAACTTCACAATGATGTCGCCGGCCTTGAGTCCGCCGAGGTCGGCGGGGCTGCCGGGGCGCACGCCGGAGAGCTGCATGCCCTTCACGTCGGCCGCGCCCATGTCGGGAATCGAGCCGAGGTAGACGCCGCTCCCCTGGCGCTCCGACGGCCGGTTGGCGCCGGCCGTCTGCACGCGCTGGAAGGCGAGCCGCGCGGGGCGGTCGGCGAGGGCGCGCACGACGCGCTCCGCGAAATCGGCCACGTGCACGATGCCGTCAATGTTCAACCGATCGGCGACGTCGTTTGCCGTGTGGTAGTCGCCGTGCAGGTCGGTGAACAGGTGCAGCACGGGGAGATCCTTGCGGTAGAACGCGGCGTGGTCGCTCGGCCCTTCGCCGTCACCGACCGCCGAGATCGTGAGCTTCGGCGCGACGTTCGCGCTGTCCACGATACCCTTCAGTTCCGGGGCAGTGAGGACGCCGTAGACGATGAGCTTGTCGTTCTTCATGCGGCCGACCATGTCGAGGTTGACCATGGCCTGCACCTTGTCCTTCGGCACCGGCAGGTGGCTGGCGAACTCGGTGCTGCCGAGGAGGCCGAGCTCCTCGCCGGTGAAGTTCGCGATGAGGACGGAGCGGTTGGCCGGATGCGTCGCGAAGCGGCGCGCGAGTTCCATCACGGCCGCCGTGCCGGACCCGTTGTCGTCGGCGCCGGGGTGGATGACATGGCCCTTCTCGGGGTCGCGCGCGTTGGCCGAATCGCGTCCGAGATGGTCGAAGTGCGCCCCGACGATCACGTACTCGCCGGCGAGCGGGCCGGTGCCCGGGATGATGGCCGCCACGTTCTGCGTCTTCAGCTGGCGCGGGGCGCCGTTCCGCACCGGAACGCTGGCCGTGAACGGCAGGATGAAGCACTCGGCCTTGCCGGTCACGCCGCCCTTCGCGCACGCTGGCCGGTCGGCCTGCGCGACGCTCGCGAGGCGGAGCACATTGTAGCGCCGCGCGATGAAGACGGCGGCGCTGTCATTGCCGGCCGTTCCGGTGCCGCGTCCTTCGAGCGCCGGGCTGGCCAGGTAGGTGACGTCGGCGCGCAGCTGGTCGGCCGGCGGCGTGCTCAGGATGGCAGGGGTCGGCGCCGCGCGGTGGCAGGCCGAAAGCAGAACGGCAGCGGCGCCAAGAACGGCGCCGCGAACGAAGACAGGGACGCGCATTTCCGTCATGGGTGTTGAGGACTGGGGGGACCCGCGTATGTTAGGCAGACGGGAGATTGAAAGCCAGATAACCACGCACGCCACGGCCATCCATGGACCGCCACGTCGAGTTCGCCACCCAGTTGTCGCACCTGGTCGCGCTCTACGCCCGCGATCCCCTGGACCATGCCGCGGAGAAGGCGGCGCTGCGCGCGGTGCGCGGCGCATCGAAGCACGGCGCCATCGAACTGCTCGTCGTGGACGGCACGCTGCACGCCGGGAAGCAGGCGATCGAATCGCCGGATCCCGAGGTCGCCTCGCTGGCGGCCCTGCTGACGACACTTGGCGTGATGAGTGTGGGCGCGCCCCATCACGCGAAGCAGGACGACGTGAAGCGCTTCGCGAAGCTGCTGGGCGCGGTCGGCGCGGGGCAAATGACCCCGCGGGCATTCGCTGACGAGCTCGGAACGCGCGGCTGGACGGACCTGGCGGTCGAGCGTGTGGTTGCCGCCGCACCGCCCGACGCGCTGTCCGCCCCCGAGGAGATCGCCGTCGAGGCGCCTGTCGAGACGCTGGTCGCGACGCCCGCTGAGATTCCGGTCGAGACGTCCGTCGAGGAAGTTGGCGAAACACCCACGGATGCTCCGCACGAGGCGTCCGGCGAGATGCCAAGCGATGTCGTCGAGGACTTCGGGCCTCCTTTGCCCCAGGCGGAGCTGCCGGGCAAGCCCCTCGCGGAGCAGCTGCCGGCCGCGGTCGAGGACCTCGCCGGACCGGCGTACCGTGAGCTGTTCGAACGCCTGATCACCTCGAGCGAACCCCTGACGCTGCGCCGCCTGCTGGAGCCGGTGCAGGCGGCGATCGAGCAGGCGGTGCGTGACGGACAGATCGTGGTGTCGGCGCGGCTGGTGGCCGCGATGTTTGTGTGCGAGGCGTGCGCCGACGATTCCGAGATGCGCCGTCAGTTCGTCGTGACGCTGCGCCGCCTGACCAAGCCGACGCTGACCCGGGCCTACGCGATGTCGTATGCCGACCTGCCAGAGGCCCAGGCGGACCTCGAGCAGGCGCTCGCCCGATTTGGCGAGGACGGCGCGGAAGCAGTGGCCGACTGCTTCGGAAGCGCGCCGACCCGCGAGACGCGGGCACTGTACCTGGCGTTGCTCGGCCGCCTGCCCGGAACGAACGATGCGCTCCTCGCCATGCTCGACGATCAGCGGGAGATCGTCGTCGAGCGGGCCATCGCGCTCATCGTCGCCCTGCGCCATCCGGAGATGGAGCGGGTGCTCGGGGAGCAGCTCAGCCGCGAGAGACCGCGGGTGCGGCAGGCGGCGGTGCGCGGACTCGCCGCGGCGACGGAATCAGCCTTTGCGGCCGATGCGCTGGTGCGCGCCGCGCAGGACGCCGCCCCGGAGGTGCGGCTCGCGGCGGCCGTGGCCCTGCAGGCGCGCAAGGAGGAGCGCATCATCGCCGCGCTCCTGCCGCTGGTGGACGCCGAAGATGAACTCGACGTGCAGCTCGCGCTCGTGACCGTGCTTGGCAAGATCGCCACGCCCGACGGCGTGCAGAAACTGATCGCCCTGGCCAACCCGACCGAGCGCATGATGCGCCGACGCCGCGCGCCGGTGCTGCGGCTCACCGCCATCGAGGCACTCGGCGAGGCGCGCACGCCGGCCGCGATGACCGCGCTCCAGCGGCTGCTCGAGGACAAGGAGAAGGAGGTCCGCGAGGCCGCCGCCCGCCTGTACACGCGCGCACGCCGGCAGACGGCGGCCATCGGCATGCCGGCGGTCAGCGGTTCCTGAATCATCACACGGGTTGTGCCGACGATGCCGGTGCAACCGCCCCCACTCTCACTCAGCCACCGAATTCATGGACTCGACCCTGCTCATGGTCATCGGACTCGCCGCCGGCGTGCTCGCTGGCCTCTTCGGCATCGGAGGCGGCATCATCATCGTGCCGGCCCTCGTCTACCTTGCCCGCCTCCCGCTGCAGACGGCCATCGGCACGTCACTCGGTGCCCTGCTGCTGCCGGTCGGCGCGCTGGGGGCGTGGGCGTACTACCGCGGCGGACACCTGAACCTCCGCGCGGCGCTCTGGGTGGCGCTTGGCCTGTTCTTCGGCGCGTGGCTCGGTGCCAAGGCCGCGCAGGCACTGCCCGACGCCACGCTACGACGGCTGTTCTCCGTGGTCCTCGTGGGCGTCGCAGTGAAGATGTGGTTCGGCTGAGGGGCGCTACTCCGGCATCCGCACCACGGCGAGGCTCATCGCGAACACCAGGGCGCCAGGGAGCGCCAGCCGCCAGTCTCCCGTGAGAAAGAGCATGACGCCACCGAAGATTGCGGCGAACTCGCCCACGGCCCACGACACCACCGACAGCGAACGACGCATCGCCGGCTCCGCGCCGGCGATGCGCAGCTTCAACCCCATGATCACCGCCGCAGCGACACCCACGGAGGCATACATCGCCGTCGTGAGCGTCGCGAGCGAGGTAGTTGCGGCAACGGGCGGCTGGCCGCGCCCGTGCAGCACCCAGGCCACCACGATGAACGTGGTCACCCCCACCGTCATCGCCAGCCGGATGAGGAAGAAGACCCTGGCGCCCGGCGACGGCGCTGGACTCACGGCGCTGCCTCGTATACGCGCGTGCCCCCCACCCACGTCTGCAGCACCCTGGTGCGGAGGATGAGCTCGACGGGCACGCGCATGATGTCCTGGTCGAGCAGCACGAAGTCCGCGTACTTGCCCGGCGTCAGCGAGCCAAGGACCTTTTCCTGGAAGGCGGCATACGCGGGCCAGATGGTCATGGACTTGAGCGCTTCCTCGCGCGTCATGCGCTCGGCCGGATACCAGCCCCCGGGCGGCCAGTCGCGCGCATCCTGCCGCGACACCGCGGAGTGGAACGAGATGAGCGGGTTGATCTGCTCCACCGGCGCGTCGCTGCCATTCGGCACGACCACGCCCGTGTTGAGCAGCGACCGCCAGGCGTAGGCGCCGAGCAGCCGGCCGGTGCCAAGCCGCGCCTCGGCCCAGTACATGTCGCTCGTCTGGTGGCTCGACTGCATGGACGGAATCACGCCGAGCGCGGCAAAGCGCGGGATGTCGTCGAAGTTGAGGATCTGGGCATGCTCCACACGGAAGCGATGATCGGCTGTCGGATGCACCTTCAGCGCCGCCTCGTAGGCGTCGAGCACCAGCCGGTTGCCGCGGTCGCCGATGGCGTGCGTGTTGACCTGGAAGCCGGCCTGCAAGGCGCGCGTGGCGACGTCCTGGATGTGCGCCGGCGCCGAGACGAGCAGGCCGATGTTCTTGGGGTCGTCGCGGTACGGCTCGAGCAGCGCCGCGCCGCGGGAGCCGAGGGCGCCATCGGCGTAGAGCTTGATGGAATGCACCCAGAGCGTGCCGTTGTAGCCGTCGAGGAGCGCCCCGCGCTTGAACCACGCGTCAATCGTCGGCGCGTTGTCGCTGATCATCGCGTTGATGCGGAAATTGAGCTGGCCGCTCTTCGCGAGCTCCTCGTACACGTCGAGCTCGGTGGCGCCGGAGCCCGCGTCGTGGGCGCCGGTCAGCCCCCAGCGCTGCATCTCCTTCACCGCGTCCACGATGGAGCGCTTCACGTCGTCGCGCGTCTGCTGCGGAATGGCGCGGCGCACGAGCCCCTGCGCGTTGTCCACGAACACGCCGGCCGGACTGCCGTCGGCGGTGCGCTCGATATGGCCGCCGCTCGGATCCTGCGTGGCGGCGGTGATGCCGGCCGCCTGCAGCGCCTTGAGGTTCGCAAGTCCGGCGTGTCCGTCCACGCGCACGAGGTAGACGGGGTGGTCGGGGACGGCGGCGCTCAGCTTGTCGTGCGTCGGGAAGCGCGTGTCGCCCCAGTCGTTCTGGTCCCAGCCGCGGCCGAGCACCCACTGACCCGTCGGTACCTGCCCGGCGCGCTCGGCGACCCGGGCGACGACCTCGTCGTACGTGGCGGTGCCCGTGAGATCCACGATGTGCAGGGCGTCGCCGAGCCCCGCCACGTGCATGTGGGCGTCAACGATGCCGGGGATCACCGTGCGACCGCCGAGGTCCACGATCTTCGTGGCCGCGCCGCGCAACGCCATCGCCCCCGACGCGTTGCCGGCAAAGAGCACGCGGCCCCCCGCGACCGCCACCGCTTCCACGAGCGGACGCGTCTCGTCCACGGTGTAGATGCGGGCGTTGGTGACGATAAGGTCGGCGACCTGCGGAGCGCCGCGCGGGGCGCCCTGCGCCAGCGCGGCAGCCGCGGTGCCGGTGAGCAGGAGATAGCGCGAGATCAGGCGAAGCATGGGGCAGGTCCGGGAGGGAGGAACGTCACTCGGGTCGGGTGGATGCGAGCCAACGCCGTCGAAATTCAATTTGTGCGGGAGTCGGCGCCTGGCCGGCGTCTTCGCCAGGCACGAACTCCAGGTGCGGATTCTCGGCCAGCGTGAGCACCACCTGATGGGTGCCGTCGCGGCTGAAGAATACGATGGGGATGCGGTCGCCGGGGCGGTGCGCGGCCGTGATCGAGTCCACCTGCGCGGCGCGCGCCACGGGCATGCCATCGAACTGCGCCAGGTGATCGCCCAGCTCAATGCCCGCCTCGTAGAGCGGGCTGCCCTGCAGGACCGGCGACACGACGGCGAGGCGCGGCCCATCCGGCGCGAACCGTGTGTCGCCGAGCCACGCCGCGCCGGCGTGCGCGCGGCGCACGACGATGCCCGCGCGCGCGGCGAGCGCCGCATAGTCCGGGACGTCGCGTCCGGTGACGAAGCGCGCGAAGAAGTCGTTGGCCCACGCCGTGTCGCCCGCCACGCGCCCGAGCACGCGCCGGGTATCGTCGAGGCGATACGGCTTCGCCGGCGCGCAGTTCGCCTGCGCCCGCCCGTACTCGCGCCACATGGCGCGCATGAAGGTGTCCAGCGAAAGCGTGTCGTGGCGCGCGCGCAGCGAGAGGTCGAGCCCAAGCGCGATGGCCTCTCCCCACGTGTAGTACGAGATGAAGGTGTTGGCCTTGTCCTGCGGATCCACCGAGACAGCGGCATCCACGAACGGCGCCTGCAGGCTCATCTCGGCGGCACTGAACCAGCGGCGGCCGGGCGCGGTGGTGACGCGGTCGGCGGTGGCCCCGGCCGACCGGATGAACGATGCCGCGGGAACGAGGCCCGCCCGCGCCATGATGAGTTCGCCGTAGTACGACGTGAACCCTTCGGCGAACCAGAGCTCGGGCGACGGATTGGCCTCCGAAAAATCGAAGGGCTCGAGGGATTTCGGCCGCAGCCGTTCGACGTTCCATGAGTGGAAGAACTCGTGCGCGACGGTGCCGAGCAGGGCGGTGGCCTGCGTGGCGAGCGCCGCGCTCGAGGTGAGCGACGTGGAGTTGCGATGCTCCATGCCGTCGCCCGACGCCCGCGGGAGGTAGGCGGCGAGGAAGGTGTACTGGCCGAAGTCGTACGCCGGCAGTTCGCCCCACACGCCCTCGGCCTCGCGCACGATGCGCTGGGCGCCCGCGGCGAAGGTGTCGGCCTGCGCCGCGGTCCCCTGGTGGTCGAGGGCGATGCGGAACTGCGCGGTTCGCCCCTGCGACGTCGCCGTCCACGAGCGGAAGACGAGCGGCCCGAGCATCGTGGGGCTGTCCATGAAGTACTGGAGATGCGGCGCCGTGAAGGTGAGCGAGTCGGTGGTGGGGGCCAGCTGCGTCGCCACGTGCCACCCGGGAAGCGGATGGAAGGTGATGCGGATGGGGCGCGTTTCGAGACCGCGCGCCCACATGAACGCGGCCGGCATGTTCAGGTGGGCGTGCGACGGCGAGATGCCGACATACGTCCCGTCCACCCGGTCGCCGAAGAGCGTGTAGCTCACGCGCACGGTGCCGCCGGCGGTGGTCACGTTCCACTGATGCGGGGTCGGCTGCGAGACGCGCAGCGGCTTGCCGGTTCCGTCCGTGACACGCACGCCGTAGACGTTCTTGGCGAATTCGTGCAGGGCGTAGCGCCCCGGTGAACTGCGGCTCATGCGCAGGGTCAGGGTGCCCGCCGGCACCCCGCCAAATTCGGCGGTGACCGCCGCCTCGTGATGCACCGCGTTGGGAAAGGAGACGTCGTAGCGCACCGGCGCCAGTCGTTGGGCAGCGAGCAGGGCGGGGGCGAGCAGGGCAACGACGATCGCGAGAGGACGCATGGGTCGGGGGCGATGGCGCGGGGGGAGGACGACGCTGGCGGAGGGAAGATAATGGGCAAGGCCGGGCATTGCCGCCGAGCCGTCAAGCGCTGATACTCTCCCGGCATGGGTCCGCGCGCCATCCCGCTCGCTCCGCGTTCGCCGTGACCGGCATCGCGAGACGTCCGCTTGCGCTGCGTCTGGCGCTCGGCATCGCGTGCGGTCTCGCGGCGCTCGCGCTCAACGCGATTCCCGCCCCCATCGTGTCGAGCGCATCGCCGGAGTTTGCCTTCGGCGGCGCGCTTGTCCTGTTCGCCTTCCACCGGCTCGGCGTCCTGCCCGGCATCATCGCGGCGGTGATTGGCTACGCGACCGCCAGCACGGTGGTCGAGGTCACGATCGTGGCCATCACGCTCTATGGCCTCGAGGCGTACGTCGTGTCGCGCCTCGCCGAGCGGACGCGCAGCCTCGTCGTCGCCGACATCCTGTTCTGGCTGACCCTCGGTCCGGTCATTGACACGGTCACGACGCTCTGGTGGCTGAAGCTTCCCGCCGGATACCTGCTGCTGCTCCTCGTCAAGCAGCTGCTGAACGGGGTGATGAACGCCGTGATCGCCGAGGCGGCATCGCGCAGCCAGTGGATCCGGGTCCGGCTGGGCCTGCCCGGGGAACCGACGCGCACGTGGCAGGAAGTGCTGTTCGACCGAACGGTGCCCGTCGTGATGGTGCCCATGACCATCATTGTGCTGCTGATCGCGCGCTCGTCACACGCCGCGACGATGAATGAGGTGGCCGTCCGGCTGCGTCAGGCGGCGACGAGCGCGGACGACGCGGCGGAGCGCTTCCTGGAATCGCGCGTCGGCACGCTGAGGGACCTGCGGCGTGCCCTCATGGGAGTCGGCGAGGGCAACACGGTGCAGCAGGCGCGGCTCCTGCGCGCATTTCTTGGGGCGCACCCGGAGTTCGTGAACGTCTTCGCCACGGATGACCTCGGCCGCGTGGTGGCCGCGGCTCCCGAGGCGTCAAAGGCCGGGCAGCAGTACCTGGGCCTCGACATCAGCCAGCGGCCGTACTTCCAGGCCGCGCGCTCGACCACGCGGCCGGTGTTCGGCGATCTCGTCCTCGGCCGGCTGCACGTGCGGCAACGCGGGGTCGAGCCGGTGCTCCCCGTTGCGGTGCCGCTGCTCGCGCCGAGCGGCGGTTTCGGAGGGGTGGTGATGGGCGCGCTCGACGCGACCACCCTGGGCGCGATCCTGACGGCGTGGGCGGAGAGCGACGACGGCGTGATCCAGCTGCTCGACCGCAGTGGACGCGTGGTGGCGAGTTCCAGCGCGGCGTGGGCGCCCGGCACCATGCGTCGGCGCGACGTGGTGGTGGCGGCGGCGGAGCGGACGAGCGTCCCCGTCATCATCGCGCCGCGGTTCGATGAATCGTACGCCGCGCGCCTTGGGACCTCCCCGCAGCTGACGATCGCCCAGGGCGTTGCGACCTTCCCGTTCACCGTCCTCGTGGAGGAGCCGCTCTCGACCGTGTACCGCCTGCTCATCCCCACGTCGGCGGCGTTGATTGTGCTGATGCTCGGCGCCCTGCTGGCCGTGTACGCCGTCGCGCGCACGCTGGGGGCGCAGCTCGCGTCGCCGCTGCAGTCCATCGGCGCCGTGGCCGAGGACCTGGCCAACGGCCATCCCGTGCCGCACGCCGTGCTCGATCGCTTCAGCGCGAGCCCGGTGCAGGAGGTGCGCACGCTGGGCGCGCAGTTCCTGCGCATGGACGACTCGCTGCGTGCACGGCGCGAGGCCGACGCGCACGCCGTGCGGCAGAGCGAGTCGCGGTACCGGGAGACGCTGGAACAGCTGGTGCAGGCGCAGAAGATGGAAGGCATCGGCCGCCTCGCCGGCGGCATCGCGCATGATTTCAACAACCTGCTGACGCCCATCGTCGGCTACACCGACCTCGCGATGGCCGGCGTGCCACTCGACAGCCCGGCGCGCAAGGATCTCTCGCTGGTGCGCACCGCGGCTGGGCGGGCCAAGGAGGTGGTCGCGCAGCTGCTGGCGTTCGGCCGCGCCCAGGTGCTCGACACGCGGCGCATTGATCTGGCCGACGTGGTGGTGGAATTCGAGCCCCTGCTCCGCAAGTCGCTCAGCATCAACCACGAGCTCGCGGTGATGGCCGACCCAGGCGTCACGGTCGAGGCCGACCGCGCGAAGATCCAGCAGGTGCTGATGAACCTCGTGCTGAACGCCGCCGACGCGATGCCGAAGGGAGGGCGCGTGGAGGTGCACGTGGGCGTCGCCGACGTGGCGATGCCGGACCCGTCGGACCCGGAGCCGCTGAAGCCGGGCCGGTATGGCGTAATCCACGTGGGGGACTTCGGCGTCGGCATGGATGACGAGACGCGGCGCCGCGCGTTCGACCCGTTCTTCACGACGAAGCCGCGCGGCAAGGGGACCGGGCTTGGCCTCTCCACGGCGTACGGCATCGTGCGGCAGCACCGCGGCACGATCCAGGTGGACAGCACGCTGGGGGAAGGGACGCGCATTCGCGTGCTGCTCCCGCTCGCCGAGACGGTGCCGCACCTGCTGGACTCGGCGCCGCCGATTCCCGACGTGCTCATCCCGACGGGGGTGTCGGCCGAGGACGGGACACGCACCGCACTGGTCGTCGAGGACGAAGGGACGGTGCGCGAACTCGTCCGGGTAACGCTCACCCGCGCCGGCTTCCGCGTGCTGGCGGCCCGCGACGGCGAGGAGGCGCTCACGCGGGCGGCCGCGCACGACGCGCGCATTGACCTGCTGCTGACCGACGTCGTGATGCCCGGGTTGAGCGGGCCGGAGCTGGCGCGACGGCTGAAACAGGTGCGTCCCACGGTGCGCGTGCTCTTCATGTCGGGCTATGCGGCCGACGTGATCGCCGACGAAGGCGGGCTCGTCAGCGACGCGGAGCTGCTCGCGAAACCGTTCACGCCCGACGAACTGGTGACGCGCGTTCGCGAGGCGTTGAGCGCCTGACGGTCAGTCGCCCGGGCCGATGGCCGGGCCGGCGGAATCGCGCGCCTCGCGCAGCATGGTGATGGCCGACGAGTGGATGACCACATCGCCGAGGGCGCGTCCGTCGGCGGCGAGCGACGCCGCCTTGACGCCGACGAACCGGCCGCTCGAACTCAGGTAGTCGCTGAGCCGCTGCTGCGGCGCGAGCGGGAGGATGCCCTTCACCGTGGTGCCGCCGACGAGCACGATGTCCACGCCGCGTTCCCCGACGCCGATGGCCGACTGGCCGAGCACGAGCACATTGCCGTCCGGCGCCGAGGCGAGGACGATGTGGTCCGTCTGCACGATCAGGTGGCCCGGCATCTCGTTGAGCTTCGGCCGGCGGGCGCGGACCATGTTCATCCAGCCCCCCTTGCGGTTGGCCAGGTACTGCACGAGCGGCGCGTCGTCGCCGATGAAGATCTCGCCCTCCACCATCGTCGTGTCGCGCATGATGAGGTGCAGTCGCTTGGAGTCGACGGCCTTGGTACTGCGGGTGCTCGGTCCGGTCATGCGGCGGGGCGCCTCGAAACGCGGGGGAGTCGGTATGACGAATGGCGGCCCGGAGGCCGCCACCGCGACGACGGTCGAAAGGGCCGGACTGGCGCCCGGCACCATAGTAATCAACGATCCACGCCCGGGCGCGGCAACGTGGCGCGCGTCTGGCTAGCTTATTTGGCACCCTGGCCCCGATCCCCCATGCATCGCACTGCCCTCTTCGTCGTGCTCTCCGCGGCCGCGCAGGTCGCGGCGGCCCAGGGTGCCGCGCCGCCGGCCATGGCCGGCGCGGCACATCCGCCCGTCTCGGCCCCCATCGCCGACGTCAGCTACCGCCTGCGCTTCGACGCGGCCCACGGCGTCACGCGCTCCGTGGGCGTGGAGATGACGTTTGCCGTGCGCAGCTCGGAGCCGGTCCTGCTCTCGCTGCCGGCGTGGACGCCGGGGGCCTACGAGATCAGCGATTACGCGCGCGACGTCTCCGGTTTCGCGGCGCTGTCCGGCACGCAGCCGCTCCGTTGGGACAAGCTCGACCCCGATACCTGGCGCATCGAGGCGGGCGTCGGCACGCAGGTTACCGTGCGCTTCGAGTCGCGCGCCGATTCGCTCGACAACGCCTTCAACTGGGCGCGCGACGAGTTTGCGCTGATCAACGGCACCAACGTCTTTCTTTACCCCGAGGGCCAGTCTCTGGCCTTTCCGTCGCGCGTGATAGTGCAGGCGGAGCCGGGCTGGCGGGTGGTCACCGGGCTCGGCCGCGAGCCCGGCGGCGACTTCACCGCGCCGACGTACCACGAGCTGGTGGACGCGCCGTTCTTCGTGGGCCGGTTCGACCTCGACAGCACCGAGATTGCCGGACACAGAT
>JAJZRK010000085.1 GCA_021802745.1 bacterium
GGGGAGAGGAGTGTAGGTATGAGAAAGGGGGGGCCGAGGCCACCCCTTGTTTCGTCTCCCGTTCCTCCACTCCTCTCTCCGCACCAAACCCCTGCACTCCACCCTCATCTCCCCTTGAACAGCGCCTTCCGGAAGGTCTCCACGCCATCCGCACGCAGGCGAATGAGGTAGACGCCCGTGGGGACGGTGCGGCCGGAGTCGTCGGTGCCGTCCCACGAGAAGCGCGCGTCGCAGCCGGAATTGCTCCCCTCGCTCGCGCGCCCATACCGACCGGGCGCAAAGGACGCCGACGAAAAGGCCGAGCTCGGGATGAGCGAGCGCACGTGGTTGCCGCGGAGGTCGAGCACCTGCAGGTCCACGCTCGAGGCGCTGCGCAGGTCGAACCAGAGGCACGTGGCGTTGACGCGCTCGTTGGGGAACGGATTCGGGAAGTTCTGGAAGAGGATCGTCGCCGGCGGCACCGACGGGTCGAGCACGACGAACGACGCCGTGCTGCTCACGTGCGTGGAGTCGCCGGCCGCCGTCCACGCCGAGACCGACCAGCGGTACGACGTGTTGCCCTCGAGGTCGCGCACGGGGATGTAGACCGTGTCATCTAGGCGGCCGACGAGCACGGTCGTGCCATTCGAGGCAGTGATGCGAATTTCGTACTCCCAGCGCCCCGCCGACGCGTCAATGCGCGCCGAACGCCACGTGAATGTCGGACGGTTGGAGTAGACCACGGAGCCGTTGGGATTGTTCGGCGAAAGAAGCGTCAGCCACGGCGCGGTGAGGAACGGACCGGCGATGGCCGAGTTCACCTGGAGCCCGGCCGCGGTGGTCACGACGCCGCGCCAGTATACGACGCTCTTCTCCGGGAACAGCCGGCGCGGCGCAATCGTGAGGCTCGTGCCGCTGCCCGACACCGTCGTGTCGGTGAGCAAGCCGCTGGCGAAGGTGGCGTTGGCGCCCACCTGCAGCGTGAACCGCAGCGGCATGTCCGCCGCCGCGAAGCCTGTTCCGACAATCGTGAAGGCCGGAATGCCGTCACGCAGCGGGTTGTCGGTCGGGCCGATCACCGTCACCGTGCGCTGGGCCGCCGCCGGGAGCGCGCACAGCACGGCACAGCAGGAAGCGAAGAGGCGCCGCATCACGAGACCGGCGAATCCTCCGGCGCGTCCTCATCCACGGGCATGCCCGACATGCGCACGCTGACGAGCGACGACACGCCGGGCTCCTGCATGGTCACGCCGTAGACGGCGTCGGCCGCCTCGGTCGTGGTGCGCGGGTTGTGCGTGATGACGATGAACTGCGTGTTCACCTTGAACTCGTTCAGCATCTTCACGAAGCGTCCCACATTCTGGTCGTCGAGCGGCGCGTCCACTTCGTCGAGCAGGCAGAACGGGCTTGGCTTGGTGAGGAAGATGCCGAAGAGCAGGGAGAGCGCCACCAGCGCGCGCTCGCCGCTCGAGAGCAGGTGAATGCGCTGCGTGCGCTTGCCGCGCGGCGACGCGTGAATCTCAATGTCGCAGTCGAGCGGCATCTCGGGATTCTCGAGCCGCAGGTCGCACTCGCCGCCGCCGAACAGCGTCATGAAGATGCGGTGGAAATGCTCGCGCACCTCGGCGAACGTCTTGAGGAACATCTCGCGCGCCGTCGTGTCAATCTCGCGGATGGCCTCGCGCAGCGCCTTCTGCGCATCCGACAGGTCGGTGCGCTGCGTCGTGAGAAAGTCGAGGCGCTTGACCGTCTCGTCGTGCTCCTCGATGGCGAGTTCGTTGACGGGGCCGAGGGCCTCGAGTTGCGCGCGCAGCTGTTCGGCCTCGGCGCGCAGCGCCTCGTCGTCCACCTCAAGCGCCACATAGTCGGCGAGCAGCTCCTCGAGCGGCTTGCGCCACTCGGCCTCGAGCCGCTCGCGGATGGCGGCGCGCTTGCCGCCGAGTTCGGTGTGGCGCAGCTCCGACTGGTGCAGGGTCTCCGCCGCGGCGGTGAGGTCGCGGCGCGCGGCGTCGAGTTCATGCTCGGCCGCGCCCAGCGACGCATCGGCGGCGCGCACATTCGCCTCCGCGTCCTCGAGCGCCTGTTCCGCCGACGCCAGCGACTGCGTGCGTCCAGCAAGGTCGTCGCGCCAGGCCGTCATCTGCCGGGCGAGCTCGTCGTCGGCGGCGTCTATGGCGGCGAGTTCCTGCGAGAGCGCCTCGAGCCGCGCGGCGGCCCCGGCCTGCTCGAATGCCAGGCGCTCCTCGCGCTCGGTGGCGACCTGGCGGCGCGCCTCGGCCTGCGCATGGGTCACCTGCGCGGTGGACCGCGTCTCGCGCGCCGCATCCTGCCGCGCCTCGGCGATGCCCAGCGCCTCGCGCGCCTCGATCGCGCGCTGTTCGGCGGCCGCCAGGGCGTCGCCTTCCTGCTCGATGCGCGCCGCGCCTTCGGCGGCGCGAGCGGACAACTCGGCTTGGCGCGCCGTCAGTCGTTCGGCCAGCGCATCCGCCTCGGCAACGTCGCGTTGCAGGCGCTGCACGGTGCGCTCGCGCTCGGCCGCCGTCGAGGCGGCACGCTGCGCTTCCTGCTGGGCGACGCCGTCGGCCAGCGCCGCGGCGGCGGCCGCCCCTTCGGCGGCCACGACCTCGGCATGCACGCGCTGCAGCGCCGAAAGCGCCGCTTCGCGCCGCGAGCCGATGGACTGCAGGTCGGCGCGCAGCTGGAAGAGCTCGGCCCTGCGGCGCAGGGGGCCCGCACCGGCGCCCGTCCCCGGCAGCCAGACGGCGCCGCGCGCGTCCACGAACGACGTGCCGTCGTCCGTGCTGCGCACCTTGCCGAGCAGGGCGCGCACCCAGGCGCGCACCGGTCCTTCCGACTGCACGCGGCCGGCGAGCTCGTCCCCCTCGGACGCCTCCTCGGCCACGGTCAGTGCATCGAGCGGCAGGAGGAGCAGGGCGCCCGGCGTGCTGCGTGCGTGCCACTGGCGCACGGCGTCCGCCACCGCGCGGTCGCGGACGACGACGGCGTGCACGGTGGCGCCGAGGAAGCGTTCGACCAGCGCCGCCGCGGCGGCGTCGGCGCCGATGAAATCAGAGAGCGGGCCGAGCACGGCCCCCTCGCCGAACTGCTCGCGCTCGCGGAGCAGGCGGGCGGCCGCGGGGGCGAGCCCGACGCGTTCCCGCTCGAGCCCTTCGAGCGCGCTCAGCTTGCCCTGCAGCGCGGTGTGCTCCTCTTCCACGCGGCGCAAGTCGGCGCGCGCCGCGGCTTCGGCATCGCCGAGACTGCGCGCGCGCTCCCGGGCCTCTTCGAGCGCGCCGGTGGCCTGGCCCGCGACGCCCTGCGCCACGGCAAGCGCCTCGGCGGCCAGCGCCTGCTCGCGCTCGGCCATCTGCCGCTGCTCGACGAGGCGCTCGCGCTCCCCGCCCAGCACGACATTGCGCTGCGCCACCTCGCCGGCCTCGCGCTCCGCCCCTTCGCGCTCGAGCTGGATGCGATGGATGCGGTCGCGCGCGTCGCGCACGGCGGCCTCGCTGAGCGAGAGCGCATCACGCGCCGCGGCCACCCCGCCGCGGGTCTCCTCTTCGGCGGCGATGGCGCGTTGCAGCGCCTCGGCGGCCTCGCGCACGGCGGCTTCGCACTGCGCCTCCTCGGCGCGCGCGTTGTCCCATTCCGAGCGCAGGCGATCGCCGAAGGCGGCGCCTTCACTGCGTTCCTGCTCGGCGCGCTCGCGGCGCGCCACCGCGTTCTGGTGGCGCTCCTCCGCCACGGCGACCTCGCGCTGCAGGAGCTGCTGCGATTCGCGCAGCTGCATGGCCACACGTGTGCGCTCCTGCCGCGCGGTGTCGGCCGCGGCGCGGGCCGCATGGGCGGCGTCGCGGGCCTGCTCGGCGGTGTGCACGCGCTGCTCCGCCGCAGGCACCCGCTCGCGAAGGCCGGCGAGCTCCTCGCCGAGGCGCGTGAGTTCGTCCATCCACGAGGCCATCTCGCGCTCGGCGAGCGTGAGTTCCACCGACCGGCGGCGCTTCATCACCTCGGTGTGGCGTTCGGCCTTCTTGCGCTGGCGCGCGAGCGACCGCACCTGGCTGCCGACCTCGTTGATGAGGTCGTCGAGGCGCGCGAGGTCGGCCGTCGTCTCCTCGAGCCGGCGCTCCGTGGAGCGGCGGCGGTCGCGGTACAACCCCACGCCGGCCGCTTCCTCGAACAGCTCGCGGCGGTCGTCGGGGCGGTCGCTGAGGAGCGCGTCAATCATCTTGCTCTCGATCACCACGCCGACGTCGGCGGCGAGTCCGGTGCCGCGCAGCAGGTCGTGAATGTCGCGCAATCGGCAGGGCGTGCGGTTCAGCAGGTACTCGCTCTCCCCCGAGCGCGACAGTCGGCGCGTGATCACCACCTCGCGGTAGGCGATCGGGAGCACCCCCTCCTCGTTGGAGAAGTGCAGCGAGACCTCGGCGATGTTGACCGGCTTGCGGGCCGACGACCCCTGGAAGATCACCTCTTCCATCTTGGCGCCGCGCAGCAGGCGCGCGCGCTGCTCGCCGAGCACCCAGCGTACGGCGTCCGAGACATTGGACTTGCCGCATCCGTTGGGGCCGACGATCGCGGTGACACCCGCGTTGAACGACAGGTCCGTGGGGTCCGCAAACGACTTGAAGCCGTGCAGCTCGAGTCTGGTCAATCGCACTTAGAACGTTCTCCCGGTTCGGTACACCAGCTGTGGAGCAAACCCGGCGGCGCGGAGTTCCGCGTCGAGGGGCACCGCCGCCGCGGCAGTTTCAAACGCGCCCGCGTACAGGCGCACGGTTCCATTGTCCTGCAACAGCGCGTAGGCGCTCACGCCACGCGCGGCCCACGCATCCACGCGGACGAGCGCCGCCGGGCGCGCCACCTCCGCTTCCAGCAACAGACTCAACGGCACCCGCACCACCATTCCCGCGTCGGACCTGAGCACGCCGTCGCGGCGAAGGGCGGCGAGCAGGGAATCCGCACCGTATCGGTCGCGCCACGCGCCAGCGAGCACCTTGTACCAACGCACGCGTGCGGCGCCCACATTCACCGGAGACACCGTGACCCCGGGGAGGCGAGCGCCGCGCTCGCGAAGCCACAAATTTGCACCCGCGACGGTGTTTGTCGCCACAAGCTCCAGCGAGAACTCGGCGGCCACCGCGCTGTCGGGGGGATTGACAGGCTCGGGGACGCGCACTGTGTCGGCCGACGCGACGCCGGCGGTTGGCCGCATTGGCGCCTCGTGCAGTGTTGCGAGCGCGACGGGCGCGCGGTGCGCCACGCCCGGGCGCGACCGCCCGTACAGGAGCACACCGGCGGCGATGATTACGGCTACCGCGATGGCGCCGTACAGGATGCGACGGTGCGTGTGCGATGGCGGCGCCGGCTTTGCCGCGGCGGGGCGCGGGACGACTGGCTGGTCGCCAACCTGCGCGATGACGCGCCACGCGAACGGGACCCGATCGAAACCCACGGCGACCACGCCATCCGTGCGCGGCACCAACGTTTCGAGGCCCGCGGCATCGGCGGGAGCGACGATCAGCAGCAGCGCGCCGGCCTCGGCGAAGCCGGCGACGAGCCGCGCCCATCGTTCGCTCTGCAGCAGTTCCGCCGTGAGCGGTTCGTGCCCGCGGGGAAGGATGAACAGCGACGGCGTGCCGTCGGCCGCCGGGCGCGCCACGTCGTTGAGCGAGATGCCGTGCACGAAACTCTCGGTGATGCCGGGCGTGCCGGCGTCATTCGCCACGCCGCCGAGCGCCGTCGTGATGCCGACGAGGTCGGCGATGGCGACATGCCGTTCGTGCGCCGTCGCCCGGGCGGCGCCGATGGCGACGCGTGCCACGGCATCGGCGTCGGACCCCATCACGACCGCGGCCGAGAGTCCGGCGAGCTGCGGCGCGAGACGGCGGCCTTCTTCCTCCCATGGATCGGGTCCCGGCGCGCGCTGACGCCGGCGGCCGATCACGGCGAGGCCTCGAACACCCAGTACGGCAGGCCGCTGCGACGCCCGGCCTCGTCGGCCGCTTCCCGCGTGGCGTATGGGCCGGCCACGACGCGATAGACCATCGTCCCTTCGCGTTCACTCGATTGCACGCGCGCGCTCGCGCCGTCCACGCGCACAGCGGCGGCCATGGCCCGGGCCCGGCTCTCCGACAGCACGGCAGCAAAGCTCAGCATCCAGCCGTGCGTGCGCGACTCGGCGCGCACCGCGGGCGGCGGCACCGGGCTGGGCGCCGCCACCCCGGGCTCGGCGAGCGGCTCGGGCTCCGCCAGCAGCGAGTCGGCGCCGAGGGTGTCGCCAAGCGCATCCTCAAAGGTCACCGGTTCGTCGAGCGACGAGGGCCGTGGACGGAAGCCGTTCCAGCGCACAAGCGTCCACAGGTCGGCGGAGCCGTCGGGCACGCGGGCGCGCTCGCGCCCGGTCTCCGCGTCAACGATGACGAGGGCGTCGCCGACGGCCAGCGCGAACGAGCCGTCCGGCGCGATGAGCGGGAGGTCGTCGCGCCATGCGGTGGCGACGACGCCGGTGACGCGGTGCGTGCCGATTGCCACCACGTAGGCCGAGTCGCCCGCCTCGTTCTCGGCCAGCAGGTACTGGCCGTCCGGATCCATGCGCAGCGCAGCCGCCGGGCCAGGGAGCGAGATGCGGTCGCGCACGGCCGACTCGTAGCGGTCCACGACGTACAGCGTCGCGCTGTTGCGCACCGCGACGTACAGGCGGTCGCCGCTCGGCGTCGGGGCCACGGCCCGCACCGCGTCGCTGAACGACACGGTGAGCGATCGCTCCAGGTCGCGCGTGCGCAATCCTTCGAGATGGTCGCCGTTGGCGAAGTAGATGCGGTCGCCCACCGCGGTGGGGATCACCAGGTCGGCGCCCGCGATGGTGGTGCTGTCGGTGATCTTCGTATCCGGTGGATGCACCGTCCGAATCGTCACGCGTCCGTCACCGGCATCGCTGAGAATGAGCAGCGACCCGTCAGGGAGCGGCACCACGGTGCGCGGCGGGGCAGGCGGACGAAAGCGCCAGGTGCCGCTGCCGGTGAGGCGCAGCACCTCGCCCGTGGGCGCGATGCCGAAGACGGCGTACCCGTCGGCCGACGCCATGCCGCGCAGCCGTTCCTTGGTGGCGGGCGTCACGCGTCCGACGCGCATCTCCACGCGCACCGGAATGCGGGCCGCATCGAGAAGCACCAGCACGCCCTGCTGTGCGTCAAAGGCGAGCGCTTCGGTGACCGCCGGGACGCGCTGCGACGAACTCCAGACGGTGCTGTCGTGCCACCAGCGGTAGGCGCGGGCGATGCCGCCGGCGCGGGGGAAGCGCACGAGCACCGCATCGGGCCCCGACGCGCCGATGGACGCCGCGCCGCCGGCCACGCCCGCGTCCGGTGTCCTCGCGCAGGCGACCACGAGGAGGGCGGGGAGGAGGAGGGCAGCGCGGCGCATCCGGATAATTTGCTGGCGAGCGAGCGTGAATGAAAGAGATGGAGGACATGGACCGAGGATTTCGATCGAGAAATCCGATGCAGGATCACGATGCACGATGGCCCGGCGGAACCATCGCCGGGCCATCGCCAATCGTCATCCACGGTCGTTGTCCGAGATCGCGATCCTGAGTCCAGATCCTCGATCGTCAGAAGCTCGGCCCCAGCGTCCAGAACCAGTACCCCTTCTTCGACGCCGCGTCGAGCGGATACGACCTGTCAATCCGCAGGATGGCGAAGTTGAACAGGTTGATGCGGAACCCGTAGCCGTAGCTGCGCAGCGCGTAGCGCTGCGTGGTCCAGTCGTAGTTGGCCGGCTTCGCGAAGGAGACCGACTGTCCGCGGCTCCACGCGACGCCCGCATCCGCGAAGATCAGGCCGTCCACCGGGAGGAACTGCACCCGCGTCTTCTTGATCTTGAACGGCCGGACGACGGGGAAGCGCAGCTCGACGTTGCCGAACGCCACCCGGCTGCCGAGCAATTGCGTGGCCGAGCACTGGCCGGTGCCGCTCGGCGCCGCGGCACAGGCGGCCGAGTAGTAGTTCTCGCGGTCGTAGCCCCGCAGCCAGTCCGCGCGCCCGATGTACTTGGAGTTGGCCCACTCCGCCGAGTCGCTGCCCACCGTGATGTTCGTCTGGAAGCGCGACGCGAGGGTCAGGTAACTGAAGAGGATGGCGTCGTACCGCCGGTAGTCGGCGGTGTAATTCGACCAGCTCATGGTGCCCGCCGCGCGCTCGACCTCGAACCGGTACCGCGACCCGTAGATCGGCCCCGTGTAGCCCATGATCGAGTTGTCGTGCACGAACGCGGCGTACGGCGCAACGAAGTTGATGGACGACAGGTTGGTGGTGCTGTCTATGTACGCCTGTGTGGCGTAGCCGTAGGCGTAGTCCACGCCGTAGCTGAGCCACATATAGGAGCGGTCAATGTTGTTGAGGCTCATCCCGTACTCGAACCGCTTGAACCGGTTGAGCGGATAGAGCCCGGCCAGGAAGGCGCTGCGCTGGATGTACCGTGCAATCGCCTGCTGCTGGATGGCCTGAGTGCTCGACACCGGCGTGAGCGACGAGCCGGCGAGGAAGAAATACGGCTGCTGCTGGATGCCCACGGTGTACTGGAACCGCCGGGCGAGCGACTGGTAAGCCACGAAGAGCTGCGCTTCTTCCACGCGGCCATTGATGCTGCCGGAAAGCGCGAGCGTCTTGTTGCCGACCAGGTCGGTGAGCACGATGGCCGTGCCGCCGTACACGCCGTGGCCGTAGTTGTCCTGCGCGTAACCCACCTGCGGCCGCGCGATGTACTCGGGGCGCAGCGATCCGGGATAGCGCGTCTCGACGAACTTCGAGGTGTCGGGGAGCGCAAAGGTGGCGTTGGCCAGCAGCGACGCGACACTCAGCCCGGCACCGGGCGCACCCGTGCGCTCCGGGAGCTGGTCCGTCGGCCGCAGGCCGCCCTCGCCGCGGTAGACCGACTGGCGGCGCGGATCGGGCACCGATGCGGTACGCGTCTGTCCCGTCTGTCCCGGCTGTGCCGGCTGGGCTGGCACTCCCGCTTGCGGCGGCTGACCCGGCCGCGGCGGCGCGAGCACCGAATCGCGTCCGGCCGCGGCCTTGGCGACGATGGCGCTGACGTTGGCTTCGGCGGCCGCGCGCTCGCGGCGGCGGCGCATCTCGGCTGTGTCCTGCGAGACGCGTGCCTCCACCGGGCCCGTGGCCACGACCGTCTCCTCGCGGAACGGCTCGCCCTTCAGCTTCCGCGGGTTCGACACCTGCCAGACGGCGTAGCCGTTGCCCTCGCTGTACACGAACGCCATGCGGTCGGCGGTCGAGGCCCACGTGAGGGCCGGGCTGTTCTCCGTCACCGACTGCACGCCGCCGACGAGGCGCGTGAGCTGGTAGTGCTGCCCGTTCGTGAAGTCGTACAGGAAGATCTGCGGAATGCCGACGCGGTCGCTGATGAACGCGAGCGACTTGCCATCGGGCGCCCACTGCGGGTTCAGGTTCTTGCCGGCCTGTCCTGGCAGGACCTCCATGGCGCCGGTCGCGAGGTCGAGCACGCTGATGCGCCACCGCCCGAACTTGAGGATGTCCAGCTGGGTCTGCGGGCCGCGCTCGCTGACGAACGCGATCTTCTTGCCGTCTGGCGACCAGGCCGGCATGAGGTCGCCGTACAGGTCGTTGGTGAAACGGCGCATGTTCTTGCCGTCGGCGTCAATGACGTAGAGGTCGGAGATGCCGCCCTTCAGGCCGCTGAAGACGACCTGCCGTCCGTCCGGCGACCAGCTTGGCCCGACCATCGCGTCGAGCCCCGTGTCGAACCACCGCACGATGTCGTGGCTGCGGACGTCGGCCACGTAGATCACGTCGCGGCCGTTGCGCTGCGCCGTGAAGGCGACGTAGCGCCCGTCGTGCGAGAACGCGCTCTGGGAGTAGGCGTAGCGCAGCTCCTCGAACTCCGGGTTGAGCGTGCTCTTCGTCAGCCGCTTGAGCCGCTTGCCGGTTTCGGCGTCGGCGAGGTAGAGGTCGAGGAAGACCTCGGCCTTCACGAGGCTGCCGGTGGAGATGTAGGCGATGTGCTTGCCGTCCGGCGAGAGCGCCGGGGCGACGTAGACGGGAATGATGCCGCCCGTCTTGCGCTCGGTGAGCAGCGACGTCGCGATGCGGCGCGGCCGGTCGAGCTTCTCCACCTGCGGCAGGTACTGCGACTGCATCGCGTCCTTCCAGTCGGCGCCCAGTTCATCGAGCGAGAGGCCGGTGTGCCGCTTGAAGGCGCGCTCGTAGCCGAGCGTCGGCGTGGACTGCATGATCTCGCCGATGACTTCGTCGCCCCAGCGCGCCCCGACGTAGCGCCACAGCGACTCGCCGTAGCGGTACGGGAAGTACTGGTCGGGCCGCCGCTCGAGATCCTCGATGGTCGGGAACTTGCCGCTCAGCGCGGCGTCGCGGATGACGCCGTCGGTCGCCGGATGGTCGGGGCCGACCGAGAGGTACTCGGCCATGCCCTCGGCAAACCAGAGCGGGGGCTGGCGCTGCTGCAAGGTCTCGAGCCCCTGGCCGGCGTGCCCGCGCGAGAAGATGTCGTACTGGAACTGGTGCACCATCTCGTGCGTGAGCACGTGCTCCGCCTCGCCGAGGTCGCCGTTGAGGAAGAACATGTTGCGCTGGCGCAGCGCGTCGGTGACGCCGCCCGTCCCCTCGCCGAGGTCGCCGAAGACATTGTTCTGCGCAAAGGCGCCGCGCGACGCGAAGATGATGATCGGCTTGCGTTCCTTGAACTGGTAGTTCATCAGGCGCGACAGCCGCGCGTAGGAGCGCTCCGCCAGGCTGCCGGCGATGCGCGCCATCCGCTCTTCTTCGGGATAGAAGTGGATGTCGAAGTGCTCAGTCTTCAGCATCCGCCAGTTCAGCCTATGGAACTGGACCTGGTTCTGCCCGAAATACCCCTGGGCGGCCAGTGGCTGCGCGAGGCACAGGGCCAGGCACAGGCCAGCGAGGCGGACTCTCGACATCGACGCTCCCGGCGTTAGGACGTGATGGCGACTGCGGGGGCGTCGCCCCACAGCCGTTCGATCTGGTAATACGAACGCATGGACGGGTGGAACACGTGCACGACGAAGTCAACGAAATCAACCAGCACCCACCGGCCCGACTCGGCGCCTTCCACGTGGTACGCCTTCAGCCCCGCCTTGGCCATTTCATCCACGACGTGCTGTGCCACGCTCCGCACGTGCGTGTCGGAGGTACCGGTGGCCACGATGAAGTAGTCGGCCATGTCCGTGACGCCATGCAGGTCGAGCAGCACCACATCCTGCGCCTTGTTGTCCACGCAGAGGGTCGCCGCGCGGCGCGCGTGCCCGGCGATCTCGGCGGGCGAGTCAATTGGGGGCATCTAGGGAGACAACACTCGGTGCGTGGGAAAGTTCCGGACCGGAGAACGACGGAAAAGACAGAATACGACAGAGTACGACAGATTTACATACCCGGCGCGACGGGTGTGAGCGCACCCGCCACCACCACAGGGACACCCGACACCGTCGCCTCCCCGTCCAGTACGGGCAATTCGCCACCCGCTGTCGTTGATATGACTGAATGATTGTCAAGCACGCCGGACCGCGCGTGCGGGGTCGTTCGTCGTTTGGCGAGACGGCTCGGGGGAGGATCAGGGGCGCCGGTGGCGGCTTCGACGATGAATCCTGCTGATATACGCCGGTCAGCGGGTCGCCCCGCCGGTGCGGCAAGAATTGGATTCGTCAGGAGCTGGCTCGTTCTAGTACTACAGTTGCGGCTCATCGCCGACGGGCGCGGTAGTGCGCGCGGCGGGCGCTGGCCTGGTGGGCGCGTCGCCACCGGGAGGTGGCGATGATGTGCGCCGGATCGGGGGGCACTTGCTGAAAGACGAGGTGCGTGAAGAGGTGGCGAATCTCCGGCACGCTCAACGCGACGACGTGCGTCCCTGGCGGGGCCCCCTTTTTCGCGGCCGCTGCCGCGCGCGCATCGCCGCGAGAAACGCATGGGCGTAGAGCGTCAGGGTCATGAACCGGTACCAGGCGTCATAGGTCCGCACCTCGTACTCGTCGAGCCCGACCTCTTGTTTGCTCTCCTCGAAGCTCTGCTCGATGGCCCAGCGCTGCCCGGCGATCGGCACGAGGGCGTCCCGCCGGATCGGGCGGAGCGCGAACACAAGGTAGTAGGCCCGCTCGCCCGACGTGGGATGCCGCCGGATGAGCAGGGCGTGGTGCCCCGGGGTCTGCTCCTCCCGCGCGAGGGGGAGCAGGGCCCAGTCATACCAGCGCGGGCCTTTGCTGCCCGCGCCGGCCCTGTGCCGCTGCCACGCGGCGCGCGGCAGCGCCTCGGCCAGCGTGGCCACGCGGTGGCGCCCCGGCTCCCGGGAGTCGGCCAAGCGCACCGCCGTCGTGCACCGCACGGCCAGCACGTAGGGTTGCCGCTGCTGCTCCAGCCACTGCCGGAGCGCCCGATGCGTACCGTAGACCTCATCGCCCAGCACCCACTGCGGGCGCAGGCCCCCGGCGAGGGCGCGTTGCAGCATCGCCTGCGCCAACTGCGGTTTCGTCCGGAAGCGCACGGTCGTCGGGATCTTCGCTTCCCGGCACCGCGCGCGATCCGCCATCCACGACGCGGGCACGTACAACTCGCGGTCGACGAAGGCATGGCCGCGCGCGGTGGCGTACGCCAGGAAGACGCCGAGTTGGCAGTTCTCGATGCGGCCGGCGGTGCCGCTGTATTGCCGCTGCACCCCGGCGGACTTGGTGCCCTTCTTGAGGAACCCCGTTTCGTCGATGATCAGCACGCCGGCGCGGTCCCCCAACGTCTCCCGCACGTACGCGCGCAGATCGTCCCGCACGCCCTCGACATCCCACGCCGCGCTCGCCACCAGGCGTTGCATCCCGTACGGCGTCGCCTCGTGCGCCGCCTCGGCCAACTGCCACCCATTGCGGCGGCCCGTGCCCGCCAACGCCCCGTCGAGAAAACGCCCCACCCGGGCGCGGGGCTCGGGATGCGTGACGAACGTCCCGATCCGCGCCGCCACCGTCGCCAGC
Source organism: bacterium (assembly GCA_021802745.1). Next base: position 13,001 of record JAJZRK010000085.1, read on the forward strand.
TCCCGCGCCCACCCCGCCGCCAGTTGCTGCTCGCGCATCGCCACGCTCCGGTCGTCGTTACCAGAGCGACGCGTGAACCGTCATGGGTGCAACTGTAGTACT
>JAJZRK010000086.1 GCA_021802745.1 bacterium
ATCCGGAACTCGTAGTCCACGAGCCCCTTCAGGGCCGGCTCTTCGCGCGACGTGACCGCGATGATGTTTCCCTTGCGGGCCTTCACCTCCTGGATGTTCGACACGACCTTGTCGAACACCGCGTCGTGCGGCGCCACGAACACCACCGGCATCATCTCGTCAATCAGCGCAATGGGCCCGTGCTTCATCTCCGCCGCCGGATACCCCTCGGCGTGGATGTACGAGATCTCCTTGAGCTTCAGCGCCCCCTCGAGCGCCACCGGGAAATTCACGCCGCGGCCGAGGTACAGGAAATTCGGCGCGCGCTTGAACTCCTCGGCGATGTGCTCCACCTGCTCGGCGCGGCCCAGCACCGCGCGGATCTGGTCGGGCAAGACGTGGAGCGCCCGCGCGAACTCCATGCCGCGCGTCACGGCCATGCCGCGCTTGCGCGCCAGCTTCAGGGCAAAGAGCGCCAGCGCCACCACCTGGCTGGTGAATGCCTTCGTGGACGCCACGCCGATCTCCGGTCCGGCGTGCAGGTACACGCCGCCGTCGTCCTCGCGGGCAATGGTGGAGCCGACCACGTTCACGAGCCCCAGCGTGCGGGCCCCGCGGCGCTTGGCCTCGCGCATGGCGGCGAGCGTGTCGGCCGTCTCGCCCGACTGCGAGATCACGATGCAGAGCGTGTGCTCGGTGACGATGGGATTGCGGTACCGGAACTCCGAGGCGTACTCCACCTCCACGGGGATGCGGCACATCTCCTCGATGAGCATCTCCCCGATCAGCGCCGAGTGCCACGACGTGCCGCACGCCGTGATGATGATGTTGTCCACCGCCATCAACTGCTCGTGCGTCAGGTTGAGCCCGCCCAGCTTGGAGGTGCCGTCCTCGATGATGAGCCGGCCGCGCATGGCGTTCTCCACCGTCTCCGGCTGCTCGAAGATCTCCTTGAGCATGAAGTGCGCGAAGCCGCCGCGTTCGATGGCGCCCAGATCCCAGTCAATCCGGTCCACCTTGCGGGAGAGCGGCGCCGAGTTGACGTCGAGCACGCGGTAGCCGCCGGCCTCGAGCACCGCCACGTCGCCCTCGTCCAGGTAGACCACCTGCCGCGTGTGCGCGAGAATGGCCGAGGCGTCGGAGGCGAGGAAGTGTCCGTGCTCGCCGATGCCGACGAGCAGGGGGCTTCCCTTGCGCGCGGCGACAATCTTGCCCGGGTCGCGGCTGCTCACGACCGCGAGGCCGTACGTGCCCTCGATCTCGTGCAGCGCGCTGATCACCGCATGCTCGAGCGAACCGTTGAAGAGTTCCTGCACGAGGTGCGCCACCACCTCGGTGTCGGTGTCGCTGCGAAACTCGTACCCCTTGCCGGTCAGCACCGCGCGCAGTGCATTGGCGTTCTCGATGATGCCGTTGTGCACCACGGCCACCGTGCCGTCCTTGCTCAGGTGCGGATGCGCATTGCGCTCGGTGGGCGGCCCGTGCGTGGCCCAGCGCGTGTGGCCCACGCCGCAGCGGCCGGCGACGGGAGCGGCCGCCAGCGCGCTCTCCAGCCGCGCGATCTTCCCCGCCGCGCGGCGCGTGGCGAGCGTGCTGCCGTCAATGACCGCCACGCCCGCGGAGTCATATCCGCGATACTCCATGCGCTTCAGCCCCTCGATGAGGAAGGGCGTCGCCTCCTTGGTGCCGATGTAACCGATGATGCCGCACATGGGGGATCTCGTTGCGAGGGATCAGCGCGCGAGTGTCGCGAGCAGTTGGCGGGCGCGCTCAACCAGTACCCGTGCCGCGTCCGCACTGTTCGCCTCGGCGATGACGCGCACAATGGGCTCGGTGCCGGACGGGCGGACGTGCAGCCAGCGCCCCGGCCAGCCGAGTCGCAGGCCATCTTGCGTGTCCACGACGGCATCGGGGAAAGCGTCGCGCAGGGCGGCGTACACCGCATCGAGCGGCACCGCCGGCCGGTCCAGCTTGTCCTTGAGGATCGTGTACGACGGATAGCGCGCGATGACGGCCGAGAGCGGCTCCTCCGCGTCCACGAGCATCTGGAGGATGAGTGCGATGCCGAGCGGCGCGTCGCGTCCGAGATGCAGCTCGGGGAGGATGACGCCGCCGTTGCCTTCCCCGCCGACCACGGCGCCGGCGGCGCGCATGGCCAGCGCGACATTCACCTCGCCCACGGGCGCCCGCACGACGATGGCGCCGTGCTCGGCCGCCTGGTCGTCCACCACGAGGCTCGTTGACAGGTTCGTCACCACCACGCCGCGCCGGTGCTTGAGCACGACGCGGGCCGCGAGCGCGAGCGTGTAGTCCTCGCCGATCGGGCGCCCGGAGTCGTCCACGAGGGAGAGGCGATCCACGTCGGGGTCGGTGGCGAAGCCGATGTCGGCGCCGGTCTGCTTCACCAGCGCGGCGAGTGGCCCGAGGTTGGCGGCCACCGGTTCCGGCGGCCGCGGGAAGCGGCCGTCCGGCTCGAGTTCGATGGCGGTCACCTCACATCCGAGCAGTTCGAGCAGGCGCGGGATGATGATGCCGCCGGCGCCGCGGCAGGCATCGTACGCCACGCGGAACTTGCGCGCGCGGATCGCGGCGGCGTCGATCATCGGGAGGGCGAGCACCGCATCGAGGTGCCGCGCCACGGCGTCACTGTCGAAGCGCGTCACGCCGAGCTTGTCGTAGGTCGCGTAGGGGATGTCGTCTACGAGCGCGCGCATCGCCTGATTGGCGTCGGCGCTGAGGAACAGCCCGTCGTGCCCGATGAACTTCAGGGCGTTCCACTCGATCGGATTGTGGCTGGCGGTGATGCCCAGGCCGCCCGCGGCGTGGTGATGCTCGACCGCCATTTGCAGGGTCGGCGTGGTGGTGATGCCCAGGTCAATGACATCGGCCCCCACCGATTCGAGCGCCGCGCGCGCCACCTGATGAAAGAGCGGTCCCGAGACGCGCGAGTCGCGCCCCAGCACGACGGCCGTGCCATGCCCGTGCTTGAGCGAGTACGCGCCAAACGCCGCGGCGTACCGGGCCACCACTTCCGGCGTGAGGCCAAAGCCCACGCGCCCCCGGATGCCGGAGACGGAGATCATGAGTCGGGGGTCAGTCATGGGAGAAAAGTGCAGAGGGTAGAGGGTAGACGGTAGACGGTGGAGGGTGGAGGGTAGACGCGCCGACGGCCGCTCGTCCAATTTGCCCATTGGGATGCACCAACGCGGTAGATGCCCGGCGCGACAGTGCGTCCTTTTCGACCGTCTACCGTCCACCGTCCACCGTCCACCGTCTACCGTCTTCCTTCCCATCTCCAACCCGCTTTCGCTGCTCCCCATCGCCCTCGCCGCCGGCGGCGGCCGCGTGGATGGCGCTCCCGCCGCTGGGGCGGTGGCCGCCGGATTCACGCTGCTCCAGCGTTCGGCGCCGCTCGTGCGCGCGCTGGCGGGCCGGCGGAGCGCCATCCTGCTGCCGCCGAGTGGGGCGCTCGTCACGGCGCTCGCCGCCAGCGATGGGCGGGGCGCCGCGCTCCTGCCGCAAACCGCCGGTCGCGATCAGCTCGCCGCGATCCTTGCGGATGCCAGTGTCGGAGCCGTCTTCACCACTCGCGCCCTGGCGACGCGGCTGCCGTCGGATGACCGAGCCGTCGTTCTCCTCGACGACGCGCCGCGCACCGCGACGGTGATCGCGCGCGGCGTCGAGACCGTCGTTGATCTCGGCTCGCATTTCGGGCTCGACCTCGAGGGCGAGGAAGACGCGGGGAGCGAGGAGGAATGCGTGATCAGCTACGACTCACCCTCCGCCGCCGTGCGCGGCGTGGCCTTCACGCACCGCAACGTGTTTGCGCTCTCGCGCGGCGCGGTGGATGCCACGTCAATGATCAAGGGCGACCACGTGCTGGCCATGCTTCCACCCCACGACCTGGCGGGACTGGCCTTCACGATCGCGGCCCCTTTGCTCGCCGGTGCGCGCGTCACCACAATGCCAGCGTTCGAGGCGTCAGCGGCGGTGCGGGCGATTGCCGCAACGGACGTCTCGATTCTCGTGGGAGACGCGGCGATGTACGCGGCGATAGCCGCGGCCATCGAGGCGCACGGACTCGTGTTCGCCACGCCGGTGCTGCGCGTCTGCGTCTGTCTTGGCGACGTGACCGTCGGTTTGCAGGAGGAGTGGCACCGGCTGACGGGCGTTGAGCTGCGCCAGGCCATCGGGATGCCCGAAGCGCCGCTCGCCCTCTTCAACGCCCCGCATTTCCCGAATCGGCGCGGTGCGTTGGGGGTGCCGTTTCCCGGCCTTCAGGTTTCCGTTCGCGACGCGCACTCGGGAGCACCCATCGCTCGCGGCGCCGCCGGCGAACTCTGGCTTCGGGGCGACCTGATCAGCAAGGGAGCCCTGCATTCAGCCAACGTGCCAGCACAGGCCGCCGACGGCTGGCTCCCGACGTACCTGTCGGTGCGCGAGCGTCCCGACGGCGCCTTCGAGCGAGCGGAGTAGCGATTCTCGCACGGCGGCGCATTGCGTCATGCCAGTCCGCATCGCGCCAGTCTGCAGCGCGCCAGACTACACCTCGTCAGTCTGCGTCGCGGCACACGGCAATTTCCCAGACTCGCGACCCCGCCTCCCTCGGCTATCTTTCACGCAATCCATTCAGCCCTTGGAGCCGGCATGACGCGGGTGTTCGACGAAGACCTCAACGCGCGCTTTGCGACGCGGACCATTCACGCGGGCCAGCGCCCTGATCCCACGACCGGCGCCATCATGCCGCCGATCTACCAGACCTCCACCTACGTGCAGGACGCGCTGGGCGTGCACAAGGGCTACGAATACGCCCGCGGCAAGAACCCCACGCGCGAGGCGCTCGAGCGCAACGTCGCGGCGCTCGAGGGAGCCCGCCACGGCTTCGCGTTCTCCAGCGGGATGGGCTGCCTCGACTCGATCATGAAGCTGTTCGACGCCGGCGATCACATCATCTCCGGCGAAAACGTCTACGGCGGCACGTTCCGGCTTTTCGACAAGATCCTGCGGCGCATGGGCATGACGTTCACCTTCGTGGACACGCGCGATCCGCAGCGCATCGAGGATGCCATCACGGCGAAGACCAAGGCCATCCTCGTCGAGACGCCCACCAATCCGATGATGTGGATTTCCGATCTCGCCGCGGTCGGCGAGATCGCCAGGCGCCGCGGCGTGCTGTTCGTCGTGGACAACACCTTTGCCACGCCCGCCTTCCAGCGTCCCATCGAGTTCGGCGCGCACATTGTCTACCACTCGAGCACCAAGTACCTCAACGGCCACTCCGACATGGTGGGCGGCATCGCCGTGACGCCGGACGACGCGCTTGCCGACCGGCTGCAGTTCATCGCCAATGCCGCCGGCGCGGTGCCGGGGCCGATGGATGCCTGGCTCACGCTCCGCGGCACCAAGACGCTTGCCCTGCGCATGAAGGCGCACGACGCCAACGGCAAGCGCGTCTCCGAATGGCTCGCCAACCGGTGGGGCGCCGAGCGCGTGATCTATCCCGGCCTCCCCACGCACCCGCAGCACACGCTGGCCAGGAAGCAGATGACCGGCTTTGGCGGAATGATCAGCGTGGAGATGGGGAGCAAGGACAACGCCGCGACCGTGCTCGGCCGCACGCATGTCTATTCGCTCGCCGAGTCGCTGGGCGGGGTCGAGAGCCTGATCAGCCACCCCGCGTCCATGACGCATGCATCGGTGCCGCCGGAACGGCGAAACGAGATGGGGATCACCGACGGATTGATCCGCCTCTCGACCGGCGTCGAGGATGCCGACGACCTGATTGCCGACCTGGAGCAGGCCTTCAAGGGACTGTAGGGCCGGAACTTCGCGCGGCGGGGCGCCGTAGGTAGTGCATTCGCCACCGCCGCCTTTCGAGGAGAACTCATGGCCACCCGCGTGATCCTGACCGACATCGCCCCCACGACGTGGGAGCATCCCGCCGACCGCGCCGCGCTCAACGCGCTGCGCGCCGTCCCCGGCTTCGACTCGGTGGTGCGCAAGATCGCCGCCTTCTTCGGCGAGCGCGGCTTGCGCCAGCTCTTCCTCGCCAACGCGGTGCGCTGCGGCCCGAAGCAGCGCCCCGAACTCGACGCCATGCTCACCGAGGTGCTCGAGACGCTCGACTGGCACGAGCGCCCGGAGCTCTACGTGACGATGTCGCCGCTCATCAACGCCGCGGCGCTCGGCTTCGACAAGCCGTTCATCGTCATCAACTCGGGGACGCTCGAGCACCTCGAGCGCGACGAGCAGAAGGTGCTCATCGCCCACGAGGTGGGGCACATCATGAGCGGGCACGTGCTCTATCGCACCGTCGCCACGATCCTCATGACGTTCGGGCTCGGCGCCCTCCCGTTTGTTGCCGTCGCCGTGATGTTCCCGTTCCAGATGGCCTTCCTCGAGTGGTACCGGAAGAGCGAGCTCTCGTCGGATCGCGCCTCATTGCTCGCCATGCAGGACCGGCGGGCGGTGATGATGACGTTCCTGAAGGTCGCCGGCGGCCCGGCGCACGGGCATACGATTGATCTCGACGCCTTCATGGAGCAGGCCGCCGAGTACGAGACGCAGGGCGACGCCTGGGACAAGGTGCTGCAGGTGCTCAACACGGCCTTCCGCGAGCATCCATTCAACACCGTCCGCGCCGGTGAGCTCCAGCGGTATATTGACGCCGGCCGCTACGACAAGGTCATCGCGGGCGAGTACGAGAAGCGCAGCGACGTGCGCCCGACGGCGCAGGAAGTCGGCGCCGACTTCCGCGCGGCCGGCGAGTACTACGGCGAGCAGGCCAAGGCCGCCGCCGCCAAGGCGACCGAGATCCTCGGCCGGGCCAAGGACGCGTTCACCGACGCCTTCAAGACCGGTTCGCGATGAAGATCCTCGTCGTCGGGGGGGGCGGCCGCGAGCACGCGCTGGCGTGGAAGGTCTGCCAGGACGACCCGTACCTCGACCTGATTGCCGCGCCCGGCAACCCAGGCATTGAGGCGCTGGGACGCTGCGAACCGGTCGCCGCCACCGACGTCGAGGGGATCTGCGCGCTCGCGCAGCGCGAGGGGACCGAGCTGGTGGTGGTCGGCCCCGAGGCGCCGCTCGAACTCGGGCTGGTGGATCGGCTGCGCATGCTCGGCATTCCTGCATTCGGCCCAACCAAAGCGGCCGCCGAGATTGAGACGTCCAAGCGGTTCGCCAAGGAGTTGATGCTCGCGGCGGGCGTGCCCACGGCGATGGCGCGCGCCTTCACCGACGCAGCCGCGGCGAAGGCCGAGGTGCGGCGGCTCGGCGCGCCCGTCGTCGTCAAGGCGTCGGGGATTGCGGCCGGCAAGGGCGTGATCGTCGCCCAGACCATCGCCGACGCCGAAGCGGCCGTGGACAGCATGCTGGTGGACAACGCGTTTGGCGCCGCCGGAGCCGAAGTGCTCGTCGAGGAGTTCATGACCGGCGAGGAGCTGTCGGTGTTTGCGTTGACCGACGGCACGCACGTGCTGCCGATGATCGCCGCGCAGGACCACAAGCGGATCGGCGAGGGAGATACCGGGCCGAACACTGGCGGGATGGGGGCGTACTGCCCCGTCTCCATCGCGCCGCCCGCGCTGATTGACGAGACCGTGGCGAAGGTCTTCCTGCCCACGCTGTCGGCGATGCGCGAGGCCGGTCGTCCATTCACAGGTCTGTTGTATGCGGGCCTGATGCTCACCCCGCAGGGCATCAAGGTGGTCGAGTTCAATTGCCGTTTTGGCGACCCGGAGACGCAGGCCATTCTGCCCCTGCTCGAGTCGTCGCTGCTGGAGCCGATGCTCGCGGTCGCCCGCGGCGAGTCGCTCGCGGGCCATCCCCCGCATCGCTGGCGCCCGGGTGCGTCGGTCACGACCGTCCTCGCGGCGCACGGATACCCCGGCACGGTGCGCAGCGGCGACGAGATTGCGATTACCGCGCGGGGCGACGACGTGATTGTATTCCACGCCGGGACGCGACGCGACGACAACGGCGCGCTGCGCACCGCCGGTGGGCGCGTGCTCGCCGTCACCGCGCTCGCGCCGTCCATGGCGGCCGCGCGCGAAAAGAGCGCCGCTGCCAGCGCAAACATCATGTTCGACGGCAAGCAGTTCCGCCGCGACATCGGCTGGCGCGAACTCGCCCGCGGTGCCGGAGCTTCCTGAGACCGAGACGATCGCCCGCGACCTCGACGCGGCGATCGCCGGACTACAGATAGGCAGCGTGGAGGTCGTGCGTCCGGATGTCCTGCGCGGCGTTGGCGCTCGCGGCGTGAGCACTCGCGCCGGCAACTCGCGCACCCTCACCTCGCGCTCGGCGACCACCGCGTTGGCGCGGCTCGTCGCCGGGCGCACCATCGCCCGTGCATGGCGCCGCGCCAAGAGCGTGGTGCTCTCGCTCGACGACGGCTCCTCTCTCGTGGTGACCCCGCGCTTCACGGGGGCCCTGATCCTCGGCGCCCCTCGGGCTGCGGACGCGTACGCCTGCGTGCGCCTGCCGCTCGACGACGGTCGCGAGCTGCACTACACCGACGTGCGCCGGCTGGGCACGGTTGCCTTTCTCTCGCCCGAGGCGTTTGCCCAGTGGAGCGGCGCACTCGGCCCCGAGCCGCTTGACCCGGACTTCACCGCGGAGCGATTTTCGGGATGTCTTCGGGGCACGAAACAGGCCATCAAAGCGGTGCTCATGGACCAGGCGCGGCTGGCGGGGGTCGGGAACATCTACGCGAACGAGGCGCTGTGGCGCGCGGGGATTCGCCCGTCGCGCCAGGCGTCGTCGCTTGTTCGCCGGGAGCGTGAGGCGTTGCACCACGAGCTCACCGCCGTGCTGCGCGATGCCGTGGCGGCACGCGGCACGTCGTTTCGCGATTATCGCGACGCGTTCGGCGCCCGCGGCGGCTTTGCGTCGCAGTTGCAGGCGTACGGCCGCGGCGGCCAGCCGTGCACGCGATGCGGCGCGACGCTGAAGTCGAGCCATGCGATTGGCGGACGCGCGACGGTCTGGTGCGCCGCGTGCCAGCGATGAGACGCATCGCATGAGGCGCCGTTCATGAGCCGGCGCCGAGCGCGCCCGCCCTTCCTGCCATCGGCCGCCGACGCCAAGGAGCGCGCGGCGGAGATCCTGGCACGGGTAAAGGGCGAAGCGCGCGACTTTCCCGGCGTCTACGAGATGCGCTCGGCCGATGGCGAGATCATCTACGTCGGCAAGTCGAAGAAGCTCCGCACGCGGCTGCTCAGCTACTTCGGCGCAGAATACCCGGCCGACAAGGGGGCACGCATCCTGCGCGAGGCGGCCGCGATCCAGTGGGAGTACGTGCCCAGCGAGTTCGCCTCGCTGCTCGAGGAGCTCAAGCGCATCAAGCGATACCGCCCCCGCCACAATGTGGCCGGCAAGCGTGACGCCCGGCACTTTGCATTCATTCGCGTGGCGCGCGGCGCCGCCGAGTCGTTCCGGGTGGTGCGCGGCGCGGGCCATGACGACGGGGGCGTCTTCTTTGGGCCATTTCACGGCGCGGTGCAGCTCACCGAGGCGCTGCGCGAACTCAACGATGCACTCGGGCTTCGTGACTGCGCGCTCGACACGCCGATGCACTTCGCCGACCAGGCGGACCTGTTTCCCGCTCCGCGCTCGCCGGGGTGCATCCGCCATGAAATCGGGAAGTGCCTCGGGCCGTGTGTCGCGGCGGTCCGCCGCGACGACTACGCCGCGCGCTTCTCGCTGGCGCGCGCCTTTCTCGAGGGGGCCAATGACGTTCCCGTCGCGGCACTGCGCGGCGCGATGGAGGCGGCGAGCGACCAGCTCGAGTTCGAGCGCGCCGCCGCCCTGCGCGACAAGATCACTCGGCTGGAGTCGCTGCGCGCGCAATTTGCGCGACTGCGGTTCGCGGTGGAGTCGCTGTCGTTCGTGTACACGCCGGCGTCATTGCAGGGAGACGAGGTCAGCTACGTGATTCGCCGCGGGCGCGTGCGCGCCGTGGTCCCCGCGCCCCGCACGGCGGACGAGCGTCGCGCCTTCGACGCGAAGGTGGCGGGCATCTTCGCGCCGGTGGAACGCACCGACGGTACCGTGCCGTCGCACGAGATTGACGAACTGCTCCTCGTGACGAGCTGGTTCACGCGCTTCCCGCAGGAGTTCGAGCGCACCGCGGCGTTTGCGCCTTCACCCGTCTCGCGCACGGCCTGACACCCGCGTCGCGCGCTCCGGCGCGCGGCGATCCCGCGGCTATTGTAGCTTCGGCCAAGCCACCTTCCCGCGGCTCTCGCACGCGCCGGCCGCGCCGCCCTCCCGCTCCACGGCTGGTGGTGATTGCCGACTACTTCGCCACGGCCTTCGGCGTCGGGGACGGGGGCAGTGAATTCAGCTGCCGCCTCATCAGCTGGTACGCGTCCGAATCCACCTGCAGGCCACGCAGCGTTGCCGCCGGGTAGGCGGCGATCTGCTTGGTCGTCGCGACGATGCGGGACTCCTCGAGCGGGTGCGTCGCGAAGAAGGCGTCTACCGCCGACGGATTGGACTGCCGCTCGGCAAGCAGGATGCGGAACATTGCCGGGATGCCGTTGGGGTGGATGCGGGCCTTGACCAGCGTGGCTACCCCTTCCTCGTCGGCCTGTGCTTCGTCTTCACGGCTGAACTTCGCGAACAGCGCGGTCCCACCGAGGTTGATGGCGGACTGGCTGGCCCCGCTGTCGCAGACCTTCGTGAGCGTGCAGAGCGCCATGAGCCCGCCGTTCATCCCCTGCGCCTGCTGCATCTGCTGCACGCTGTGGCGCCGCGTCACGTGCCCAATCTCATGACCGAGCACTCCGGCCAGTTCGTTCATGGTGGCGGCGCGCGCGATGAGTCCCCGATTCACGTACACCCAGCCGCCCGGCACGGCAAACGCATTCACTTCCTTGCTGTCCACCACGGCAAAATGCCAGGTGAGGCCGCGCGTGTCGGTGACGGCGGCGAGCTGGTTGCCGAGGGCCGTGACGTACCCGACCACTCGCGTGTCGCGAATGAGCGGCAGCTGCGTGTCAATCTGCGTGGCGTACGTCGCGCCCAGCTGCACTTCCTGCTGCTGGGAAATCGCACAGGACAAGCCCGTGGCGGCGAGACCAAGGAGCGCCGCCGTGCGGACAGCGCGCGAGAGGGGAGCAAGTGATGGCGACATGACAACGCCTCCGCGACAGGGAACGCATCGGGCGGGCGCCCGCGCTCTTCGCACGATAGCCGCGGCGGCCGGAAAATGAACTCGGCCGAAGGGCGTAGTCCTTCTGGGTGAGGCGAGGTGCAAGACCGCCGACCGGTTGCGCCCGCCTTCGATGGCGAGCGAGATTGCGTGCAGGCGCAGGGGCGGCATTCCCGAGTCGTGGCGCCCGTGCCCTCGTACAACTGGTGGACTTGCGATGTTTTCAGGCGATGAGATGGCGGCGCTGTTCCGTTCGATGGGCATCACTCACGTCGTCTCGATCGCCGACAGCACCATTGGCGCGTGGCATCCCGCCATCGAAGCGTCGCTCGACCTGCAGCTCGTGCGCGTCTGCCGCGAGGGGGAAGCGTGGGCCGTTGCCGGCGGCCTCTACCTCGGCGGCGCCACGCCGCTGGTCCTGATCCAGTGCACCGGGATGTTCGAGAGCGGGGATTCGCTGCGGAACATCCTGCACGACTGGCGCATGCCGATCTTCTCCCTCATCGGGTACCGCAGCTACCTCAACCAGTCCACGCTGCCCGGCGACACGTGCCTCGTCTTCACCGAGCCGGTGCTCGATGCCTGGCACATCGCGTATCGGCTGATCAAGGCACCCACGCAGCTCGGGGAGATCCGCGCGCACTACGACGCGTGCCGCGACGCCGGGAAGCCCGGCGCGGCGCTCATCGCGGAGGGCAAGGCATGAGCCAGACCAACGCGCAGATGCCGCTCCACGACGCCCTGCTCGCGCTGCATCGCGCGCGCGGCGTGGACGACGTGGTGATCACCAGCATGGGCGCCGCCCGCGAGTGGATGGTGCTCGGCGCCGGGCCGCTGGACCTCCCGTTGGTGCCGTCGAGCATGGGCACCGCCCCCTCCATCGGGCTCGGCCTCGCCCTCGCGCAGCCGCAGCGCCGCGTGATCGTCGTCAATGGCGACGGCGCCACGTTGATGCACCTGGGCGCGCTCGTCTCCATCACCGCGGCGGCGCCGGCGAACCTGACGCTGATTCTCGAAGACAACGGCGTGTATGAAGTCACGGGCGCCCAGCCCACGCCGGGGTCGGCGCTCGCGCGCGCCGATGGGAGCAACGTGGACTTCATTGGCATCGCCAAGGCGTGCGGGTTCCGCTCGATCTTCCGGTTCAGTGACGCAGAAGAGTGGACGCAAGCTGTTGCGGGGATCCTCGCGACGAAGGGGCCGAACTTTGTTCTCCTCGACGTCGCCCGCGTGCCGGGGGCGGTCGGGCCGCGATCGCCGGGCCCGGCGCCGGCGCGGGCGCAGGCGCTGCGCCGCGAACTCAATCCGGAAGCGTCACCAGCGTAACGTCCGCTACGCCATCCGCGATGCGCAGCCGCGCCACGCTCGGATGCAAGTCAAAGCGGCGCGGGCCGGCCGCGCCGGGGTTGATCACCAGCACGTCGCCCACGCGCTCGACCTTCTGCACGTGCGTATGGCCGTAGACGAGCACGTCGAAGCCCGGGTACTTCGCCATCAATCGCTCGGCGTTCGGGCGGCCCACCTCATGGCCGTGCGACACGTGGATGCGCACCTCCTCGACTTCGACAACGCGTTCTTGCGCGAGGAGCGGATCCCACGGCGCATCGCAGTTGCCGTAGACGGCCTGCACGGGGGCGATGAGCGCGAGCTCATCGAGGATCGTCTCGCCGCACACGTCGCCCGCGTGCAGGATCATCGCGACGCCCGAGAGCGCCTCGTGCACCTCGCTGCGCAACAGGCCGTGCGTGTCGGAGATGAGGCCGATCTCGATCATCGCGGCGGCCGACGGCCGATGCCTGCGTCGCGTGCGGAGTGAGCCTCCCCGCGCCTCGGGCGCACCATCAGGCGAGCACGCGTCGCGACACCACCGAAAACACCGCCAGCGCCGCCGCCACCGTGATGACCTCGGCCCCGAGCATTCCGGTCATGCCCCAGGCGTCGTGCGCCCAGCCGGC
>JAJZRK010000087.1 GCA_021802745.1 bacterium
TGTTGGTCTCCGGGTGATTATTTGCCGACGTGGAAGCTGAGAACCTGGTTGTTCTGCAGCTCGCCCATCGTCGTATATGCGTAGTCCAGCGTCACCTTGCGTCCGAGCACGGGGATGCTCACGCCGCCGCCGAACGACAGGCCGTCGGCGAACTTCCATGGGGCGTGCTGCTCGTTGAACCAGCGCTTGCCGGCGCGCAGGAAGTAGTTCGACTTGTAGCCGTACTCGAAGCCAATGGACGGCTGCACGTCGGTGTCGATGGCGTCAAAGAAGTCGAGTTCGCCGCTCAGCGCGTGCACCTTGCTCGCGCCAAACAGCGCCTCGGCGTCGCCGAGCAGGTGCGACTCGAGGCCGACTCGGAAGCCGGTGGGGAGCTGCACCTGGCGCGTGGCGAACTGCACCGGAATGGAGCCGCCGGTGGCGAAGCCGTTCTCGCGCGGGGCCGAGACGCGCCGCTCGATGCCGCTCCCCGTGAACCGGTTGCTCGGACCGATGTTGGTGATCGCCGCCGCGACGCTCAGCCCGTAGAGGCCGGTGCGGAAGCGCGTCGCGAGGTCGAACCCGAAGTACGAGTTCTGGGCAAAATCAATGCCCTCCTGCACCACGCGAATGCCGGCCGACGCCGCGAGGCGGTCGGTGATATTGCGCGCGTACTGCAGCGCGAGCGCCGACCCGGTGTACGAGAACTGCCCAGGGAAGGCCGGGTCATCGCCGTCCGGCGCAACTTCGGTCGTCCGGTCAATGGATCCCGAGCTGAACTGCGTGAAGGCCAGCCCGAGAGCGCCCTGGCCGATTGGCACGGTGAGCGCTGCGGCGGTGTTGGTGATGCCGCTGCTGCTGCCGTACAGCTGCATGTAGCTCACGATGGCCGAGATGTCGGTGCTCGTGACGATGCCGGCCGGATTCCAGAACAGCGCCTCCGGGCCGTCAATCTGCGAGACGACCGACGAGGCGAGGGCGGTCGCCCGTGCGCCGACAGAGATCTCGAGGAAGTTGGCCCCGCGCGTGCCGACGCGTGACGTGCGGTCGGTCGCTTCCGGGACAATGATGGTCCCCTGCGCCGCCAGCGACGCCCCCCAGAGGAGGGTCATCGCGGCGGCCAGGCGAATAGGATGAAGTCTCATGAGTCGTCGCCCCGGTTAGCGGATGATCACGAACTTGCCGAGCTTGTCGGCCTTCTTGCCGCCAACCTCGGTGCTCACGACGAAGATGTAGAAGCCAGGCCCGACCTCGAGGTCTTCGCGCGTGCGCATGTTCCACATCAGGTCACCCGCATCGTTGCACTGGGTGGTGTTGACCGTGGCCCGGCAGTTGCGCTGCAGGTCCGACGGCGTCCACGTGAGCTGCTGCACCAGCTGGCCCGACGCCGTGTAGATGCGGATCGTCCCCGTCGGCGGCAGGTGGGTGAACATCAGGCGCGACAGCCCCGCCGTCTGCTCGTAGTGCGAGAACATGATGTACGGGTTCGGCACGACCTTCACGAGCGACAAGTCGCCGTCCTTCACGGCGGTGATGTTCTCGCCCGCCACTTCAGGCGTGATGCTGTACGTAAAGGCGGGCATGCCGCGGATCGGGCGGTAGTACAGCACGTTCAGCGCCTGGCCGGCGTTGGTCGCCGTGTACCCCGTGCCGCCAACGCCGCTGAGCGGGTTGCAGGTGACCGGCGTGCCGCAGGCGAGGCGGGTCGGCCCCCACGTGACGCGGGAGACGCTGATCGAGTCCGGGACGCCGTTCACGAGCCGGATGCGCCGCACCAGCGGCGACACCGTGACCGTGTCGTGGCGCACGATCTTGAACGTTTCAATGAAGTACAGCTGGTCGCCCGGAATCCACTGGTCGGCGGGCGCCGGCACGCGCAGCGTGTCGGCGTTCGTGCCGAGCAGCACGTTGGTGACGCGCGAACTCTTGAGCACCGCCACCGACACGTTGGCATTCAGGTAGGAGTTCTTGATCGAGAACGGAATGCCGATGGAGGCCAGCGAATCGGTGGTGATGTTCGAGCGGCCGAGCGCCAGGTTCAGCGCGGCCGCCGCGGCCGCCGAGTTGTCGGTCTTGCCGGCGTTGGTGCGCGCCGCCAGCGAAGCCGCATAGTCCGCCGCCAGCTTGGCCTGGTTGGTCCGGTCGAAGGTGAACGGATACCCCGGCCCGAATTCGCGTCCGCTGAAGGTGACCTGGTAGCGCGTGTATGCCGCGGTGTCGCGCACGGTGCCGGGCACCCACCCGAGGGTCGGCGCCGTGCCCGAGAGCTGCACCGGCAACCCTTGCGCCTGCCAGAACGTGCCGCGCAGCGCACGCTGGCGGGTGGTGTCGAGCACGAAGAACATGCCCACGTAGTCCGGATTGGCGAGCGTGGCCGGCGGCGTGTTGTCGTCGGACGCGGAAATCGTGTCCGACACGTACATCGGCACGCCGCCCTGAAGGAACGTCAGCTGCAGCCGGCGCTTGACCGGGGACCGGAAGCGGGCGAAGACCGTCTTGCTGGTCCCGCTCACCACCTCGGACATCGCCGGCGCACCGGCAATGTCCACGCTCCCGTTGACGGTGTACTCCTCCTTGCGCACGGCGTAACGCTTGGTGGCTCCCACCGTACCCGAGTCGCCGAGTTGGAACAGCCGCACGGTCGTCTTGGTCGGCACGGTCGCCGCGGCGCTCTGGTAGAAAGCCTCCACCTCGGCCGAATCCGACAACACCACGCGGCCGACGATCGGGTCCTTGCCGCGCACGGTCTTCTCGATGCGCGTCGTGATCGAATACGAGGCGATGGTGTCGTTGGCGATGGGCGCGAGCGTGATGCTCGACGCGGTGGACCCCGCCTGCCGGCTCACCGGGATGTAGACCGACGCCACGTTCCGGTTGGCCGTGTTGGCCGAGAGGCCGTTCAGCGTGGCCGGCCGGATGGTGTACTTGGTCGGAATGTACTGTCCGTTCTTCAGTTCTACGATGTCCCACGAGGCGGGGAACGACTGGCCGACGATGACATAGGTGTAGGTCAGGCCGCCCGTGATGTTGCCGTCACTATAGACGGACGGCCACAACCCGTTGCTGCCGCGGGTCAAGGTCGCATACCGCTGCCACGGGTACCGCGTGGGACCGCCCGCCGCGTCACGCGACACCGTCGGGTAGCAGTTCGTGCCGCCCGACGATGTATAGGTGGCGCCGCCCGTGCACGACTTGAACACCAGGAGGGAGTCAATGACGCCCAGCGACGTGTCAACGACGACGCGACAAAGCGCCGCATTGAAGGTCGCGGCCGACGAACAGGCAACCTGCGTGGCTGGCAGCGTGTCCACGGCCACCGTATCGCGCAGAATCACGCCGCGGGGGAGCGCGATCTTGCGGATGTTGTTGACGATGTGCGGATTGTAGACCTTCAGTCGCACATCCGACGGCGTGGTGCTCGCCTTCAGGATCTTGGCTTGCTCGACAAGGAACTTGTCCTGGCACTCGTTGTGCGACTGGTCGAAGTAGAGGCGCAGGAACGTGTCGAACTGCCGGTTGCCGCCGGTCGGGACCGCCGACACCACATTGACGGGGCAGGGCGGCTCCGGGCTCAGCCAGAAGTTCTGGTAGAGGCCGGTCACGTTGTCAATCAGCTTCTCGAGCGCCGTGGAATCGGTGGTGGACAGGTACGCCACCCAGAAGCTCGTCGTGTCACCCGCCTTCAGCTTGACGGGACCCGCGCCGGCGAAATAGTTGTTGTGGATCGTCGCCGGGAAGCCGCCGAGCGTCGTGTCGGAGAACGGCACGACGCACCCGCCGAGATTCTGCGACGCGACGGGGTCCGTGCAGTGGAAGACCTTCAGCGTGTCGAGCTTCCCATCCTTGTTGTAGTCCCAGTTGCCCGGCGGCACGTAGCGGGCGAAGCCGCCGGCGCGCCCGGTCTGCGGGCTCCACCGCGTCGGGAAGTCGTAGTTGTGGAACATGTCGAAGTAGCCCTGCGCGCTCCACTCCGACGGCGGGCGTACCGCGGCAAAAATGTCGGCTTCGTTGTTCGTGAGGGCGCCGTACGTCGCGCGCGCGCTGACGCCGATGCCGTTGGACGTGACGCAGGTGAAGCCGCAGGCGTTGAGCTGGTTGAACAGCAGCGTGTCGCCGCGATCGGGATGCGCGGGATTGTAGAACGGCGATGACGGATCGGTGAACTTCTTGTTGCGCAGGTCGCCGAGGGGACTCTTGAAGAGGACCATCGCCTGGTACGTGCCGTTGCTGCCGCGCGCCGTGGAGGTGTTCGACAAACAGAGGCGCGCCGTGAGCAGGCCGCCGGCGGAGTAACCGCCGGTGACGTTGGCGCCGTGATTGGCGCCATAACAGTTGGTGCCGTTCTGGTTGATCATCGAGCCGATAATCGCCTGGCGCTTCAGATCCACATAAACGGTCGGGGCTTGCGTACCGCTGGGGAACGGACGTCCCATGAAGCCGAGGAAGAGCGAGTCGTAGTTGAGGCCGACGCCATACACCTCGGCGCTGCGGTTGATGATGTTCGCCTTCCAGAACATCGCGTCCGCGACGGTCGGGACGGCGTACGTCCACGCCTCGAAGCGCCACTCGATGCCCATGGGATAGCCTTCCTTGATCGGCGCGCCGCTTCCGCCCGGGATCACGGAGCCAAACAGCGCACGCTGCTCGCGGCCATAGTCCACCGCCGAGCCGAAAGTCTGGAAGGCGCCGTACAGCTTGTCTTGCGCGCGCCGGGAGGCCGGAATCTTCCAGTCATCCCACGTGAAGCCGCTCGGGTTTGCCTTGAAGTTGTTGAGCCAGACCGAGTCCGGGACGGGGCGCTCGCCATCGAACGTGCTCCCCGCCCATGTATCCGGGCAGTCGGAGCCGGCGAGCAGAGGAAGGCCTGCGGCAATGAACGAGTTGGCGGCGGCGCCGTTGTCCCGACAGGAGCCGGTGCCGCGCTCCGAGGTGACGCCGCTGAAGAGCGAGCCCACCGAACCGTCCCGGCCGGTGAACGCGAGTCCCCGGCGGTCGGAGGTCCAGCGCGAGAACTGCGTGCGATGGTTCCAGCCGCCACCCTTCACGCTCTCGAGCGAGGGGACGACGTCGCGGAAGCGCGACCAGTCGCCGCGCGAGGCGGCCATCCAGATCTGCAACTCGAACCAGCCGCCGACGCCGCGGCTGATAATGCGGCCCGGCAAGCCCGCGCTGAACAGCGTGTTGTCGTCGGACGGGCCGTTCGAGGTGGTCTTCCAATACGAATTGCCGCCCGCGCGCATTCCGGTGAGGGCGAAGTCGCCGAGGCCGAACATCGGAAAGCCCGAAGGCTTCTTGCCGATCGTGGGCACCGGCTCGTCATCCGCATGTGTCTCGGCGGCCACCTGGGCGTGCAGGGAGCCGGCGCTCGCCAACAGCGCGGCCCCGAGTCCAGCCATCAGGCGTCGAAGGGAGAATCTGCCAAACCGATCCATCTGTGGCACTCCTGATTCAGGTGCGGCCGGCGGGAGGGCCCCGCCGGCGTCGCGGGATTAGAAGCTGATTGAGACGCCGCCGTTGATTGACCGGCGACCGGCGAGATACTGTGGGCGGTCGAAGAACGTGGACGTCTCGCCTTCGCCGGTGAAGTTGCCAGCGCGCAGGCGCGCCTGCGGCGACGCGCCCCCGTTGCAATTGCCGGTCGTGGCGAAGACCTGGTTGCAGTTCTTGCGGTCGAGCAGATTGCTCACGCGGACGAAGGCACCGTAGCGGACGTTCGCAACGGTCCAGTCCTTCTGCGCCTGCACATTGATGGTGAACGTCATCGGCGCCGAGCCGCTGTTGCGCTCGAGGCGATCCGCCGCATACCCGGTGAACGTCAGCGACGGCGTGTACGGGAAGCCGCTCGCGAGGCGCGTCGTGAACGACAACGACGAGTTCCTCAGGTACTGGCCGCCCCAGATGCCCGGGGTCTTGTTGGCGACGATGAAGCTGATGGACCCGCCGAGCTGGTGGTTCTGGTCAATGTCGCTGCGAATCTCCTTGCGGGCGACGATGTCACCCTCTTCCGTCGTGCGCTGGGTCTCGAGGTCGGGCGGCGAGGCATTCGTCGTCGCCTGCGAGTACGCGTAGTTCAGGCGGCCCGTCCAGAAATTGCTGAGGCGGCGGCGGAACTCGAGCTCGAAGCCGCGCACGGTCTGGAAGTCCTGGTTCACGAGCACGGTGTAGCTCGGGGAGTTCGTGCCGTACGTCACGCCGGGGTCGAAGACGCGGGCGTTCGACCCGCGGAGGAAGCCACCGGTGCGGACGCCCGTGAGGCCGGACTGGTCCTTGGAGTAGGCGACGAACTGCAGCGAGTACTTGCTTCCCTTCCCGAACTCGGAGACGTAGCCCATCTCGTAGGACACGGACTGCTCGGCCCGAAGCCGGGGATTGCCAACAAACGTCTGTGCATCGAACTGCGCGGCCTTGGCGGTTCCCTCGTCCGGCGTGCCGATTCCGGTGCCCTGGTAGACGTTGTTGTACAACGGATTCTGGTAGTAGACACCGAAGTTGAAGAACGCACTCGACCGATCGGTGACCGGGAACGACAGGCCGAGGCGCGGACTGAATGCGCGGCGCACCGCCGCCTGGCCCATGTCGTCGCCAAACGCCATATCGCGTGCCGAGTCGCCCTTGCTCGGGATCAGGCCGCAAGCGGCGATGCCCGTAACCGGCTGCTTGGTGACGGGGTCAATGCCGCTCGCCCAGTTGGCCGGTAAGCCGAAACGCTGCGGGTCGGTGCAGACAGTCAGCTGCGTAGTGCCGTTGGTCGGATCGAGCGGGTTGTTGAACGAAATGCCGCCGGCGCGACCGTAGTCGAATCGGGCACCGACGCGCACCGTGAGGAAGTCGTACTCGATGCGGTCCTGCAGATAGGCCGCCGCGTCCCACGGCTTCGCTTGATAGTTGCTTGGCAGCAGCTGGATGTTGTTCAGGCCAACGTCGCGCACCTCGCGGAAGTAGATGTCGTGGCCCTGGTAGAACAGGCCCATGGCGAGGTTGTGGTGATCGGTGGCCTGGTACTGCACGTCGAAGCGCGCCAGGCGCGTCGTGTTGCGGTCGTTCCCCGCGATCTCGTCCGTTCCCTCCGTCGGCGTGATGTCCACCGAAGTGACGCCGGCCACGGCGAAGCGGCCGCTGAAATTCGTGTCGGCGACGCGCTCGCCCATGCAGACGCCCGAGAAGAACGTCGCGCATGTCTCGCGGCGTCCGCTCAGCTGGCCGATCACGATCTTGTAGTTGAGGCGCCCCGCCGTCTGCTCGAAGCGTGCCGTCAGCAGGTCACGCGCCTCGCTGACCGTCGCGGGCGCCACGTAGGCATCACGGGCGGCGCCCGTGGGGCGGCCGGTCGGCGTCAGGCGGTCGGTGTCGTAGAAGGTGTTGCACGCGTCCACCACGTCCACGCCCTTGTACGTGTTGCGATACGTGTCCACGCACTGGTTGGCGCGGTTGAACCCCTCGAGTCCCCAATCGAACTGCACGTTCATCCGGGCGTTCTCGAAGTGCAGCGCGCTCAGGCTCAGTTTGGTGGTCGGGCCGAAGAGGTAGGTCAGCTTGCCGAACGCATTGCGTTCCGTCGAGTAGCCCTGCGCGCGCCACCCGGAGAGCAGGTCGGCCGTATGGATGTTGCGCGCCATGGTGTCGCTGAGGAACGGATCGTAGATCTTGTTGTCGTACTCGAGCACCTGCAACGCGCCGCCCGTGGAGCGGCCGGCGAGCACGAAGCGCAGCTTGTTGTTGGTCGCCGGCACCGGGCCCGAGAGGAAGCCCTCGATGAAGTCGTAGCCCTTCAGCCCGTCGGAGACGCCGCCAAAGGCCTTGCCGATCTTCGACGTCTCGTAGTCGAGCGCGCCCTGGATGGTGGTGCCGCCATCGCGCGTCGCCGTCGAGATGACGCCGGAGAGTGCGTTGCCGTACTGCGGCTCCATGCCGCCCTTGATGGTCGAGACGCCCGCCACCGCCTTGTTGGTGATGTCGAGCGCGGGGCCGCCGAAGAGGAAATTGTTGACGGGGATGTCGTCAATGAGCGTCATCGTCTCGCCGGCGCGGCCGCCGCGGATCTGCACGCCGGTGATGCCCTGGCGGCGTGCCGCGGTGAAGGCCGTCAGGTCGGTGGAGACCTGCGGCACCTCCGTGAAGCCGGCCTGCAGTTGCAGCGCGTCCTTGATGCTGCGCACCGGCAGCGTCTGCAGCTCCTCCTGCGAGATGGACTGCGTCGTGCCGGTCTGCTTCAGCTCCACCAGGTTCTCCTGGTTCTCCAGGATCTGGACCGCCTGCAGGGTGTTGGCGGCGTTGGAGAGCTTGAAGTTGAGCTCGCGGGTCTGGTCAATCGCGATGGACACCGTCGTCTGCTGCGTGCCGTAGCCGATGCGGCGCGCCTGCACGGTGTAGTCGCCCGGGGGGACGCCGAGAATGAAGAAACGCCCATTGGCGCCGGACACCTGGCCGTAGCCGGTGCCTTGCAGCAGGACCTGGGCGCCCTCGATCGGTTGGCCCGATGCGGCGTCGGTCACGACGCCGGTGATCTTGCCAGTTTGCGCGTCCGCTCGCCCGGCGGCGAACAGGAACGCAATGGCGAGTGCCAGGCAGCGAACAGCTGCCTGAAAGCGAGGGGTGGGATGCACGGACGACCTCCGGACTGCGAATCAGTGAGAGCCTGACTGCACGGAACTGCCTGCTACTCCGCTGGATCTCCCGGCGTCCGTCGTCGGTCGCCAGCCGATGATCCAGCGCGAGACAGTTGGGTTAGGGCGTTGGATGGCGACTAAGAGACATGTCAGGGAGTATCCTGTCAAGTCGGCGGTTGGCGTAGGGAATCGGCTCACCAATCTGTCCCGTCCAACTGCCGTCCGCCGCACGTCCTCAATAGATTCTGCCATCATGTCTGACGTCGTCTCGCTCGCCGCCGAACTCCTCGCCATTCCGTCGCCGACGCGCGACGAGGGCCGGGCCGTGGAGTTCGTCTCCCGCTGGCTCATCGCCCGCGGATGGAACGTCACGCTGCAGGAAGTCTCGCCGGGGCGCTCGAACATCTGGGCGTCCCGCCGTGGCGGCGGCGTGACGCTCTCCACCCACCTCGACACCGTGCCGCCGTACGTCGCGCCGCGGCTCGCGGGTGACCGGCTCCATGGGCGCGGCGCGTGCGACGCCAAGGGAATCGCCGCCGCGATGCTGGTCGCCGCCGACCGCCTGGCCGAGGCCGGCGAGGATCGCGTGGACCTGCTCTTCGTCGTCGGCGAGGAGCGCGGCTCCGACGGCGCCCGCGCCGCCAACCAGCTCGAGGCGACCTCGCGCTTCCTCGTCAACGGGGAGCCGACGGAAAGCCGACTGGCCACGGGGTGCAAGGGGGCGTGGCGCGTGACGGCGCGCACCCGCGGCCGCGAGGCGCACTCGGCCTACCCGGAACTCGGCGCGTCGGCCATCCTGCCGATGTGCGAACTGCTGCCGGGTCTCGCCGCCATCGAACTGCCCGTGGATGCGGCGCTCGGCGCGACGACGGTGAATGTCGGCGTCGTGAAGGGCGGCACCGAAGCGAACATCGTGCCCGCGCACTGCGAGGCGGAACTGCTGGTGCGCATGGTCGGCGACCGCGCGCCGGTGCAGGCCGCCCTCGAACGGTGGGCGGGCGACCGCGCCGAACTCTCGTATGGCTCGTTCATCCCGGCGCAGCATTTCCACGTCGTCCCCGGCTTCGACACGGCGCCGATGGCGTACACGTCGGACATCCCGCTCCTCCCACGCTGGGGCACCCCGCTCCTCATCGGCCCCGGCTCCATCCATGTGGCCCACACGCCCGACGAGTGCATCGCGCTCGATGAACTGCGCGCGGCCGTGGACATCTACGAGCGCCTCGTGCGCACCCTGCTTGCCTCATGAACGCCTCTCGTCCCCCCATCAAGGTTGCAGTCCTCGGCGCCACCGGCGCCGTAGGCCAGACGTTCGTCCGCCTGCTCGAGGGACATGCGTGGTTCGAACTCGCCGAGGTCGCGGCGTCGGAGCGTTCGGCCGGCAAGGCGTACGCCGAGGTGACGCGCTGGATCGAAGGCGACATGCCGAACGCCGTGGCCGCGCTCACCGTGAAGCCGTGCGATCCGGCGGCGGTGCAGGCGCCCATCGTCTTCTCCGCGCTCGACAGCAACGTCGCCGGCGAAGTGGAGGCGGCGTTCGCCGCCGCCGGCCGGCTCGTGCTGAGCAACGCGAAGAATTTCCGCATGGAACCCGACGTCCCGCTGGTCATTCCCGAGGTCAACGCCGATCACCTTGCCCTGCTCGACACCCAGCGCGCACGGCGCGGCTGGACGGGCGGCATCGTGACGAACGCGAATTGCGCGGCGACGATGGCCGCGGTGGCGCTCGCCCCGCTGCACGCCGCCTACGGCGCGCGCCGCGTCTTTGTCGCCACGATGCAGGCGGTGAGCGGGGCGGGGTACCCTGGCGTGCCGTCGCTCGACATTCTGGGAAACGTGATTCCGTACATCGGCGATGAAGAGCCGAAGATCGAACGCGAGCTGCAGAAGATGCTTGGCGTTGCGCTCGACGGGGCGGTGACTGCGGCGCCATTTGCGGTGAGTGCTCATGCCAATCGCGTGGCGGTGGAGAACGGCCACACGGTCTGCCTCTCGGTGGAATTCGACCGCGCGCCGGGGGTAGAGGAGGCGGCGCAGCTTTTCCGCGCATGGCGCGGGCATGCCGCCGTGCGCGGCCTCCCCTCGGCGCCGGACGTGCCGTTGCACTACTTCGACAGCGACGACCGTCCGCAGCCGCGGCGCGACGCGATGCGCGGGCGCGGCATGACGGTGTCGGTCGGGCGGCTGCGCCGCGACCCGCTGTTCCATCTCAAGTTCGTCGCCATGGGGCACAACACCATTCGCGGCGCGGCGGGCGGCTCCATCCTGAACGCCGAACTGCTGGTGGCGACCGGGCGCGCGGGCGCGGCATGATCGTCTGCAAGTTCGGCGGCACCTCCGTCGGCGACACCGCCGCGATCGAACGCACCGCGGCCATCGTCCGCGGCCGGCTGGCGCAGCAGCCGGTGGTCGTTGTGTCCGCCCTGGCGGGAACGACGAACGCCCTGCTCGACATCGCGGCGCAGGCGTCGAAGGGGCAGTTCATCGTCGCCATTCGCGGCATCGAGGCCCTGCGCGACCGCCATCTCGCCGTCGTGGAAGAACTGCTGGGCCCCGGCGCAGCGTCGGTGGAGATCGCCGCCGAGGTGAGCATGCTCTTCGACGAACTCGCGCACCTCGGCGAGGCGCTCTCGGTGCTGGGCGACCTGAGCCCACGTTCGCTCGACGCGGTGGCCGCGTACGGCGAGCGCCTCTCGTCGCCCATCGTCGCCGCCGCCTTCCACCAGCGCGGCATTCCCGCCACGTGGGTGGACGCGCGCAAGGTGATGATCACCGACGACGCATTCGGCAAGGCGCGTCCGCAGACGGACGCCATCGCCGAGGCGGCGCGCGAGCAGCTGCTCCCCATCGTGCGGGACGGACGGGTGCCCGTGCTCGGCGGCTACATTGGCGCCACCGTCGAGGGGACGACCACGACGCTGGGGCGCGGCGGCTCCGACTACAGCGCGGCCCTGTTCGGCGCCGCACTCGACGTCGAGGCCATCGAGATCTGGACCGACGTGGACGGCATGCTGACTGCCGATCCGCGCGTGATCCCCGGCGCGCAGCTCATCGAGCACATCCGCTTTGACGAGGCGGCCGAGCTGGCGAGCTTTGGCGCCAAGGTGCTGCATCCAAGCACCATCGCCCCGGCGGTGCAGCGCAGCATTCCGGTGTTCATCTACAATTCGCACCGCCCGCAGGCCGCCGGCACGCGCATCACCTTCGATGCGCCGCGCTTCTCGGTGCGCGCCGTCGCCGGCCGCGCGAACGTGGTGCTCGTGAACGTGAAGTCGAGCGCCATGCTCGGCACGCCGGGCATCGTGCGCGGCATCTTCTCCGTCTTCGAGCGCTTCAAGCTCTCGGTGGACGTCATCGCCACGTCGGAAGTGAGCGTCTCCGTGACGCTCGACGACGCCCAGCACCTCGACGCCGTGCTTAATGAACTACGCTCCTTCGGCGACGTGACGGTGCAGCGCGGCCGCGGCATCGTCGCGATCGTCGGCGCCGGGCTGGGCGGGCACACCCCCACGATGGCGCGCGCCCTGGCGGCGCTCGGCGACATGCGGGTGCACATGTGCTCGCTGAGCGCGAGTGCCATCAACCTCACGCTCATCGTGGACGGCGACCAGGTGCACGAGGCGATGCGGCGGCTGCACCGGGCATTCTTCGAGGGCGGGGCATGAGCGCGTTGCGGCTGGCGGTCATCGGCGACGGCAAGATGGGGCGGCTCGTGCGCGCCCTCGCCGTGGAGCAGGGTGTGGAAGTGGCGGCGTTCCTCGGCCGCGACGACGTGCGTCGCGACGGCCTCACGCCGGCGGCGCTGCACGGCGCCACCGTGGCCATCGAGTTCACCCAGCCGGACGCCGCCGCGGCCAATGTCCGCGCCTGCGTACGCGCGGGCTGCGCGGTGGTGTGCGGCACCACGGGATGGGACGCCGAGCGTGCGGCGGTGGAAGCCGAGGTGCGTGCGGCGGACGGGGCGTTGCTCTGGGCGCCGAACTTCTCGCTGGGCGTGCACATCTTCACGGCGCTCGTCGCCGAGGCGGCGCGGCGTGCGCTGGCAGCGGGCGGGTTCGATGCGCATATTGTGGAGACGCATCACACCGCCAAGCTCGATGCGCCGTCCGGCACCGCGCGGCAGTTGGCCCGCGCGGCGGAGCAGGCGGGCGGCGCGCCGGTTCCCATCACGTCGGTGCGGGTGGGGTCGGTGCCGGGGACGCACGAACTGGTGCTCGATGGTTTGTTCGAACAGGTGCGCCTGGTGCACGAGGCGCGCGACCGCCGCGTCTTCGCCCTCGGCGCGCTGGCCGCGGCGCGCTGGATTGCGGGGCGGCGCGGGGTCTTTTCGCTCGATGACATGCTGGCTTCCCCCGGAGGGGACTGATGGGTTCCTGCACGCTGCGCGGCGCCATCACGGCACTCGTGACTCCCTTCACGCCCGACGGGGCCATAGACGAGCCCGCGCTGCGCGCGCTCGTCGCCTGGCAGATCGAGCAGCACATTGACGGC
>JAJZRK010000088.1 GCA_021802745.1 bacterium
GCGGGATCTGGGGATGGGAATCCTCGCCATCAAGTCACTGGCCAAGCGACCGTGGGCGGACGGCGACGACCGGTCCGCGCATCCCAATTGCTGGTATCTGCCGATGACCGATGAACGCGAGGCGCTGATGGCGTTGCGCTTCACACTATCACACCACGTCACCTCTGCAATCATGCCCGGTTCGGAGTCCTGCCTGCGCCTTGGCCTGGCGCTCGCGAGGCAGTTCACGCCGCTCACGGCGGCGGAAGCCGAGGCAATGAAGGCGAACGGACAGGCGGCGACACCGCTCTTTCGGGTGGGCGACGCGAGTCTGGGCGGACGATGACCCATCCTCGGGGTTCACTGGGCACCGTCCGCGCGGGCTACGACCGCTGGGCCGCCGTGTACGACCACGACGCCAACCCGATGCAGGGCCTCGAAGGGCCGCTGCTCCGCGCCGCGGTTGGCAACGTCCGCGGCCTCGTGGCGCTCGACCTCGGCTGCGGCACGGGACGCCACGCCCTCTGGCTGGCCGAAGGCGGCGCCACGGTGACCGCCGTGAACTTCTCCGAAGGCATGCTCGCCGAAGCGCGCCGCAAGCCGGGCGCCGGCGCGGTGCGGTTTGTGGTGCACGACCTGCACCACCCGCTGCCATTCGCCGCCGAGTTCGATCTCGTCGTGAGCGGGCTCGTGCTCGAGCACATCGCCGATCTCGATGCGTTCCTGCGCGAGATACGTCGGATGCTCAGGCCCGGCGGGCGCGCGGTGCTCTCGGCGATGCATCCGGCCATGTTCCTCAAGGGCGCACAGGCGCGGTTCACCGACCCGTCGAATGGTGAACTCGTGCTGCCGGGCTCCGTGCCGCACTCGGTGGCGGCCTTCGTCATGGCGGCGGTGCGCGCGGGGCTCTCCCTTGAACACGTCGAGGAGTACGCACCGGACGAGACTTTTGCCACGCAGTATCCGCGCGCGGCGAAGTACGTGGGCTGGCCACTGCTGGTGATGCTCGCGCTGCGCGTTCCACCGTCACACGGCGTCTGACCACTCGGAGCGAGAGAGACATGAACCCCGCCAAGGTGAAACGCCGCCAGGTGCAGACGCTGACCGACCTGCCGAACGTCGGCCCGTCCGTCGCGCGCGACCTGCAGCTGCTCGGCATCCATACGCCGTCGCAGCTGGAGGGACGCGACCCCGTGGAACTCTACCGCGCGCTGTGCCAGCGCACCGCCACGCGGCAGGACCCGTGTGTGCTCGATGTGTTCATCTCGATCACGCGATTCGCCGACGGCGCCCCGGCGCGGCCGTGGTGGCACTACACCGCGGAGCGAAAGCGGAAGTGCGGCGAGGTCACATCGGCGGTCAGGTAGCGGTTGATGGCCCGCAGCAGACGATGTGCTCGCCGAGGCGTCTCGGTGCGCCGGGCGACGTGAAATGCACACGTTCATCCGGGATGCATGAAGGGCACGGAGGCCGCGCGATCGCGAACCCCTCCGTGCCCTTCGTGCCTTTCGTGGTGCAGTCGCACTCCCCGCACCCCGCACCCGTCCGTCAATTTGCCGGATACACCTCGAAAATCCCTGCCGCGCCCATCCCACCGCCGATGCACATCGTCACCATCCCCAGTCCGCCGCCCGCCTTGCCGAGCGCGTGCACGAGCTGGGTGGTGAGCTTGGCGCCGGTGGCGCCCAGTGGATGGCCGAGCGCAATCGCCCCGCCATTCACATTCGTCCGCGCCGGGTCCATGTGAAGATCCTTCATCACGGCGAGTCCCTGCACGGCGAACGCTTCGTTCAGCTCAATCATCGTGATTGCACCGAGCGTCAATCCGGCCTTGGCGAGCGCCTTTGGCACGGCCTTGACGGGCCCGATGCCCATGAGGCCGGGCTCCACCCCCGCCGTTGCAAACGTCACGAACCGGGCCAGCGGCTTGAGGCCGAGTTCCCTGGCCTTGTCGGCGCTCATCAGCAAGACGGCCGCTGAGCCGTCCGACAGCGGCGACGAGTTGCCGGCCGTCGAGACACCTGTCGCCGAAAAGGCGGGCTTCAGTTTCGCCAGCCCTTCGAGCGTGGTGTCGGCGCGCGGCATCTCGTCCACGGCAAACGGCACGAGTTCCGTGGACTTCTTCGTCCCCTTCCACGTGACCTTCTGCACGGGGATCGGGACGATCTCGTCCACGAACGCCCCGCGCTGAATAGCCGCCGAGGCCTTCTGCTGCGACGCGAGCGCAAACTGATCGGCCTGTTCGCGCGTGATGCCCCATTGCTTCGCCACGCGCTCGGCGGTGTGCCCCATGCCGATGTTCGACTCGGTCATCTCCGGGTGCAGGCGCGTGTGGAAGCCCGACATCGGCACGGCGCTCATCATCTCGATGCCGCCGGCAATCACCACGTCGCAGAGCCCCGTCCTGATGCTCTGGGCGGCCATCGCCACGCTCTGCAGCCCCGAGGAGCAGAAGCGGTTGACGGTGGCGCCCGACACCTCCACGGGGAAGCCGGCGCGCAACGCGCTCAACCGCGCGATGTTGAGCCCCTGCGTTCCCTCGGGGAACGCGCACCCCCAGATCACGTCCTCCACCAGCGCCGGATCGAGGTGCACCCGCTGCACGACGCCTTTCAGCATCTCGGCGCTCAGGTCCACCGCATGCACCGTGGCCAGGCTGCCGTCCTTCTTGCCGCGAGCGACGGCCGAACGGACCGCGCTCACGATCACTGCGTCCTTCAGTTGCATCGTATTCTCTCCCGGCGCGAAGACATCGCGCCCGCAGTTGGCGTGGGTTCGGTCAGTTCCGCAGCGGCTTGCCCGTCTCGAGCATGTACTGCAGGCGGGCCTGCGTCTCCTTGGTGCCGAGGAGGCGGAGGCAGGCCTCGCGCTCGAGGTCAATGAGATCCATCTCGGCGACCTCGCGCGGTGGGCCGTCGCCGCCCGACAGCACGTACGCGATCTCGTGTCCGACGCGCACGTCGTGGGCCGTCGCCTGCCCGCCTTCCTGGAACGAGAAGA
The DNA here is from genome assembly GCA_021802745.1 of bacterium. The sequence continues at coordinate 2,980 of JAJZRK010000088.1, forward strand.
GCGCGTAGTCGAGGTTGGCGAGCGCCTCCTTGCCCAGCGCGCGCATCGTCATCGGCGGTGGCGCGACGTACCCCGGCGCGAGGTCGAGCACGCGCGCCTTGGCGTCGCTCAGCAGCATGTCACGGTTCATCGAGATGCGGTCGGTCGTGCGCAGGTACCCTAGCTTGATGGCTTCGTGGGCGCTCGTGCTCACCTGCGCCAGCGCGATCAACTTGAATGCGCGCTTGATCCCCTCGAATGGATCGGCCTCCTCGTACGCGGCGAGCTCACGCGTGAACCGGAACGCGAGCTCCTTGGTGCCGCCGCCCGCCGGGAGGATTCCCACGCCGACCTCCACGAGTCCCATGTACAGCTCGGCGTGCGGCTGCACCGCGTCGCAATGGATGGAGAATTCCACGCCGCCGCCGAAGGTCAGCCCGAACGGCGCGGCGACGACCGGAAACGGCGCGCGGCGCAGCGACATCGAGGCGTTCTGGAAGCGCGCGATGCCCGCTTCAATCGCCTTCCAATCGCCACTCATCAGCGCCGGCCCCTGCTGTGCGAGGTTGGCGCCTGCCGTGAACGTGCGCGGGTCGTCGTTGCCGAGCACGAGCCCCGCGTACTTGCCCTTCGACACACGATCAATCGTCTTCGCGATCATCTCGACCACGCCGGTGCCCAGCGTGTTCATCTTGCCGCAGAACTCGAGGCAGAGCACGCCGTCGCCGAGGTCCACGACGCGCGCCTCCTTGTTCTCGTCCACCAGGTGCCCGTCGGCACGGCGCGCGGCGAGGTCAATCTTCCCGGGAATCGCGGGGACCGGCGCGTAGCCTGACGTTGTCGCCAACTGTTCGGCGCGGCCCGCGCCCGTGTAGAACCCCTGCGTGGCCTCTGCGAAGAGCGCCGGCTCGCTGAAGCCATGCGCCGTGAACTGCGCGCGGAGCCAGTCGCGCCCCAGCGCGTCCATGACGCGGAACGGTCCGACTTCCCAGCCGTACCCCCACTCGAGCGCGCGGTCCACGCCCGCGATGTCGTGTGCCAGTTCCGGTGCGAGGCGCGCGGTGTGATAGGCCACGATGGTGAGCATCTTGCGCAGGAAGTCGCCGTACTTGCCGGGGAGGTCGCGCACTTTCGCGATGCGCTCCACCGCCGGGAGCTTGAGCAGCGCGTCAATCTCCGGCGTGGAGAGCCGCACCTGCGGCACGTACTCGAGCGTGTGCCAGTCGAGCGTCCTGATGTCCTTGCCTTCCTTCCTATAGAAGCCTCCGCCGGTCTTGTCGCCCAGCCAGCCGCGCTTCACGATCTCATGCACCCAGGGCGGGAGCGTGAAATCCTCGCCCGTCGCCTGGGAGAGCCCGGCGCTCACATGCGCCAGCACGTCGAGTCCCGACAGGTCGCCGGTGCGGAACGTGGCCGTCTTGGCGCGGCCGATCAGCTGCCCGGTGAGGCCGTCCACCTCGTCAATGGTGAGGTTGAACTCCTCCATCAGCTTGAACGTCGCGAACATGCCGAAGACACCCAGCCGGTTCGCCACGAAGCCCGGCACGTCCTTGCACAGCACGATCCCCTTGCCCATGCAGCGCTCGGAAAACTCGCGAATCGTCTCGAGCGTCTCCGGCGCCGTAAATGGCGTCGGGATGAGCTCGAGCAGGTGCATGTAGCGCGGCGGGTTGAAATAGTGCGTGCCGAGGAAGTTCCGCTTGAAGGTGTCGCTGCGTCCCTTCAGCAGGATCTCCATCGGAATGCCCGACGTATTCGAGGTGACGATCGCGTTGGGGGCGATCTTCTCGAGCCGCGCGAACAGGTCCTGCTTCGGGCCGGGCTGCTCGATGATCACCTCGACGATCCAGTGGCAGTCCGCGAGCAGGTCGAGGTGATCGGCGGTGTTGCCGGTGGTGATCAACGCGGCGCGGTCGGGATCCATGAAGGCCGCGGGCTTGGCCTTGCGCGCCTTCTCCAGCCCCTTGCGGGCCGGGCCCGAACGCTCGGGCGAGGCGGCATCGTCGCTGCCGGGAATGTCGAGCAGAACCACGGGGAAGCCGGCGGAGGCGGCGAGTGCGGCGATGCCGCTTCCCATGACGCCTGCGCCGACGACGCCCACTTTCGTGATGCGCATCAGGGCTCCTCTTGGGGGGCCTACAGGATGAACGCGCGGGTTGCAGGGCGCGCCGCGCCACCGATGAATGTACAGCGTCGCGGAGAGCCCGACGAACGCGAGCGCTTGGTCGTCGCGCGCGTGCTCCGCTAACTTCCGCCAACCATGAAGATTCCCGCCGCCAAAGCCGTCGCCCACCTGCGCGCCGCTGATCCGGTGCTCGCCGGCGTCATCGAGCGTGTGGGGCCGTGCCAGGCGCGCGCCCACATGGAAGGGACGCATTTCGGCGCCGTCCTGCGCTCCATCGTCTATCAGCAGTTGAGCGGCAAGGCGGCAGCCACGATCCACGGCCGCGTGCTCGCGCTCTTTGGCGGCGAACCCACTCCGCGCGCCCTGCTGCGCATGGACGACGCCAGCCTGCGGGCGGCCGGACTCAGCGGGCAGAAGACGAAGTACGTGAAGGACCTGGCCGCGCATGCCGCCACACGCCGCTTCCCCATCGAACGCCTGCACGAACTCGACGATGCGGCGGTCATCGAGACGCTCACGCAGGTGAAGGGCGTCGGGCGCTGGACGGCGCAGATCTTCCTGATGTTCCGCCTCGGACGCCCCGATGTCCTGCCCGATCTCGACCTCGGGATCCAGAAGGGTATCCAGCGCGCGTACGGACTGCGGCGCCTCCCGAAACCGGAGGCCGTGCTCAAGCGCGGCCGGCCGTGGGCACCGTATCGGACGATCGCGAGTTGGTACCTGTGGAGACTGCTGGACCTTCCGCAGGACTGACCAGGCGACGGAGCGGGGAGACCATGCGCATTGGCGTGACCGGGGCAAGCGGGTTTCTTGGCGGCGCGCTGGTGCCGGCGCTCCGCGCGGCCGGCCACGACGTGGTGCGCATCGGACGCGGCGCCGACAGCGACATCCCGTGGGACCCCGACGTGGGCCGGCTGGATGCGGCGTCATGTGCCGGCATCGAGGCGTTCGTACACCTCGCCGGCGCGAACGTCGGCGCGCGCTGGACGAGCGAACACAAGCGGTCCATTCGCGAAAGTCGCGTGCTCGGCACGTCACTCATCGCGCGCACCGCGGCGGCCCTCGTGCCAACGCCGCGCGTGCTCGTCAGCGCCTCGGCCATCGGCATCTATGGCGACACGGGCGATGCCGTGTGCGACGAACAGGCGCCGGTCGGCCGCGATTTTCTCGCGGAGGTCGGCGCGGCGTGGGAGGCGGCGGCCGATCCGGCGCGCGCCGCCGGCATTCGCACGGTGCACCTGCGCTTCGGCGTGGTGCTTGCCCGCCAAGGGGGCGCACTGTCGCGAATGCTCCCCGTCTTCCGGCTCGGCGGCGGCGGCACGCTGGGCAGCGGCCGGCAGTGGATGAGCTGGGTGTCGCTGGACGATGTGCTCGGCATCGTGCCGTTTGCTCTCGAGCGCGACGACCTTGGTGGCGCGGTGAATGCGGTGGCGCCTGATCCCGTGACGAATGCGGAGTTCACGCGCGCACTGGCGCGCGCCGTGCACCGGCCGGCGCTCTTCCCGGTTCCCTCGTTCGCGCTCAAGTTGATGTTTGGCGAGATGGCCGAGGGCACCCTGCTGGTGTCGCAGCGGGTTGTGCCCCGCCGGTTGCTTGCCGCCGGATACGAATTCCGGCATCCATCCCTCGACTCGGCGCTGCACGCCGCGGTGAATGCATGACGGCAGGTCCCGCCACCGACTTCCATAGTCACCTGATTCCGGGAGTTGATGACGGAGCCGCGGACCTCGCCGAATCGCGCGCGGCGGTCGCCGCGATGGCGCGCGACGGCGTGACCACCGCCATCACCACTCCCCACTTCGACGGCTCGCTGACCCTGGCTCCGCCGATGGCCGCCGATCGCCTGGCGCGGTTCGACGCCGGCTTCGCGGCGCTCACCGGCGACGCCGAGGTTGCGGCGAGCGGTGTGCGGCTGCTCCGCGGCGTGGAGCTGATGCTCGATGTGCCCAATCCGGACGTTGGCGATCCGCGCCTGCGTCTCAACGGCGGGCGTTTCGTGCTCGTCGAGTATCCCGGCCTCCAGCTCCCGCTGGCCAACGCGGACTTCGCCATTCGCACACTGCACGAGCAGGGATGGCAGCCGGTGCTCGCGCATCCCGAGCGGTACCGCAACGTGGACGACTCGCTCGAGCAGCTCCTCGCCCTGCGCTACGCCGGCGCGTTCTTCCAGCTGAACGCGGGGTCGCTGCTCGGTCTGCACGGTGAGGGGCCGCGGCGCCGAGCGGCCGAGCTGCTCGCGCGCGGGTGGGTGGAGTACGGGTCGAGCGATTATCACGCGCGCGGCGCGCCAGCCGTCGGTGCGGCCCGGGCGGCGCTTGCCGCGAGCGACGCTTCGGAACAGGCCGACTTGCTCTTCTGCGAGAATCCCGCGCGGCTGGTGCAGGACCAATCCCCGAGGCCGGTCGCTGCGGTCGTTGCGGGCCGGCACAGACAGGCCGGCGGCTGGTTGCAGCGGTTGATGAAGAGGGTTCGGTTTCGATAGCGTAGGCGAGGCATCTCCGCGCCGGTCGCGCTTGTACGGCGGCCTCGCGCACCAGGCTTCGGGAGGCTGGCATGGACCATCACGGGCGTCTCTCGCACGCAGCGGGCGTATGAGGCACGAACCGAGGACGCTCCGTGTGGTGAATCGGCGTGACTCCTCAAACGTGAACGCAACCAATCAGGGCGGGGGTTCAACGTGCAGGTTGGGAGCCGCGTGACAGGTCAAGTCTGGCGTGACGAGCGTGCGTTGAATCACCGGACAGCGGTGCGCGGGAGTCCGCGTGTGTCCGCCGACCACGACACATCGCGCCGGCTCTGGCATGACGGGGGACTGCAACTGGACGGGTGTGTAGCATCGCTGAGAGGTGCTAGGTGAGCACCACGGGCGGTGCACACCGGCCGTGGCTGGCCGCCTGTGCCATCATCGTCATCGCGGTTGCCGGAGTCACCCGCGCCGGCGTCCCGCTGACGCCAGACGGGGTCGCCTATCTTGATCTCTCCGACGCCGCGCTTGCCGGACGATGGCACGAGTTCGTCAACGCATACTGGAGTCCGTTGTTTCCGCTGCTGCTGGCGGCCGCGCGACTCGGGGTGGGATCCTCCGCCGATCGCGAACCGCTGGCGGTCATGCTCGTGAACGGGGTCGCCGTCGTGGCCGTCCTCGCGTCATTCGCTTCGGTGTTGCACTCCCTCACACGACGCGGTGCGTTGCCGACCGATGGGGTCACGGCACGCATCGCAGCGGCCCTCGGTTGGTCGGTGGTTGCCGGCGTGGTGCTGCGAATCACCCCGATTGGACTGGCCACGCCGGATCTGCTCGTCGTGGCAGCGCAGCTGACGGCCGTTGCCGCCGTGCTCCAGTGCGACAGGCCTGATCGAAACGGACGCGCCGCGCTAACCGCGGGCGCCGCGCTGGGTGTCGGGTACCTGGCGAAAGGTGCGGTGCTGATGATGGCGGCAAGTTACCTCGTGGTGATTCTCTTCCTTATTCCGCGGGCACGACGTCGTCGTGTCGCGGCCCTTATGTTCGCGGGTCTCGGGCTGGTCGCCCTGCCGTGGGTCATCATTCTGTCCATCCACGAGGGCGGGGTGACGATTGGATCCGTCGGGAGGCTCAACCTGGCATGGTACACGGGCGGGCAGTCGTCGCAGGTGCCTGATCCCGCCGCGGTGGGCACAGAGACGCTCGTGAGGCAATGGCCTCGCCTGACGGATCACCCGGTCGTCTACGACTACACGCTGCACGAAATCGGCACGTATCCTCCGTGGACCGACCCGACCTGGTGGCACGAAGGGCTCGTTCCGAACCCGACCCTTCCGCACCTCGGCCGCGTGGTCCGCGAGAGCGGAGCCACGATCTGGTCGCTGTTCGGCGTTTCGGTGCTGGCCTGGTGCCTTTGGGCGGCGCTTCAAGGTGGTCGTCCCGTGATCCCCGACGCGCGGGCATCCGCCGCGCTGGCGTTTCTGGGCTCGGCGCAAGTCGCGGTCTACTGGCCCGTACACATCGAGGTGCGCTTCCTCGGTGTTGCCTGGATATATGCTTGGCTCGCCGTGCTCACCGTCGCGTACCAGCGCCAGGTCCCCAGGTTTCGCACCGTCCTGTTCATCATGGTGGTCCCGGTCATCGTCGCCGTGTATGCCGCAGCTCCACCAGCCTTTGGAACGCCCCGCGAGTTGGCGTTCGCGGCAGTGTTGACAGTCGGCATCCTGCTCGCAGTTGCGAGGTCCGAGTCGCGAGCGCTGGCATCTGCGGCGGTGCTGGCGCTGGCAGTCTGCGCCCCCTGGATGGCCAGCACCGCCAGCTCGTTCCGCAACGGTGTCCCGCCGGAGTCGCGCCGCGCGGCGGACATCGCCGCGACCATGCGCCGACTCGGCATACCCGACAGCGCCGATGTGGCGTCGGTCAACGCGAGTACGCCGGCCGCATGGGCACGGCTTGGGCGATGGCGCATCGTGGCCGAGGTCGCACGGTCCGAGTCCTCCGAGTTCTGGCGCATGAACGAGTCAGGCCGCTCGCGGGTGATCAGGGCGTTGGCCGGGAGGCACGTCCGGGCCGTCGTCGGAATTCCGGACGCCGGCGCTTCCGCACCTGCCGATTGGACACCGGTGCCGGGCTGGAATGCCGCCATTCTCCCGTTACCGGTGGTGGCGAAATGACCCGTCGCCCTTGGTGGAAGCCGGCGAGCGTTGCCGCCACCGCCGTGGCGTGGGTGCTCGCGTATCGTGGCGCGCCCACGGTGTTCGACGAGTGGCTTGCGCTGCCGATCGCGATTGAGACGGCGGACAAGGGCACATACTCCGGCCACGACATCCTCGTCGCCGGCAGTGTCGCCGGACCCTTTCATCTCTACAAAGCCGCGAGCGTGTTCTATCGGCTGCATTGGGACGTGGACGTCGTGTGGTATGTCCTGTTGGTCCTCTCCTTGCTTGCGCTGATGCTCTCGATCTGGCGCCTGGGACGTGCCCTGGGCCTTTCCGACGCCGAGCGCACCGTCCTGGTGTTCGCGGTTGCCGCGAGTCCGATGTATCGGGGCACGCTCAACTGGTCGGCCCAACCGATGCTCTCGTTCATCAGCGCCTCGATGGCCACGCCGCTGGGACTGTTCGCTGTCGCTGCGGCGCTTGAAGGCGCGTCCATCGCGGCGTTCACCGCTGCCGCCGTCGCCTTCAACATCCATCCGTCAATCGGGCTGTGCTCCGCGCTCGCCACCGTCGCGTGTCTGCTTCCGGCACGCCCGTGGCGCACGCTGATTCGCGGTGGCGCCGTAGGCCTGGTCATCGCGCTGCCAAACGTCGTGTATCTGCTGATGCATTCCGCCTCGGCGTCGCCAGCCTCACGCGAGCAGCTGCTGGGTATCGTGCGAAGTTTTGGGTACCACACGTTCATCAGCGATCACTGGCGTGATGGGTATGCGTGGTATGCGCTGCTCGTCGCGAGCGCGTTCGTCGGGGCGTCGCGCCTGTCACCGGCGAAGGGGGCGGCCGCCAAGCGGGTGATTGCCGTCCTGTCCGTGACCGCCGCCGCGTGGATTGTCGTCATGAACACGGCGCCCCAGATGACACTCTGGCCGTTTCTGCTGGTTCGTGGCTCCTTGCTGGTCAAGCCGCTCGCCCTCGGGCTGACGGTCGTCGCGCTCACCCGGGGCGTGCGTCCGGAGGCGGCCATTCCGGCATCGGTGATGGCGGTGGCGGCGCTCGCTCATCCGAATCCCGTCGTCGGCGAGGCCGCGCTGGCGGGCATGCTCGCGGTGTTGCTCGCTTCCTCTTCGCGGCGCGGGGTCCGCCCGCTGGCGCTCGTGCTCGCCGTGTGTGCGAGCGCGCTGCTCCTCGCGGTCGCCGCCACGCACGTGACCATGAGTAGCGGCCTGGCGCTGGCAACGTCCAGCCTGCGGGTGACGACGCTCGTCGCGGGGGCGTGTGCCGCCGTGGCGCTCTACGCGCGCGATGAGACTGTGGCTGGCGCCGATCGCCCGGCCAGCGCGATCCCGGCGCGAAGGCTCGTGCTTGCGGGATTCGCCTTGCTGCCGCTCAGCGCCATGCTGGCGGGGCGTCCATGGCGTGCATGGCTTCCGCAGGACCTGGCACAAATCGAGGCGCGGATGCGGCTGTCCCAACCAGGGGCCCGCGAGGCCGGCGCCATGCTCTGGGCCCGCGATCATGCGCCTCGGGGTAGCCTGTTCGCCGTGCCGCCGACGGATGTCAACTGGTTGCGCTTTCGCGTTGCCGCGCGCCAAGGGATCTACATCACCGTCTTCGACGTGAACCAGTTGACGTACATGCCGCCGTACGCGGTAGAGGCCGTCGGTCGCCTTGAGCGGCTTGGCGTGGCCGTTCGGGCGTCCCATGTGTTTGACGCGACCCGCTATCTGCACCCTACCTGTGCACAGCTGCGCGCACTCGCGGCCGACGGTGTGACACACTACGTGCTTCCAGCGGCGAACTCCGTCCTTCGGGGCGCGACGCCCGTCTACCTCGACACCTCGTACGCGGTACTCAGTATGGCACAGGCGATGCCATCGCTGTGCGCTGCGACTGGCGGCTCGCCCGAATCGCGGTAGCCTTGCGTCGCGCGATTCCTTCCTGAATCCAACACACTCGGTGCCAAGGTCAGCGCGCCCGGTCACCACGCACCCGGCAGGCGTTGAACCGCGACGTGCTATCGCCGCAATCCGCGCAACTGGAGTTCGAAGTCGAGGGAGTTCGTCGCGAGAATGACCGCGACGTCGAACGAGACGCGCCCGGCAATGACGAGATCGGCCAGGTGCTGGTCGAAGGTCTGCGTGCCAAACTGGGCACGCCCCTCGGCGAGCACCGTGCGGAGTTCGCCCAGCCGGCCGGGATCGCCGATGATTTCGCGCACGGCGGGGTTCATGCACAGCAACTCGGCGGCCAGCACGCGTCCCTGGCCATCGGCCCGCGGGAGCAGCCGCTGGGCGACGGCGCAACGCAGCGTTTCCGACAGTTGCAGGCGCACCTGATCCTGCGCGTCGGCCGGGAAGTTCGCGAGCAGCGCCTTGATGGCGCCGGTGACGTCGGGCGACTGCGTCCGGGCGATGACCAGGCGGCCCTGCTCGACCGCGCGGAAGGCCATGTCAATCATCTCCGGGCCCGTCAGTTCGCCCAGCACCACCACATCGGCGTCCTGATCGAGCGCGGCCCGCATGCCGGCGAGGTACGAGTCGGTGTCAATACCCACCTCGCGCTGCGTCACCGAGCACTTGAGGCTCTTGTGCAGGAACTCGATGGACGGCTCCACCGACACGATGTGCCGGCGGGCCGGCGCGTTGTGATTCAGGTGGTTGATGATCGCGGCGAGCGTGCTGGTCCGACCGGAGCCCGCGACGCCGCTGATGAGCACCAGGCCGAACTCGGCGAGGACAGCGCGGCCAAGCGCTGGCGGGAGGCCCAGGGTCTCAAAGGTCGGCAGCACATCGGGAATGACGCGCATGACGACCATGTAGCTCGAGCGCTGCTTCAGGATGCTGATGCGAAAGCGCGCAATGCCTGGCGCGCTCCACGGGCCCGTGTAGTCGTGCACCTCATCGAGCGTCGGCGCGTTCGGCGCGGTGGCCAGCATGTGCATGGCCAGCTCCCGGGTGTCGAGTGCGCCGAGGACCGGCGTATCGAGCGGGACAAGCTGGCCGTGAATGCGGGCGTACACGACATCACCGGCCCGGATATGAACGTCACTGGCCCCGCGCTGGATGGCCTCAGTGAGGAACTGTCGCAGGCGTTCGACCTGCACCGCGCTGCCGCCGGGTCGGAATCGGCGTTCTTCAGCAGCAGGCGGCAAGTCTTCAGCTTTCACAGTGGCGGGCGTGTGCACGATGGTGATCCGAGCGAGCGGAGGGCCGAGGCGAACGTGCCTGATCGCCAACCAAGGACGACTGACCCATCCCTTCGGGTAGCAACGGAGTCTCGCGGTTGACGAACTGTACGATTGTTGTATACTGGACGAAAGATAGACAATTCGGTAACTTCCTGTCAAGCGACAGAT
>JAJZRK010000089.1 GCA_021802745.1 bacterium
CTGCGCCTCGTCGGGGCACGGCATCGGCATCTCGTTCCGCGCCATCCAGTACGGCGACGCGGACATCATGATCGCCGGCGGGTCGGAGGCGTCGGTGACCGCGATGTCCATGGCCGGCTTCGCGAACATGCAGGCGCTCTCCACGCGCAACGACGATCCCGCGGGGGCGTCGCGTCCGTTCGACGCGACGCGGGACGGGTTCGTGCTGGGCGAAGGGAGCGGCGTGGTCATTCTCGAGGAACTGGAGCACGCCAGGGCGCGCGGCGCGCGCATCTACGGCGAGCTCGCCGGCTTTGGCATGACCGGGGATGCGTATCACCTGACGGGCCAGCCCGAGGACCATGAAGGGCTGCAGCGGGCGATGCGCCGCGCCATCGAGGACGCCGGGCTCACGGCGGCCGAGCTGCACTACGTGAATGCGCACGGCACGTCCACGCCGATGAACGACGGCAACGAGATTCGCGCCATCAAGGCGGTGCTCGGGGCGCACGCCTCGGCCGTGAACGTGAGCTCCACGAAGTCGGTGACGGGGCACATGCTCGGCGCGGCGGCGGCGGTGGAGACCATCTTCACCACGCTGGCCATTCACCACGGCATCGTTCCGCCGACGATCAACCTGAATTCCCCGGATCCGGAGTGCGACCTGGACTGTACCGCGAACGTGCCGGTGAAGCGCACGGTGGCGGCGGCGCTCAACAACTCCTCCGGCTTCGGCGGGCACAACACTTCGCTCGCGCTCGTCCGGTTCCGGGACTGAGCGAATGGCGCCGGCGCCGCAGGTTCCCGTAGACCGACTTCACGACCCGGCCCTGCGCCGCATCGGCGAACGCGTGGCAGCCGGGGAGCGGCTGGGCACGGACGACGCGCTGGCGCTGTATCGCACGGGCGACCTGACCGGCCTTGGACTGATTGCCGACGCGGTAAACCGCGCCAAGCACGGCGACGTGGTGACGTTCGCGTCGAACCAGCACATCAACCCGACCAACATCTGCGTCCTGCGCAAGACGTGCGTCTTCTGCGGGTACGCCCGCCTGCCGAAGGAAGACGGCGCCTACCGCTATAGCCTCGACCAGGTGCTGGCCGAGGCGGCGCCGGCGGCCGGGGGCATGACGCGCGAGTTCCATATTGTGGGCGGGCTCGACATGAAGGCGGGGCTCGCGTACTACACCGAGATGTTCCGGGCGCTCAAGGCGAATTTCCCGCACGTGCACATCAAGGCGCTGACGGCGGTGGAAATTGCCCACATCGCGCGCATCGAGAAGATGCCGTGGCGCGATGTGCTGGTGGCCCTCAAGGAGGCCGGGCTCGACACGATGCCGGGGGGCGGCGCCGAGACGTTCAGTGCCGCCGTGCGCGAGCGGATCTCGGACAAGAAACTCGCCGGCGCCGAGTACATCGGCGTGCATCGCACCGCACACGAGCTGGGCATCCGCACCAACTGCACAATGCTGTACGGGCACGTCGAGACGCTCGAGGATCGAGTGGAGCATCTCGCGATGCTCCGCGGCCTGCAGGACGAGACCGGCGGCTTCCTCGCCTACGTCCCGCTCGCGTACCATCCGGACGACAACGAGCTCGGCCGGGAACTCGGCCGCCAGGGCACCGCTACCACCGGATGGGACGACCTGAAGCAGCTGGCCGTGGGGCGCATCTTCCTCGACAACTTCGCGCACATCAAGTCGCACTGGATCATGGTCACCGCGCACCTCTCGCAGGTGGCGCTGCACTACGGGGTCAACGACCTCGAGGGAACGGTGGTGCGCGAGAAGATCTATCATGCGGTGGGCGCGCACACGCCGCAGGCGATGTCGCTCGACGCCATCCTCACGCTGATCCGCGGGGCGGGGAAGTCACCCGCCGAACGCGACTCCTTCTACCGGGTCCTGCGCACAGAGTTCGAGACGGACCGGGTGCCGGCCGGGGCGGCCTGATGCGCGTGGGCCGCATCCCCTACCTCAACTGCGCCCCGGTGTACGGCGCGGTGGACCGGGGCATTGTCACGATGGACGCCGAGCTGGTGAGCGGGGTGCCGTCGGTGCTCAATCGCGGCGTGGCCGACGGCTCCATTGACGTCTCGGTGGTGTCGGCCGTCGAGTATGCGCGCGACGCCGGCCGGTATCTGCTCCTCCCCGACCTCGCGATCTCCTGCGATGGCGAGGTGCGCAGCGTGATGCTCTTCTCCACGCGCCCGGCCTCCGAGCTCTCGGGCGCGCCGGTGCTCGTGAGCCGCAGCTCGATGACGTCGGTGGCGCTGCTCGACCTGCTCTTCGAGCACGTCTGGAAGGCGAAGCCCGTCTTCGTGCCGGGCGACGCCGAAGCCGACGACCTGCGGACCGACCACTCCTCCGTGTCGGCACGGCTCGTCATCGGCGACGCGGCCCTGATGCTGCGGCACCGCGAACACCCCGTGGCCATCGCGCACGGCCGCGACTATCCGTTCGTGTACGACCTGGGCCTCGAATGGAAGCGCTGGACGGCGCTGCCGTTCGTCTTCGCCGTCTGGGTGGCGCGTCGCGAGGTGAACGTGCGCGAGGCGCTGCAGGTGCACGGCGCGTTGATGGAGAGCCGCCACTGGGGGCTCGCCAATCTGGCGCAGATTTCGTCGGAGGCGGCACCAACGTGCCAGCTGCCGGCCGCCGTGGTGCACGAGTATCTCGCGGGCCTCGATTATGGACTGGGGCTCGAGTACCTGGAGGGACTCTCCGAGTTCTTCCGGAGGCTGGAACTGGCTGGGAAGGTGCCGCAGGGCCGGCTCGTCTTCCTCCCCGCCGCGTAGGACGTGATGCCTCATTCGCCCAGTCCCCCATCACTTCGTCTCGACCATGTCTGAGTTCTCTGAGCTGCTCGCCCTGTACCAGCATGCGCCGCTCCTCGAACTGGGGGCGCTTGCCGACGCCCGCCGCCGCGAACTGCACCCGGAGCGCGTGGTGACGTACATCGTGGATCGCAACATCAACTACACCAACGTCTGCGTGGCCGACTGCGGCTTCTGCGCCTTCTACCGCCGCCCCAGGCACGGCGAGGGGTACACGCTGTCGTACGAGCAGATCGGCGAGAAGATCGAGGAGACGAAGGCGCTGGGCGGGGTGCAGATCCTCATCCAGGGCGGGCACAACCCGTACATCCCGTTCGAGTGGTATCTCGAACTCATCAAGTACATCAAGCGCAACCATCCCATCCACGTGCACGGCTTTTCGCCGAGCGAAGTGGATTTCTGGGCGACGCTGTATCGCATGGATGCGCGCGAGGTCGTGCGGCAGCTCATTGCGGCGGGACTCGACTCGATTCCGGGCGGCGGCGGCGAGATCCTCGTGCAGCGCGTGCGCGACATCGTCGCGCCCAAGAAGGCGGGGGCGGACCGCTGGCTCGAGATCATGGAGATCGCGCACGAAGAAGGGCTCAAGACCTCGAGCACGATGATGTTCGGGATCGGCGAGACGCTCGAGGAGCGCATGGAGCACCTCCTGCGCCTGCGCGACGTGCAGTCCCGCACCCACGGCTTCACCGCCTTCATCACCTGGCCGCTGCAGCCGGAGAACACGCCGACGCTCAGCCACCAGCCCAAGACCGACGCCGTGGAGTACCTGCGCACGGTGGCGTTCTCGCGCCTGGTCCTCGACAACATCCCCAACATTCAGGCAAGTTGGGTGACGATGGGCATGAAGATCGGGCAGATCGCGCTGTCGTACGGCTGCAATGACTTTGGCTCGCTGATGATCGAGGAGAACGTCGTGTCCGCGGCCAACACGACGTATTCGACGACGACCGAAGAGATCGAGCGGCTCATCACCGACGCGGGCTTCACCCCGCGCCGGCGCCGGCAGGACTATCAGTTGATCGCCGCCAGCGCGGCGTAGGAGACGGAGTTCCCATGGGTGTGCGGTTCGGGTCAGGAGCACGCAAGGCCATTGATGCCGCGATGGTTGAGGCGGAGCGTCACGGCCTCGACCTCCCGAACTCGCTGCACCTCCTCCTCGGCATGCTGCGCGCACCCCGTGGCACGGCCACGCAGATGCTCGCCATGCTCGGCATGCCGGTGGACCTGCTCATTCGCGCCGTCGAGTCGCGCCTGTCTGGCGCCGGTGCGGCGGCGATGGCCGAGAGCGAGGATGCGGCCGAAGCCATCTTGCGGGCGGCCGGCGAAGAGGCCGGGCGCCGCGGCGGCGGCGTGGTCACCGAGGGGGACATCATGCGGGCGATGGGGCACAGCCCGTTCAGCGGCGCCGGACGCGTGCTGCTTGAGGCGGGCATCACCGGCGAACGGATGGACCAGCTGCCGCTCGAAATCTCCAGCGACACGCCGCCCGCGCCCGGCGCGCGTCCGATGGGACGGGTGCGCACCGGCATCGGCTACGATTCCCACCGCTTCGGGCCGGGCGATGGCATCGTGCTCGGGGGCGTGCTGATCCCGTCGCAGCAGCGGCTCGTCGGCCACAGCGACGGCGACGCCGTCGCGCACGCGATCACCGACGCGGTCCTCGGCGGCGCCGGCGTGGGCGACATCGGCGAGATGTTTTCCGACACCGACGCCGCCAACAAGGGACGCGACTCGATCGAGATGCTCCACCTCGCGGTGGAGCGCGTGCGCCTCACCGGATGGACGCCGTCGCAGGTGGACGTGACGGTCGTCGCGGAGACACCGCGCATCGGGCCGTACCGCAACTCCATGCGCGAGCGCCTCGCGCATGCGCTTGGGGTCAGCGTCGCCGACGTGATGGTGAAGGGCAAGAGCAACGAAGGGCTGGGGTGGATCGGCCGCGGCGAGGGCATTGCGGCCATTGCCGTGGCCACGCTGTATCCGTTCGAGGTGGAGCGCCGGTGACCGCACTGCTGGACTGGGTGAACGCGCTCGACCTCAACACCTTGTACGTCCTGTTGGGCGTCGTCGCGTTCATCGAAAGCATCTTCCCGCCAGCGCCGGCGGACGTCGTCGTGGCGTTCGGCGCGTTCTTCGCGTCACGGCGCGGCGCCGACTACTGGCCCGTCGTGGCCGCCATCGTCATCGGGAGCGTGCTGGGGTCGCTGGTCGTGTACGCCGTGGCCCGCCGGTACGGGGCCGACTGGATGCACACGCGGCTGAAGAAGCTGCACCTGCTCAACGCCGAGGAGCGGCTCGAGGGCCTGTACGCGCACTATGGCCTGGCCGCGCTGTTCGTCAGCCGGTTCGTCCCCGGCCTGCGCGCCGTGGTCTCGCCGATGGCCGGGGCCCTGCGCGTCCCGCCGCTCCGGTACGCCATCGTCATCGCCGTGGCGAGCAGCATCTGGTACGGACTCATCATCTGGGTCGCGTTCCAGGTGGGCGCCGACTGGGAGCAGGTGAGGGCCTCGCTGCACATCGTCGGGCGCCGCGTCGGACTCACCGCCATCATCCTCATCGCGGTGCTCGCCCTCGTCGGCTGGGAGCTCTGGCGCCGGCATCGCGCCAAGCATCCGCACTTGCGCGGGCATCCGCCGGAGTGAACGCGTCCGCGTCGCTCCTTCTCCGGCCGTTCCTGCTCGAGCGCTTCGCCGAGTTTCTGACGCTTGAGCAGGGCAGTTCACCGCGCACGGATGAGAGCTACGGACGCGACCTGTTTCGCCTGGCCGAATGGGCCGTGACGCATGGTGCCGTGTCGCCGGAAGCGCTCACGGCGACGCACCTCCGGGAGTTCGTCTACCACCTCAAGGACCTCGGGCTCTCGCCCGCCTCCATTCGGCGGGAAATCTCCGCCATCCGCACGTGGTACCGGTTCCTGCTGGCCGAGGGCGCGGTGAAGGTGGACCCGAGCGAACGGCTCGAGACGCCCAAGAAGTGGCGCACCCTGCCCGAAGTGCTGTCCGCCGCCGAAGTCGAATCGCTGCTCAGTGCCATCGCCATCGAGGAGCCGCTGGCGTTCCGCGACCGCGCCATGCTGGAACTGGCGTACGGCGCCGGCTTGCGGGTCGGCGAGTGGATTTCGATCAAGGTGAATGACCTGATGCTCGACGAGGGCGTCGTGCGCGTCTTCGGCAAGGGGAGCAAGGAGCGCCTCGTGCCCGTCGGCGGCAAGGCCATCGGCGCGGTGGCCATCTACCTGCGCGAACTGCGGCCGCGCCTCGAGCGGGGGAACGGCGCCGGCGTGCTGTTCCTCAACGCCCGCGGCGCCCCCCTCACGCGCATGGGGGCGTGGAAGATCCTCCGCAAGTATGTGCAGCTCGCGGGGATCACGAAGCCGGTGACGCCGCACACGCTGCGCCATTCGTTTGCGACCCACCTGCTCGAGGGCGGCGCCGACCTGCGCTCGGTGCAGGAGATGCTCGGCCATGCCGACATCAGCACCACGCAGATCTATACGCACGTGGACCGCGAGTTCCTGCGCGCCGTGCACCGGCAGTTCCACCCGCGCGGGTAACGGCGGGCACAGGCACGAAACGCTGCCGTGGGCTAAATTCCCGCCGTGATCCTCGTCCTCGACAACTACGACTCCTTCACGTACAACCTGGTCCAGTTCCTCGGGGAGCTGGGCGAGGCGCCGCGCGTCGAGCGCAACGACGCCCTGGCGGTGGAGGACATCGCCGCGCTCGCTCCGTCGGCGATCGTGCTCTCGCCCGGCCCTGGCACGCCGGCGGAAGCGGGCATCACCGTGCCCGTCATTCGCCGCTATGGCGCGCAGGTGCCCATCCTCGGCGTCTGCCTCGGCCATCAGGCCATTGGCGAAGCCTACGGCGGGCGGGTCATTCGGGCGCCGCGCGGGGTGATGCACGGCAAGACCTCGAACGTCCTGCACGACGGGACCGGCCTCTTCGCCGGCCTTGCCTCGCCGCTCCGGGTCATGCGCTATCACTCGCTGGTGGTGGAGCACGACACGCTCCCCGCCTGCCTCGAGGTCACGGCGCGCGCCGCCGATGACGCCACGGAAATTCACGCCCTGCGACACCGGACGCATCCGGTCTGGGGCGTTCAGTTCCACCCCGAGTCCATCCTCACCCAGCACGGCAAGCAACTCCTCGCCAACTTCCTGGGGCTGGCGCACGCGTTTACCTCCGCATGACCGTGCTGCGCCGCCTCCTCGCGGGCATCGCGATGACGGCAGTACTGGGCGCCGCCATCTTCTTTTTCGGCGTCGCGCGCATCGTCGGCGCCCGCATGAACCGCGTGGACGAGCGCAAGGGCATTGCCGTGTCGGCGCGCGCCGCGGCGCTGCATCAGACGCTGGTGGTGGCGGACCTGCACAACGACCTGCTGCTCTGGGACCGCGACCCCGTGGCGCTGGGCTGGTGGGGGCACACGGACGTCTCGCGCCTCGTCGAGGGAAACGTCGCCATCGAGGTTTTCTCGACGGTGACGAAGACCCCAAAGGGCCAGAACTACGAGCGCAACAGCGCCGCCACCGACAACATCACGCTGCTCGCCATTGCCTCGCGCTGGCCGCGCCGCACGTGGAACAGCCGGCTGCAGCGGGCGCTGTTCGAGGCCGAGAAGCTCGACCACGCCGCCGCCATCTCCGAGGGGCGCCTGGTGGTGGTGCACACCACGGGCGAACTGCAGAAGGCGCTCGATTATCGCGCGGCGACGCCGGGGCTCAAGCCGGTCATCGGCATCCTGAACACCGAAGGGCTGCAGGCCATTGACGGCGAGCTGGCCAATCTCGACACGCTCTTTGCGCACGGCTTCCGCATGGCGGGCCTCGCCAATTTATTCGACAACGAGGTCGCGGGCTCGGCGCATGGCGAGGCGAAAGGCGGCCTCACGCCGCTCGGGCGTCGCGTCGTTGCGCGCATGCAGGAGTTGGGAATGATCGTGGACCTGGCGCACGTCTCGCCGCGGGGCTTCGACGAGGCGCTGGCGATGGCCGTGAAACCCGTGGTCGTCTCGCATACCGGCGTGCAGGCGACGTGCCGCGGGCCGCGCAACCTGTCGGACGAGCAGCTGCGAGCGTTGACGGCGCGCGGCGCCCTGATCGGCATCGGCTTCTGGGACGGCGCCGTGTGCGATGCCTCGCCGCACGCGATCGCCAGGGCCATTCGGCATGCCGTGGACGTGGCCGGGCTCGACCATGTGGCGCTGGGCTCAGACTGGGACGGCGCGACCACCGTGGCGTTCGGGGCAGACCAGCTGGCCCAGCTCACCGAGGCCCTCCTGCAGGCGGGGTTCACCGAACCGGAAATTCGCGCCGTCATGGGGGAGAACGTCCGGCGCTTCCTGCTGGCGAACCTGCCGGCGGCCCATTAGGCGGCGTTCCCGAGACCGCCCTCGCACGGGGGCCGCAAGGTCGGGGAGTACCCGCCAGACCCGATCCGAGGCCAATTTTTGACCATATCGTGCCCCGTCCATATATTGGCTGGCGTGATATTTGCATCTCCTTCTTCGCTGCCGGGGGGTGCCACCTGAGCATCCTGGCCGTCATTCCCGCCCGCCTGGGTGCTACCAGGCTCCCCCGGAAGCCCCTGCGCCCCCTCGGTGGCGCCCCCTTGGTGGTCCGCGTGTGGGAAAGGGTGCGGAGTCTCGGCCTCGCTGATCGGGTGGTCGCCGCCACCGAGTCGCCGGAAGTGATGGAGGTGCTCGCGGCGCACGGCGCCGAGGGCGTACTGACCTCCGACCGGCATCCGTCGGGGACCGATCGCGTCGCCGAGGTCGCGCGGCGTCCGGAATTCGCCGGCTATGACATCGTCGTCAACGTGCAGGGCGACGAGCCGTTCATGCGCGGCGACGCCATGGCGGGGGCCATTGCGATGGTGCGCGACCACGGCTTCGACCTCGGCACCGCGGCGGGCCGGCGCACCGCCGACATCATGGGGGACGCGAACTGCGTGAAGGTGGTGCGCGCCGACGACGGACGCGCCCTGTACTTTTCGCGCGCCCCCATTCCGTACCTGCGCGACGACGCCAACCGCGCGTCGCGCGACGCCCTCGTGCTGCAGCACATGGGCATCTACGCGGCCCGGCGCAATGCCCTCGAGACGTGGGTGTCGCTGCCGCCGCATCCGCTGGAACTCGTCGAGAAGCTCGAACAGCTCCGCGCCCTCGCTGCCGGCCTGGCGATGGGCGTGGCCATCGTGGACGCTCCGTCGTGGGGCGAAGTCAACACCGAGGACGACCTCGTGCGCGCCAATGCGCACTGGGAACAACTCACCGCCGGGACCGCCAGATGACGCCCACCGCATCCAGCACGAAATACATCTTCGTCACCGGCGGCGTGGTTTCGTCGCTCGGCAAGGGGATCGCCGCCGCCTCGCTGGGGCGATTGCTCGTCGAGCGCGGCCTGCGCGTCACGATGATGAAGTTCGACCCCTACCTGAACGTGGATCCGGGGACGATGTCGCCATTCCAGCACGGCGAAGTGTTCGTGACGGACGATGGCGCGGAGACGGATCTCGACCTCGGCCACTACGAACGCTTCATTGACCGGCCGCTCAGCCAGGCGAACAACGTCACGACGGGGCGCATCTACCTGAACGTCATCACCAAGGAGCGCCGCGGCGAGTACCTGGGCTCGACGGTGCAAGTGATTCCGCACATCACCGATGAGATCAAGGCGGCCGTGCGCCGCATGGCGCCGGAGAACGACGTCGTGATCGTGGAGATCGGCGGCACCGTGGGCGACATCGAGTCGCAGCCGTTCCTCGAGGCCATCCGCCAATTCCGCCACGACATCGGCCGCGACAACGCGCTCTTCATCCACCTCACGCTCGTACCGTTCATCGCCGCCGCCGGCGAGGTGAAGACGAAGCCGACGCAGCACTCCGTGCGCGACCTGATGGAGCTCGGCATCCAGCCCGACATCCTGATCTGCCGCACGGAGCGCCCGCTCAGCGAGGACACCAAGCGCAAGATCGCCCTCTTCTGCAACGTGGAGTTCGGGGCGGTGATCGAGAGCCGCGACGTGCCCACCATCTACCAGATTCCGCTCGCCTTCGCCGAGCAGGGGCTCGACCAGCTCGTCTGCCGCAAGCTCGGGCTCGAGACGAAGGCTCCCGATCTCTCGGCGTGGCGCACGCTCGTGGAGAAGGTCGTGGAGCCCAAGTCGAAGGTGCGCATCGCCGTCGTCGGCAAGTACACGGATTACGCCGACAGCTACAAGAGCATTCAGGAGTCGCTGATCCACGGTGGCATCGCGAACGACGTGGGCGTGGACGTCGCGTGGACATCGTCCGACCTCTTCACCGACCCGGAGACCGCCGAACGCCTGCTCGCCTCGTATGACGGCCTGCTCGTGCCGGGCGGCTTTGGCGTGCGCGGCGTCGAGGGGATGGTAGAGGCAATCCGGGCGTCGCGCGTGACCGGGGCGCCGTTCTTCGGCATCTGCCTTGGCATGCAGGTGGCCATCATCGAGTTCGCGCGCAATGTCTGCGGGCTGGACGACTCCAACTCGAGCGAGTTCGCGCCGGAGTGTGCGCACCCGGTGATTGCGCTCATGGAGAGCCAGCACGGCGTGAAGGACATGGGCGGCACGATGCGCCTCGGCGCATATGCCTGCAAGCTGGCGCGCGGCTCGCACGCAGCGGAGATCTACGGCGTCCCCGAGATCAGCGAGCGCCACCGCCATCGCTACGAGGTGAGCAACGGCTTCCGCGACCTGTTCGTCGAGAAGGGGATGCGCCTCGCCGGACTTTCGCCCGATGGCTCGCTGGTGGAGATGGTCGAGATCCCCGACCATCCGTACTTCGTGGCCTGCCAGTTCCATCCCGAGCTGAAGTCGCGCCCGACGCGCCCGCATCCGCTCTTCGCCGGCTTCATCGCCGCCGCGGTGAACCGCCGCAATGCCCGGTCTGGCGCGCCCGCCGCCGGCGCCACCCCATCGCTCGTGAAGGCCACGTAGCCATGCCCGCTTCGTTTCCGCGTGACCAGCTCTTCCTGATCGCCGGTCCCTGCGTCGTCGAATCCGACGACATCATGCTGCGGGTGGGCGAGCACCTCGCCCGCCTCGCCGAGCGCCTGCCCGGCGGCATCATCTACAAGGCCAGCTTCGACAAGGCCAACCGGTCCAACGCCGGCGCCCATCGCGGCCCGGGCATGGAAGAGGGGCTTGCCGCGCTCGACCGCGTGCGCGAGGCGACGGGACTCCCGGTCATCACCGATGTGCACCTGCCGGAGCAGTGCGCAACGGTCGCGCTGGTCGCCGACGCCCTGCAGATCCCCGCCTTTCTCTGCCGCCAGACCGACCTGCTCGAGGCGGCCGGACGCACCGGGAGGCCGGTGAACATCAAGAAGGGCCAGTTCCTGCACCCCGAAGGAATGAAGGGCGCCGTCGCGAAGGTGCGCGAGTCCGATCCGGCCGGGGCGCGCGGACCGGGCGAGATGGACATCGCCGTCACGGAGCGCGGCTCGTTCTTCGGCTATGGCGACCTCGTGGTGGACATGCGCGCCATTCCGAGAATGCGCGCGGCCTGCGACTGTTCCGTGATCTTCGACGCCACGCATTCGGTGCAGCAGCCGGGCAAGGGGGAGGGCGGCGCGTCGGGTGGGGTGCGCGCCATGATCCCGCACCTGACGCTCGCCGCCTGCGCCGCCGGCGCCGACGGGTTGTTCATGGAGACACACCCCGATCCCGCGCGCGCGCCCAGCGACGGCCCGAACATGATCCCGCTGCATCAACTCGATGACCTGATCCTGCGCGCCGTGGACGTGTGGGCCGCGGCGCGGGGACGGCGATGAGCGCCCCGCTCGTGCTCGACGCCGAGACCGCGCGGCGCATAAAGTTCGTCATCTTCGACGTGGACGGCGTCATGAGCGATGGCGGCATTTACCTGGGCGACGTGGACGGCCGCCGGATGGAGTTCAAGAAGTACGACATCCAGGACGGGCTCGGCATCCTGCTGCTGCGCTGGGCGGGCATCCGCGTCGGCATCAT
The DNA here is from genome assembly GCA_021802745.1 of bacterium. The sequence continues at coordinate 11,811 of JAJZRK010000089.1, forward strand.
CACCGGCCGCGTGTCGGAGAGCGTCGCCCTGCGCGCCGCCGAGCTGAAGGTGGACGACCTGGTGCAGGACGAACAGGCCCGCAAGCTGCCCGCGCTCCGGAAGCTCTGCCACAAGCACGGCATCGCACTCGACGAGGTGGCTTTCCTCGGCGACGACCTCCCGGACGTCGGCGTGCTCCGCGAGGTGGGCTTGCCCGTCGTCGTGGCCAATGCCACCGACGACGCCGCGACGTGCGCGCGCCTGCGGCTCACGCGGTCGGGCGGAGCCGGCGCGGTGCGGGAGTTCTGCGAGCTGCTGCTGCGCGCGCGCGGCGAATGGGACGCGCTCGTCGAACGCTACGTGCAGAGCCGGGCGGAGGGAGCGGTCAAGTGACGACACCGGAAGACATCATCGCGCGCGGACGGCGCGTCATCGCGCTCGAGCAAGTGGCGCTGGCCCGGGCCGCAGAGCGGGTGGGGCCAAGCTTCGCCGCCGCGGTGGATCTCATCGCCACCGCGAAGGGACGCACCATCCTCGCCGGCATCGGCAAGTCGGGGCTGATTGGCCGCAAGATCGCGGCGACGCTCACGTCCACCGGAACGCCGGCCGCCTTCCTGCATCCCACCGAGAGCGTGCATGGCGACCTCGGCATCGTCGGCAAGGACGATGTGGCCATCCTCATCTCGAAGAGCGGCGAGACCGACGAGCTGCTGCCGCTGCTGGAACAGCTCAAGCGACTGGGGGTAGGGGTGATCGCCATCACTGGCGAGCTCGACTCCACGCTGGCTCGCTCGGCGGACGTGGCGCTCGACGCGTCGGTGGAGGAGGAGGCTTGCCCGCACGACCTCGCGCCGACGACCAGCACCACCGTGACGCTGGCGCTCGGCGACGCGCTGGCGGTCGCCCTGCTCGAAGTGAAGGGCTTTCGTCGGGAAGATTTCGCGCGGCTGCATCCGGGCGGTTCGCTCGGACGCAAGCTCCTCACCAAGGTGGCCGACGTGATGCTCACGGAACAGCTGCCTATCGTACCGCCCACCGCGACGATGCGCGAAGCCGTGGTGCTGCTGGCGGAGCGTCGCGGCATCGTGCTCGTGGCGGACGCGGCCGGACGCATGCTGGGCCTGCTCACCACCGGGGACCTGACGCGGCTGATGGAGCGCGTGCAGGACGTGTTTGCGGTGCGCGTGGACGAGGTAATGGTGCGGACGCCGAAGACGGCGGCGGCCGACGAAC
>JAJZRK010000090.1 GCA_021802745.1 bacterium
CGATCTCGCGCAGGTCGCCGGCCAGCGCCTCCAGCTCCATCGCGGCCTGCCCCTCGAACGACGCGTGCCGACGCACGCCGAGCACGGCGGCGGCCGCGTCGAACAGGCGTCCCATGGACGACGCCAGCGGGGCGTTGACGCCGTGCTCCACCTGCTCTTGCACGCCCGATCGCAGCGCCAGCGGAATGCCGTAGTACGCGAGCAAGAATGCCTCCGATTGCCAACCGGCGAGCGCCTCGTAGCCCACGGCCACGCGCCACGGCTCGCGCGCCGCCAGGTCGCCGCCGGGAAGCGCCACGTACCGAAGCTGCGCCACGCGCTTGTAGCCCGAAAGGTCGCTGACCAGCACCTCCGCCCCCCAGACGTTCCCGTCGTCGCCGTATCCCGTGCCATCGAAGGCGAGTCCGACGACGGGGGTCGTCACGCCATGCTCGGCGGCGACCGCGGCAATATGGGCGTGGTGGTGCTGCACCGCGATCACGCGCGAGAGCCCGAGCTCCTCGGCGAGCCCGGTGGAGAGGTAGCCCGGGTGGAGGTCGCGCACGGCGACGGTTGGCTCCACGCGGAACAGGTCGCGATACCGCGCGTACGCGTTCTTCCAGTGGTCGAGCGCCTCGAGACCCTCGAGGTCGCCGATGTGCGGGCTGACGAAGGCCTGCTCGTCGCGCACCAGCGTAAAGGTGTTCTTGAGATGCGGCCCGACGGCCACCAGCGGCTGCGGCGACGCCACGGGGAGGGCCACGGGAACTGGCGCGTACCCGCGCGCGCGCCGCATGAGGATGTCGTGCGGTCCGGCGACGCGCACCACCGAGTCGTCGCAGCGCGACAGGATCTCGCGGTCGTGCATCAGGAACGCATCCACCAGCGGACGCAGGCGACTGCGCCCCTCATCGAGGCCAATGGCAATGGGCTCCTCGCTCAGGTTGCCGCTCGTCATCACGAGCGGACGGTCCACCGCCCGGAGGAGGAGGTGATGCACGGGCGTGTACGCCAGCATCACCCCGACGCGGTCGAGCCCCGGGGCAATGGCCGCCGCGAGCGGCCCGCCGTCGCGGGGGCGCAGCAGGACGATCGGGCGCGCCCCCGACTGCAGTGGGAGCGCCTCGCGCTCGCTGACATGCGCGAGCGTCCGCGCTTCATCAATGGTGCGCACCATCACGGCGAGCGGCTTGGCATCGCGCTGCTTGCGCGTGCGGAGGCGCCGAATGGCGGCATCGTTGGTCGCATCCACGGCAAGGTGGAAGCCGCCGAGGCCGCGCAGGCCGATCACCGCCCCCATGTGCAGGGCGGTGGCCGTCAACAGAATGGCCGTCTCGCCCTCCGCCTGTCCCTCGCCGTCCACGCCCTCGAACCAGACGCGCGGCCCGCACGCCGGGCAGGCCACGGTCTCGGCGTGAAACCGGCGGTCGTCGGGCGATGCATATTCCGCGGCGCACCGCGCGCAGGCGGTGAACGCCTTCATGGAGGTGCGCGCACGATCATACGGCAGGCTGTCAATGATCGTGTAGCGCGGACCGCAGTCGGTGCAGGTAATGAACGGATGCCGGTAGCGACGGTCGGCGGGGTCCAGGAGTTCACGTTCGCACCTGGCGCAGGTGGCGATGTCGGGCGGCACCGGCCGCACGGTGTCGGCGTCGGCGCTGGCCGCAATCGCAAAACCAGCGGCGCCTTCCACCACGGCGGCTGCCGATCGCACTTTCTCGATGCGGGCGACCGGCGGCGCCTCCTCGCGCAGCAGGGTCTCGAAGGCATCCACCTGGGGCGGCGCCCCCTCGAGGTGGATCTCCACCGTCCCGGCGACGTTGCGCACCCAGCCCGCGAGCCCAAGGCGGGCGGCCAGCCGGTGCACGAACGGGCGAAAGCCGACGCCCTGCACGACGCCGGTCACCGTGAGGTGCCGTGCTGCCGGCGTCGCGGACTTCTCCATCAGACGTGTGCCAGCGGTGCGACCGACCGGCGCAGAAACTCGAACCACTCGCGCAGGCCGTCCCCGGTCGTCGCCGACACGAACATGAACCGCAGCTTCGGATTGACCTGCAGGCAGTACTGCACGGCGCGCTCCGCGTCGAACGGTACGTAGGGGAGCAGGTCGGTCTTGGTGAGCACCACCCAGTCCGCCTTTTCGAACATCTTCGGATACTTGACCGGCTTGTCCTCTCCCTCCGTGACGGTGAAGAGCACCACGCGCACCGTCTCACCGAGGTCCCAGGACGACGGGCAAATCAGGTTGCCCACGTTCTCGATGATCAACAGCCGCGTCTGGTCGAGATTGATGTGGTCCAGTGCGTCATTCACCTGCAGCGCGTCGAGATGGCAGACGCCTCCGGTCACCACCGCCTGGACGAGGCGCCCGGTATGCGCCGCAAGACGGTCGGCGTCGTTCTGCGTCTGGCAGTCGCCAGTCACCACGGCGATGTCGAGCGATTCGCCGAGCTCGGCAAGCGTGTGCTCGAGCAGCGTCGTCTTTCCCGCCCCCGGCGACGACATGAGGTTGATGGCCATGACGCCATGCGCGGCGAGCCGCGCGCGCACCTCGCCGGCCAACTCGTCGTTGCGCGCCATGACGCGCTCGCGAATCTCAATCTTGCGGACTGTCATCGTCCTCGATCTCGACCCAGGTGAGTTGAAAACGGTCGTCATCCGGACAGGTCAGCACGGCGCGCGCCCCTGTCCATGGGGGGTAGCTCAGGACCGACTCGAGGCAGAACTCCAGCGCCGAGGGTTCCACCCCGCTCCTGCGGCCTACCTCCACGCCGACCGCCACGCACCGCGCCACCGACGCGCCGAGTTTCGCTTCGGCGAGCCGCCCGATTTCCATGGCGAGGCTGAGTTCGTGCACCGGCTTGCGCACTCGATGCCGGCGTCGCGGAGCGCGGCACCGACGCGGTCGGGAAGGCAGTCTGGGCAATTCGCCCATACTCAAGGTGCCGTGGGGGCGAGACACCCTACAAGAGGAGAATGCTTGCCCCGTTGTCCGGAGGCCCCGTACTCCCGCCGTCTCGCCGGAGGGCCGGGCCGGCGGATTTCCCGCCTATCTGGGGGGCCGCCGCTCCTCGATGAGCAGGGCGTTGGCGACGGTGCGTTCCCCGCCCTTGTCGCTCGGCGTGCTGACGACGCGGCCGTCAGTGACCAGGGCCGTGGAGCCGCCGCCGTCGAGGTTCAGGGCGTGGGCCACACCCAGCTCGCGCAGGAACGCCGCCGCTTCGGCAAGGGTCATCCCCACGCTCGCCGTCGTCCGGCCGTCAACGGCAATGAGAAACAGGTGGCTCGTGTCCGCGTCAAAGCCGACCAGGCTGCGCGGGTGGCGCCCGTTGGCATTGCCGTCGTTCGTGAACTCCTGCGCCGCGGACTGCTCCACGAAGGGCAGGCCATCGCGCAGGATCACCGGCCAGCCGCCGACCAACTGGTCCAGGGCACCGACCGACGGCACCCACGACGGGTGCACGTCAAAGGTGCGCGGCAGCCGCGCGATGGAGTCGAGCCGCGCCGTCGTTGCCCCGTAGGCGACCAGCGCGCCCTCGCCGGGCGCGAGCGGCGCGGAATCCACCGCCGTCACGCCGCCCTTGGCGCGCAGCACGAGTGAATCGCGCCAGCTGCCGCGCACCACCGACAGGCGCAGCTGGCGAGCGGTGCGCAGCGAATCGGCGCGCGGCTTGCCGTTCGACTCCGGCAGCCAGAGCACGAGCCCCTGGCCGCTGGTGGGACGGACGTTCACGCCGTCGAGCGCCCACGATTTCGCCGCCGTGTGCAGCGTCCCGGCAAAGACGAACCGGTCGAGCACCGGCCGGCCGCTGCGGGTGACGCCGAACTGCCCGCGCGCGCTGCGCATCGGGGCGCGCGGCTGGCCGCTCCACGCGAGCGCCCGCCAGATGCGGCCGTCGCTCACCTGGTTGTTGATGCTCTCGCCGGTCTTGAGGTCGAAGAAATCGGCGTTGATGGCCACGCGCACCACGTGCCCCTCGCGCTGGGCGCGCGCCGCCATGCCGCTGACCGTCTCGCGCCCGCGCAGCGAGTCGAGCGCCCGTACGGCGCGTACCGCGTAGCGGCCGTCACGCAGGTCCACTCGTACCGCGTGCACCCGCCATGGCCCCTCGGCGCGCACGAAATACGAGTGCACGATGCCGGGAGCGACGGTGTCCACGACCACGGAATCCGGCGCCTGCGACTGGACTGGAGCGCCAGCGAGCAGCAACAGGAGCAACGAGCGGAGCAGCGGGCGAATCATCGGCCTCTCACGAGTGGTACGCCAGAGAATTTACACCGGCCCTCAGCTCAAGTGCGCATGCCGATGCGCCGCATGCCGCCACTCTTCGGGGAGCCGCGCCGCTGCCTGCTCGAGCAGCGCGCGCACCTCGGACTCCGCCATCTGGTCAAAGTCGCGATACCACGCGCCCACGGCGATGAACTGTCGCGGCGTGCGCACGATCACCAGCTCGTCCGCGACGCGCCGGATCTCCGGTTGGCTGTCCATGGCCGCCACCGGGCTCGCCACGACCACCCGCCGCGCGCCCTGCGCGCGCAGCGCCATGACCGCGGCGCGCACGGTCGCCCCCGTTGCGATGCCGTCGTCCACGAGGATGACGGTGCTCCCGTGCACGTCCACCGGCGGACGGTCGCCGCGGTACAGCCGCTCGGCGTCGCGCACCTCCGACTCGGCGATCCGAACGCGCCGGTCCAGCTCCGACGGTGTCACGTGGAAGGCGGCGACGATCTGTTCGTTGAGCACCAGCACGTCGCCCGTGGCCACCGCGCCCATGGCCAGTTCTTCGTGTCCGGGAACGCCAATCTTGCGCGCGGTGAAGACGTCGAGCGGCAGGCCAAGCGCCATCGCGACTTCGAACGCCACCGGCACGCCGCCGCGTGGCAAGCCGAAGACGAGCGCCCCGGGCTGTCCCTCGTACGCCGCCAGGCGTTCGGCCAACTGGCGTCCAGCTTCGGCACGGTTCTCGAAGACCTCGTGCATGACGCCTCCTTCCCGCGGGTCGCGGCGCTACACGCGCCGCCTGACCCTACGCTACGGCGCGTCCAACAGGTCAGTAAGAGGCGTTCCCCTCACCTCGACCTACCTCGCCCCTCAAAAGAAAGAGCCTCCGGTACTCTCCGTACCCCTCCTCCTCCAGCCTCTCCACCGGAATGAACCGCAGCGACGCCGAGTTGATGCAGTACCTCAACCCCTCGGGGCCCGGTCCATCGGGAAAGACATGCCCGAGATGCGAGTTCCCTTCCGCCGATCGAACCTCGACGCGGCGCATGCCGTAGCTCGTGTCCTCGTGCTCGCTCACCCGGCTGGCCTCGATGGGGCGCGTGAAGGACGGCCACCCCGTCCCCGAATCGAACTTGTCGGTGGAGGCGAAGAGCGGCTCGCCGGAGACCACATCCACGTAGATGCCGGGCTCGTGGTGATTCCAGAACGCATTGCGAAAGGCCGGTTCGGTGGCGCTGCACTGCGTCACTTCGTACTGCAACGGCGTCAGCTTGGCGCGGAGCGACGGGTCGCCGGCATTCGAGTCGTTCATGGGGGGCCTCCGTGAATGAAATTGCGCAGCGTATCTATTGAACAGTCATCTGGCCCATGGGGTTCCGACCCGCCGCGGCGCGATGCGCTCAGCGAGAGGGGCGCCAGGTCAGCGCCAGCGTGGACCAATTGTGCGGACCGGTGCGCCCGACGTGTTCCGCCCCTGTCTGATGGGCCAGCCACGCGGCCTCAAGCGTTCGCCACTGGAGTCGGAGTCCGGCCGTGTATTCGCTCACGAACGGACGCAGGGCGATGCTCGGGCCCGGCTGGAAGAAGGCCCCGCTCAGCACCACGTTGCGCGCAACCGCGCGCAACTCGGCGTCACCCGTGAGTTCGAACGACAGGCCGCCGACCCGTCGCGGCAGCAGCCAGGAGAGTGCGCGGTCGTTCGCGTAGCGCGCGCCGAGGCCCGCGCGCGCCTCCGTCAGCAAGGTGCCCAGCGAGGCGCCGCCGTGCGGCTGCAGCTCCAGCGCGCCCGTTGTGAAGCGTCGCCGGCGATCGAACGAGACCGCGAAGACGGGCTCGGCGGGGACTTGCCGCCCCCACCTGATGGGCCGGTTGAGGCGCGGCGCCAGCGAATGGAAGAGCCGCTGCATCGGCTCGGCGAGGCTGGGCGCGCCCGTCACGCCCACGGTCCAGCCGACCTCGTTGCTGGCGTCCGGCCGCGTGACGCGGCTGGCCGCCGCGAACCACAACACGCCGGCGTCCGGCCGATCGCCCGGGAGCGCACTGGCAAAGCCCAGCGGGCGCGCGGCAGTGTAGATGTCCTGCCCCAGTGCGTACGTATGCGTGCCGCAGCTGGCCGAGCCCTCGCATGCACCGAGCGCCCACCCGAGCCGTCGGGCCCACGCCGCCGTCTCGTCGAAGGCGACCGTCAGGCGCACGCCGCTGGTGTACTCCTCGTCCGGCCGCTTCCACGGCATCTGCCAGAAATTGAATGCGTCATTGTCGGCGCGCACCGAGACGGCGCGCTGGCCGCGCGCCACCGGCGCCAGCAGGAGCAGGCCCGCCGCCACGAATGCCGCGCGACGGCGCATCACGGCGCGCGCTTGGGCCTGAGGAGCAGATCCTGGAAGTCGAACGAGAAGTCCGTCTCCGGGTTGGCGGCGCGCAGCTTGACCTGGTCAATGGTGCCGTCGGGATTGAGCTGGAAGGTCACGAACGCATCGGCGCGCATTTCGCGGTCGTCCCACCGCGCCACGAAGGTGTCGTGCTGCCAGTGCACCATCTGGCCCTCGAGCTGCGGCGTGCGCCCGAACGCGATGCGCAGCTTCCCGCCCGCGTACGTCACCGTGATGTCGCCGTACCAGGCGTCCTCGTACGTCCCGGCATACCTCGCGAGCGGGAGCGACGGCGTGCTGAGCGAATCGCGCGTCGCCGACTCCCGCGTGCGCTGCTGCGCGAGCGCCGCCTTCTGCCGCTGCGTCAGCGCGGTGTACCCGGCCACAAAGTCCCAGCGAGGCGTCGTGCCGAGTGCGTAGTCGAGCAGCGACCAGCCGAGCGCCGAGAACATGGGCGTCTCGGTGTTCGTGAGCACCGCGACGACGAGCCGCGCCTCGGGGATGAAGCCGAGCCACGAGAGGTAGCCCGGCAGGCCGCCGGTGTGCCACATCATCTTGTGGCCGCGGAAGTCGTTGGTCTGGAAGCCGAGCGCGTAGAGGTTGAACTGCTTGCTGAGCGGCGCCAGTTCCGGCGCGGCGGGCGTGGTGGCCAGCGGCGTCACGCCGGTCCAGATCTCGCGGACGGTGCGCGCGCTCACCAGGCGCGACCCGTCGGCCAGCTTGCCGCTGTCGAGCTGCACGAGCAGCCACTTGGCGATGTCGCGCGCGCCGGCATTGATCCCCCCGGCCGGGTTGGTGTTGTCGCTCGTCATCGGCGCGATCGCGCGCACCGTGCCCTCGATGTCGGCGTGCGTCGCGGCAACGTCGTCCTCGCCCGCCGCGTCGCTGTGGCGCACCGTGCTGTGCGTCATCCCGACCTTGTCGAGGATGCGCTCCTTCACGAACTGCTCCCACGGGCGCCCGCTGACCCGCTCGATCACTTCCCCGGCCACGAGGTAGAGCACGTTGTCGTAGGCGTACGCTGAGCGGAACGACGCCGCGGGCTTGATGTAGCGCAGCCGCTGCACGATCTCCTTGCGGTTGTACGTCGAGGACGGCCACCAGAGCAGGTCGCCGGCGCCAAGGCCGAGACCGGAGCGATGCACCAGCAGGTCGCGGATGGTGAGTTCGCGCGTCACGTACGGGTCGTACATCGCGAACTCGGGGAGGTACCGGATCACCGGCGCGTCCCACGCCAGCTTGCCTTCCTCGACCAGGATGCCGATGGCCGTGGCGGTGAACGCCTTGGTGTTCGACGCGATGCCGAAGCGGGTGTCGGGTCCCACCTTTTCGGGCGAGCCGAGCTTCTTGATGCCGTAGCCGCGGGCGACGATGACCTTGCCGTCCTTCACGACGGCGACGGCAGCTCCCTGGTTGCCGAACGTTCTCAGCGCGCGCTCGACGATGCTGTCAATGGCGGCAGGGGTCTGCGCCGCGGCAAGCGCGGGCGCGAGCAGGAGCGAAAGCAGGAGTCGGCGCATGGTGTCCGTCGGGGTCGGAAACGTTGAGAATACTGCGCTCGGGCGGGCGGCGGCAGGGCGCCGCCGTGTGACGTGCGTCACCACGCGTTGCCGCGTCCGTCGCGCGTGAGGTTCAGTTCAAGGAGCGGTAACCACCGCGACGATCAGGCGCGAGAGCGCCGCGACATCGCGCAGGTCGAGCACCTCGGCTGGCCCGTGCGAGTACCGTCCCGGCCACGAGAGCCCGGCATTCGGCGGCCCCCACGGCGAAATGGCCGAGCCGTCGGTGCCCCCCTGTGTCGTGCCCACCTGCAGCGGAACGCGGGCCGCCCTGGCGATGCGCAGCACGCGGTCGCGCTCGGCGCGCGGCGTGAAGGTGCCGTCGTCGAGGCCGCGCAGCACCGCGCCCTGGCCGAGCGGGGTGTACGCGACGTGCGGCGACTCGAGCGGCGTGTCGCTGCTGACGAAGGTGTCCACGGCGTAGACGCGCGCGAGTTCCTTGCCGTGCGCGTCACCGAAGGCGCGCGCCCCGTTGAGGCCAATCTCTTCCTCGACCGCCCAGACGAAATAGGTGCGCCGCGGAATGCGGGCCGGATCCACCGCCCGCACCGCCGCGAGGAGCGCGCCCGACCCGGTGCGATCGTCACTCGCGCGCGCCGTGATGCGCGTGCCGGCCAGGCGCGCGCCACGCTTGTACGCCGTGATCGAGAGGCCAGGCTTCACGCCGCGCGCCGCCAGTTGCGCGCTGTCGAGCCCGAACCAGACGGTGAGGGCGCCCGGCGCACGCACCCTCGCCGAATCGCGCGGCACAAAGACCCCGCGCAGCGGCTCCACGCCGGGAACGTCGAAGTGCAGGTACGCCGGCACCCCCTCCCACGACGGCAGCACGGCGCCGCCCCGGTTGGTCAGCGTCACACGCCCGTCCCGCTGGATGCCGCGCACTTCGAAGCCGACTTCATCCATGTGCGCCACCACGGCGATCGCCTCGCCGCCCGTTCCAGCGCTCACCACGACATTGCCCTTGGCGTCCACGACGGCGCGGTCGCGCGCCCACTTCGGCAGTGCGCGCAGCACCTCGGCGCGCACCAGCCCCTCGTGTCCCGAGACGCCGGGGAGGTCGGCCAGCGTGAAGAACTCGCGCTCGAGCGCGCCGTACGCGTCGGTGCGCGCCGGCAGCCGGCGCACGGTGTCGGTGGGCAGCGCCACCCACTGCGGCGGCGCGGCCGGCAGCGCCGCCTCGCGACGCACCCAGTCGAGCAGGGCGCTCGCTTCGTCGTTGTTGATGCTCTCCACCAGGCTTCCCGCCCATCGCACCGCCGGCCAGCGCGCCGACACGGAGTCAGCCGTCAAGCGCCCGGCGAGCGCCCTCAAGGGCGGCGGCAGACGAGTGCCCGGCAGCCGCGACTCGAGCCGCTCGGCACGCCCGCTCTCGACGAGCGTGACCTGATCAACGGCGCCGAGCCGCGAAAGCACCGCGGAGAGCCCCACCCAGCCAAAGATGCGCTGCGTGCTGAGGACGTAGATGTTCTCGCCGCGAGTGGGCGACTGCTGCCCGGCTGCAGCCACCGCCGCGCACGACGCGCGCGCGCCGGCGCCGGGGCCGGTGGCGTAGCCGGCGAAGGTCCACAACGGACGGTCGGGTACGACGGGATCGAGGAGTGAGATCCCGAGTCGCTCCACCTCCGCACGCGACGACGCCCCAATGTCCACCCACAGCTGGTCCACCGTCGCCGGCAGGCTGTCGGCGCGATGCTGCCGCGCGAAGTGCCCATTCACGACGGCCACTACACCCGGCCGCGCGCCGTTGGCGGTGAGCACCGTTACGCGCCCCGCTTCATTGAACTGGTCCCAGAGCGGATGTGCCGCGACGCCGCTGCGGCGCAGCCGCAGGTAGCCATCGTCCGTGATCTGCGAGACCGCGTACGCCGAGTAGTCCATGGCGCATGCGATGACGCGCCGCGGAGTGCCGCTTCCCGCGCGCCTCATCACGTTGCCCCACTGGTCGCTCGTCCACCCGGGCAGGGCGCGCGTCAGGGCGGCCGCAGCCGCGGCTTCGTGGCCGGGCGGCGCCGCGAGGGAAATCCACGACGCGATGGCGGCATCCTGCGCGGCCGCCGACGACGCGAGTACGACCAGGGCAAGCGGGGCGAGCGGTCGCATCAGTCCTCCGAACTTTCGAAGACACCCAGCGTACGGTTCTTGCGCACCTTGTTCCACGGGAAGAACCGTCCGTTCATCGCGACATACACACCGGGTGGCAGCGTCTGCACGAAGGAGAGCGCGCTGCCGAGGTTGAACAGGCCGTCGGAACTGCCAAACGCGAACGGCACCATCGCCCCCGTGAGCACAACCGTCTTGCCCGGAACGCCGGCAGCGAGCGCTTTCGCCGTCTCGACCATGGTGTCGGTGCCGTGCGTGATGACCACGCGCTGCTCCTCGCACCCGCGGCACGATGCCACGATGCGCGCGCGGTCGGCGTCGGTCATCTCGAGCGAGTCCTTCATCATCAGCACTTCGACCGTCAGGTCGAGCTTGCACCGCCCGCGTTCGAGCATGTGCTCGACGTACGTGTGCTTGAAGAAGAGCGTGCCGTTCAGCTCGTTGTATTCCTTGTCGAACGTGCCGCCGGTCACGAGGATGCGAATGGGCATGGTTCGGGAAACTAGGGGCCGCGCCCTCCCGGCGCGACCTCGCGGCATCGCGCACCGCGGGCCATTTTCGGGGCATGAAGAGACTCGCCGTCGCTGTCCTGCTCTCCCTCGCCTCCGCGAGCGCCGCTGCACCGCAGGCGACCGCTCGCCCAACCGCCCCAGACGCAGCCCGCGCGCCGGCGCCCCGCCCCGCCGTCCACGCCGCCATTGCGGCCGCCCGCCATACGTTCACGTTCTCGCCCACCGACTTCCTGCTCGACGGCAAGCCGTACCAGATGGGCTCGGGCGAGATGCACCCGGCGCGCATCCCCGCCGAGTACTGGCGCCATCGTATCCAGATGACCAGGGCGATGGGGCTCAACACGATCGCCGCCTACATCTTCTGGAACTATCACGAGACGTCCGAAGGCCGCTTCAATTTCGCCACCGGCAATCGAGACATCGCGCGCTTCATCCGCATTGCGCAGGAAGAGGGGATGTGGGTGATCCTGCGCCCCGGCCCGTACATCTGCGCCGAACGGGACTTCGGCGGCCTGCCGCCATACCTGCTGCAGGATCCCAACCTCCGCATCCGGTCCATGTACCCGCGCTACATCGCGGCCGCCGAGCGCTACATGGCGCGGCTGGCCGGCGTCGTGCGGCCGCTCCTCGTCACGCGTGGAGGGCCCATCCTCATGGTGCAGGTGGAGAACGAGTACGCGAGCTACGGCAACGACCGCCGCTACATGCAGCACCTCAGGGACACGTGGGCAACGCTCGGCATTGACGTGCCCTTCTTCACGGCCGACGGCCCTACGCAGTACATGCTCGAAGCCGGGAGCGTCGCCGGTGCGGCGGTGGGCCTCGACAGCGGCTCGGATGAGAAGCACTGCGACCTCGCCCGCTCCAATTGTCCCCGGCGTGCCGGTCTTCTCGTCGGAAACGTATCCCGGCTGGCTCAAACACTGGGGCGAACCATGGGCCGCGCCCTCGGCGGACGACCTGAGGAAGGAAGTGGACTTCCTCCTGACGGCGAAGAAGTCGTTCAACTTCTACGTCGTGCACGGCGGCACCAACTTCGGCTTCACCGCGGGCGCCAACTCGGGCGGCAAGGGGTACGAACCCGACCTGACGAGCTACGACTACGACGCGCCCATTGATGAGCAGGGACGTGCCACGCCCAAGTAGGGGGTGCCGCGCGCGCAGATCGGGGCGGCGTTGCCCGCGGGTGAAGCACTGCCTCCGGTTCCCGCGCCCGTGCCGTCGGTCGCCATTCCGTCGTTCGAGATGCGCGCGTACGCATCACTCTGGCAGAACCTGCCGAAGCCCAGTGCCGCGGTGCACCCGCGCCCCTTCGAGCAGTACGGGCAGAACCAGGGGCTCGTGCTCTATCGCACCACGCTGGTCGGGCGAAAGAGCGGCAAGCTCGTGATCACCGAGCTCCACGACTTCGCGACGGTCTTCGTGGACGGCGCCTTCGTCGGCACCATTGACCACCGCCTCGGGCAGAACAGCGTTGACCTGCCGACATCCGCCTCCCCGCACCCCAGTCTCGACGTCCTGGTTGCGGGGATGGGGCACATCAACTTCGCGCAGGCGATGATTGACCGAAAAGGCATCACCGACCGCGTGACGCTGTCCGGGATGACGCTGTTCAACTGGCAGGTGCACCTGATTCCGTTGACTTCGCGGTGGGTGACGTCACTCCGCGCGGATGCGGCGCGTGGAGCCGATGCGGCGCGCCCCGGCCTCTTCTTCCGCGGCGCGTTCACCCTCGACAAGCCCGCCGACACCTTCATTGACATGACGGGCTACACGAAGGGCGTCGTCTGGGTGAACGGCCACAACCTCGGCCGGTACTGGGACATCGGGCCGCAGTTCCGGTGTACTGCCCCGCCGCGTTCCTGAAGCCGGGACGCAACGAGGTCGTCGTCTTCGACCTGCTGAAGACCGACGCCTCGCCGCTCAAAGGCGAGCCGACGCTCAAGTAGCGCCCAGCGCTCGCCTACCGCGCCCGCACCGACGCGCTCGCCCCGGCGAGCCCGTCGGCCGTCGCCTCGAGCGTCAGCATCGTGCCAGCACGCGGGGCTCGAATGACGACCAGCGCCAGCCCGTTGAACGCGCGATGCTGCGCCGCAGCGGGCGTGGCGCCCACAAACGGCTCGTGATTCGTCGGGTCGCCGTTGTCCACGGCGGCAATCGCGCCGCCGCCGCGCAGCGTGAAGCGCACGAGGGTGTTCCCTCCCGAGCGCACCAGGAGGCCCTTCGCGTCCACCACGCGCACCGTCACGAAGGCGAGGTC
>JAJZRK010000091.1 GCA_021802745.1 bacterium
GTGTCCGGTCCCGCGAAACATCCCGACGAAATCAACGCAGCGGTCTTCATGCTGCGGTTCAACAACAACCCCAATGTGGGCGGAATACCCGACTACAAGTACTGTGTCGAGTCGTACATCGAGGACGTGAGGTTGGTGATCGCATCGGCGAGCCTGACGGGCATGGGCACGACATCCGCCTACGCGTACAACAGCGCTTCGCGCAAATGGTGGGACGATAGCGCCAGTCGTTACTGCACCCAGGCGCAACCGGTCTTCCCGATGAACTACTCGATCTTCATCCGGTACCTCGACGGCAGCACCACCTCGCTGGCGCGAACGGTCACCAGCTGGTCCGACCCGCAGTAGCCGCAGGCGCCCATCGCGAAAGTGGATGGGCGACGACGGACCGTTAGCGGAGTCGGGCGACATGGTGGAGATTGAGGGCGTGGCGCTGCCCGTTCCCAGCGGTGGTCGTGCGCCCTGACACCAGCCCGCGAGATCCGGATGCCGCGCATTACCTCCGTTCATGTCATCTTCTCCGGCGTGCTGGCCCTCGCGCTGCTGGCGCCTCTCACGCCGGCGGTCGCCCAACAGCGCCCCATTCCCACCCCCGAGTCCTCCCTCGGCTTCGCCGTCGGCGCCGACTTCAAGCTCGCCACGTACGACGAGTCCATTCGGTACTTCAGGCAGCTGGCCGCGGCAAGCGACCGGATCACGCTGCTGGACGTCGGCAAGACGTCGTTCGGGAAGCCGTGGACGCTCGCGGTGATCTCGTCGCCGCAGAACCTCGCCAACCTCGAGACCCTCCGCGGCATCGCCCAGCGGTTGGCGCACCCGGCGGGGCTCACCGACGCCGAAGCCCGCAAGCTGGCCAGCGCCGGCAAGACGTTCGTGGACATCAGCGGCGGACTCCACGCCTCCGAGATCGCGGGGTCGCAGCACACCATCCAGCTCGCCTACGACCTGCTGTCGCGCAATGACGAGCGCACGAAGGCCATCCTCGACAATACCGTGCTCCTGCTCTGGCCGTCGCTCAATCCCGACGGGCAGGACATCGTCGTGCACTGGTACCGGCAGAACGTAGGCACGCCCTACGAGATCGCGCCGCTCAACGCGCTCTACCAGAAGTACATCGGCCACGACAACAACCGCGACGCCTACATGCTGAACGTCGTGGAATCGCGCGTCGTGGCGCGCACGTGGCGCCACTGGGAGCCGCAGGTCATCTACGTGCAGCACCAGACCGCGCCCTTTCCCACGCGCATCTGGCTGCCGCCGTTCGCCGAGCCCATCGCCCCGCGCGTCGCGGGCCTGATGTCGCGCGAGGTCAACACCATCGGCATGACCATCGCGCAGGCGCTGGAGACCGAGGGCAAGGTGGGCGCCACGCATATGGGGAAGGGCTTCGACGCCTGGTACCCGGGCTACATAGACTACATGCCGATGCTGCAGAACATCGTCGCCTTCTGGACGGAGACAGCGCTCTTCAACTACGCGACGCCGAAGTTCTACACGGTGGACGAGTTTCCCGCCGAGTATCGCGACCTGCGAGCGCAGTCACTGTACGCGAGCCCGTGGCCGGGCGGCTGGTGGCGCCTGCGCGATGCGGTGGACTACATGGAGACGGCCTCCCTCGCGACGCTCGACTACGCCGCCAGGTACCGCGAGGACCTCCTGTGGAACCGGTACCAGGCCGGTCGCAATGCCATCGCGCGCTACACGAAGGAGCCGCCATTCGCATACATCGTGCCGCAGGCGCAGCGCGATCCCGCGGCCGCCGTCGCGCTGCTGCAGCGCCTCGCCTTCCTCGGCGTGCGTGTCAGCGAGCTGTCGCGCGACGCCGCGCACGCCGGCGCGCGATACCCGAAGGGGACGTGGGTGATTGCGATGGACCAGGAGTACGCGGAGCTGGTGCGGCAGCTGTTCGACGTGCAGGTGTATCCCGATCTCCGCGACGACGGCGCGCCGGAACCGCCGTACGACGCGGCGGGCTGGACGTTGCCGTACTTGACGGACGTGCGGGTGGTGGAGGCGCGCGTGCCGCTGTCGGCCGAGTTCCGCGCCGCCATGCGGGCCGTGCAGGGCAAGGCCGCCGATGCCGCGCTCGCCGATGCGCCACTCTCGACGAACGCCACGGCGGCGGGCATTGCAGCGCCGCCGGCACGACTGACAGGCGCAGGCGCGGCCATCGCCGTCGATCCGGCGCAGAATGATGCGTTTCGGCTGATCAATCGTGCCCTCGCCGCCGGCGGCGCCGTGCACGCGGAGTCCGGCCGGTATGTGGTGTCGGGCTTAGCGCCGGCCAAGCTGGAGTCGTGGGTCAACGAGCTGTCGCTGCGGGCCGAACGCCGGGCCGCACCGGGGGCGGGAAGTGGCGTCGTGCGCGGACGCGTGGCGCTCTACAAGCCGCTCGCGCCGAGCATGGACGAAGGGTGGACCGAGTGGCTGCTCGACCAGTATGAGTTCCGTTACGCGGTCATCACCGGTGCCGACGTCCGCGCCGGCGACCTCAACGGCCGCTTCGACGTGATCGTCTTCGCCTCGGACCAGGGGCGCACGCTGCGCGATGGCTTCGGTGCCGGGCGCGTCCCGCCGCTGATCGAGGGTGGACTTGGCGTCGCCGGCATCCGAGCGCTCGACGAGTTCGTGCGCGGGGGCGGGACGGTCGTCGCCATCAACCAGAGCGCGCCGTTTGCCATTGACCAGTTGCACCTGCCGGTCAAGAACGTGGTACAGGGTGTGGCGTCGAAGGACTTCTTCGCGAGCGGGTCCATCCTCGAGGTGCTCACCGATCCCGCCCATCCGATAATGGCCGGCATGCCGGAGCACGCCAGCGTCTTCTATGACAGAAGTCCGGTCTTTACCCCGACGGATGGGTTCGACGGAGCGGTGCTTGCCCGGTACGCGAAGGCGGGATCGCCCCTGCTGTCGGGCTACCTGCTCGGCGAGAAGGTCCTGCAGGGCAACGCCGCCGCGCTCGACGTGAAGCACGGACGCGGGCACGTCGTCCTGGTCGGCTTCCGGCCCCAGTGGCGCGGGCAGACCATCGGAACGTTTCGTGTCGTGTTCAACGCGGCCTTCTACGGCCGCGACGTGGCCGAGAAGGCCAAGGGCTCACCGGGGTCTGCCGGCGAAAAAGAGTAGGAGGACGTGCGCCGGCTGATCAGGCGGCGTTCGCCGCGAGCCGCTGCCTGCTCATCGCCAATGGCTAGTCGGCTGGCGCCACGCACTCCGCGTCGTCGTTCGCGGTGGCGTTCACGCGCGTGCCCACGCGGTACGCCGTCCACGACGCACTCTCCCACGGCGCCATGAGCGAGAGGGCGATGGCCGGCGTCGTCGCCGGCGAGAGCCACTCGGCGTAGTCCGCGGGCGCGATGATCACAGGCATCCGGCTGTGGATGGGCGACATTAACGCGTTGGGCTCGGTGGTGAGGATCGTGCACGACTCGACGACGCCATGGTCCGCCGTGCCCTCGCCCGCGACGGCGCTCGCGCCCTTCGGTGACTTCGGTTCCCATCGCTCCCACAATCCGGCGAGCGCAAACACCCCCTCGTCCGCACGGCGCACGAACCACGGCTGCTTGCGCGCGCTGCCCGCGACAGCCTGCCACTCGTAGAACCCGTCGGCGGGAATCAGGCAGCGGCGCTGGCGGAACGCGGCGCGAAAGGCGGGCTTGTCGGCCACCGATTCAGCGCGTGCATTGGCGAGTCGGTTGCCGATGGACGGATCGGCGGCCCAGAACGGGACGAGCCCCCAGCGCAGCATCGCCACTTCGGCGCCGGCGCCGGTCTGGCGCACGGCGGTCACCGGACGCCCGGGCCCGAGGTTCCAGTGCGGCGGCAGCATGGGCCCGCGGCGCACGCCGAACTGCGCCCAGTCAATGCGATCGCTCTTGGAAAGCGCGAAGCGGCCGCACATGCGTCAGGACTCCGCGCGGGGAGCGGCGCCGCAGATCTCGTCCAGCCGCTCGAGCAGCGCGTGGAGGTCGAGCGGCTTGAGCAGCACGCGATCCACCGAGAGCATGCGCAATCGCGCCATCTCGTCCTCGCGCACAAAGCCGGTGCAGAGCAGCACCGGAATGCACGCGTCGAGGGCGCGCAGCCGCTCGAGCGCCTCGACGCCGCTGACCGCGCCGGGAAGCTGCACGTCCAGCAGGACGGCGCGCAGCTGTCCGCGATGCGCCTCAAACAGCGCCAGCGCCTGCGCGCCGTCGGCGGCTTCGAGCACCGCGAAGCCGGAGAGATCGAGCACGAGGCGCAGCATCTCGCGCAAGGTCGGTTCGTCGTCCACGAGCAGGATGAGCGGCCGATCCGCACCCGGCGCGCGGCGCGCGGCGGCGACTGGCAAGTCCGCGGTGTTGGTAGCCGATGAGGCCGGCGTCGCCTGCCCGGCATCGCGCTCCGACAGGGCAGGGAGGAGCAGTTGCACGCGCGTTCCCTCGCCGGGAGCGCTCTGCAGCGAGATGGCGCCGCCCAATTGGCGGGCCAGGCCGTACACGATAGGAAGGCCGAGCCCCGTCCCCTTGCCCGGCTCCTTGGTCGTGAAGAACGGCTCGAAGACCCGCGCCCTCACCTCGTCCGTCATGCCGCACCCGGTGTCGGAGACTGCCAGTTCGACGTATGTCCCGGCGGTCAGCAGCCCGGCGTCCGGCATCTGCACGCCGTCCACCACGCGCGGGCCGATTGTGATCAGCAGCGTGCCCCCATCCGGCATCGCATCGCGCGCATTGATGCACAGGTTGAGCAGGGCCTGCTCGATTTCGCCGGCGTCGCCCAGCACGAGCGGCACGTGCGGCGCGATCGCGATGTCAATCGTGATCCGCCGGTCGAATGTGCGCGCGCAGATGGCGCGCACATTCTCGGCGGCGCGCCCGACATCCACCGGCGCGAGGCGCAGCGGGTCGTGCCGGCTGAAGCGCAGCAGCTGCCGCGTCAGCTCGGCGGCGCGCGTTCCCGCGTGCTGGATGCCGTCGAGCGCGGCGTTGGCCGGGTGGCCGGCACCGGTCAGCGCGCGGGCCGCAGACGCGCCCGTGAGCACGGCGCCGAGCAGGTTGTTGAAGTCGTGCGCGATGCCGCCCGCCAGCAGGTCCACGGCTTCCATCTTCTGCGCGTGTGCCATCGCCTCGCGCCCCGTGAGGTCGCGGAACGAGGCGAGCGTCCACGCCCCGCCCTTGAAGGCCATCTCCCGCAGCGACACGCTCCACGTGAGCGTGGCGCCGTCCGGACGCCGCCACCGCACCACCTGCCGCCGTCCTCCCGCGGGCAGCAGCCCCGCCGGCAGCGGCTTCCCGATGATCTCCGACGCCGGGACGCCGGTCAGCATCGCCGTCGCCGGATTCGCGTCTATCACGCTCGTCGTGCCCGGCTCCAGCAGAAACAGCGGGTCGGGGGCCTGATCGAAGACGTCGCGATAGCGGCGTTGAAATTCCTCGAGCGAGCGCACGGTTTCATTGAAGGCGGCGCGCAGGATCTCCCATTCGGCGACCTGAAGGTCGAGCGAGAGTTCGCTCACGCGTTGCGAGCCGCGCATCGCCGCGACATCGCGCACCGTCTGCTCGAGCGGATCGAGCAGCAGGCGCCGCCCGTAATACCACATCCCCCACGCCGTGAGCGCGCCGCCCACCAGCACGAGGGCGAGCAGTGCCAGGCCCAGCGCGAAGCGCTGCTGTTCCGGGCTCTGGTCCACTGGCGCGCGGAGCGCGCCAATCGATGCCCCGAGCAGGTCCGTCAGCGGCTCGTATATCACGATCGAGTCGCCGGCCGCCCGTCGCATCGGAGCGGCGAGGCGTGCCGTGTCGAGTGTCAACCGCATGGGCAGGGCGATCGGACGCTGCAGCTCCGCCAGGTACGGCTCGTTGACCGGGGCGCCGATGATGGCGTAGCCGCCGGCGGCCATGCCATCGTCGCCGCGCAACTGGGCGCCGCCGATGCGGTAGACTTCCTGCCCCCAGCGCAGGTATCCGCCGAAGGAGGCGGAGCTGTCCAGCATGGTGAACAGCGCCCGCGGCAGCACCGGTGGCGGCGGGACGACGCCCTTGCGGGTCCAGGCGTACACGGCGTGCCCCCTCTGGTCGAACAGGACAAGGGCCGAGTAATTCCGCCGCTCGAGCACCGCCACGTGCTCGACCTCGAAACGCCGCCGCAGGTCGGCCCGTGCCGGCGTGTGCGCTAGGGCGATGGCGGCCTCGCTGTAGGCGCGCCCCTCGGCCGTGGACTGGGCGGCATGCCCCTGCTCCCCGAGCGTGCCGCGCACCCACAGCGCCACACGCTCCGCCATGCTCGTCTCGAGCGTGCGGTACGTGTAGCGCACGACCAGGGTGCCGGCCGCCACGCTCCCCGCCAGCAGCGCGAAGGCGACGATCGAGACGCGCGCGACGAGCGTCTTGAGGGAGCGGGGGCGGATGGAGAGCACGGGGAGGGGTCGGATGGGCCGTTCCGGTGCCCGCACGTTATCGCGGCGAGGCCGCCTCGGCAAACCTTCTGCCCAGGTCAAGTGTCAGAATGAGTGAACCCCGGCTGGCAAGGTGCCGGCCGGATGGCACGACGGAGGACCCCGCAGTGGAAGCCAGATTGCTGATGACAACCGGCGGATCAATGCTGTGCCTGTGCGATGAGAGCGGCACCATCATCGGATGGATTCCGTATCCGCTGCGTCGCGACGCGCTCGGCCCGGGCCACGAGACGGTCTACCTGGCCCGCCCGCAGGCAGTGCTGGTCCCGGCCACGCCGCGCCGCGCCGCCTGACCCCACGGTGGACGCCGCGGCGTCCCCGCGTCGCAGCGCGCCGCTCCCGTGCGGTCCGACCGCGCCCCCTGCCTTGGCAGGGGGTTTTTCTTGTCCCCGCCCGTTGTCGAACGACCCGTCACGGGCGCATATTCCACGGCGCATGGCAACCGCCCCGACGATCGTCCTCAACGCGCGTGCGCTCGAACGCACTGTGGCGCGCATGGCGGACGAAATTGTGGAGCGGGCCGACGGCACCGACGCGCTCGTGCTCGTCGGCATCCAGCGCCGCGGCGTGCAGCTGGCCGACCGCCTGGCCGCCGTGATCGCGGAGCGGGAGAAGGCGTCGGTGCCGCGCGGCGCCCTCGACATCACGCTCTACCGCGACGACCTGCAGACGGTCGGGCCGCGCCCCATCGTCGGCAAGACGGAAATCCCGTGCGCCATTGACGGCCGCACCGTCTGCATCGTGGACGACGTCCTCTATACGGGGCGCACCATTCGCGCGGCGCTCGACGAACTCGCCGACTTCGGCCGTCCGTCGCGCATCATGCTCGCGGTGCTCGTGGATCGCGGGGGGCGCGAGCTCCCCATCCATGCCGATGTCGTCGGCCGCGTGATTGACGTCCCCGCGGGCGGCCGCGTGGACGTCTTCGTCACCGAACTCGACGGCCGCGACGAAGTCACCATGGTCATCGCCGGGGAGGAAACGTGAGCGCTCCGCTCGGCAAGGACCTGCTCGGGCTCGAGCATCTGTCCGCCGAGCAGATCACGCTCATTCTCGACACCGCCGAACCGCTCCGCGAAATCAGCGAGCGCGCCATCAAGAAGGTGCCCACGCTGCGCGGCGCCACGGTGGTGAACCTGTTCTTCGAGGCGTCCACCCGCACGCGCATCTCGTTCGAGTTCGCCGAGAAGCGCCTGTCGGCCGACACGGTGAACGTCGCCACCGCCGCGAGCTCCGTCACCAAGGGCGAGACGCTGGTGGACACGGCCAAGAACCTCGAGGCGATGCGGATTGACATGGTGGTCGTCCGCCATCCGTCGTCCGGCGCCGCGCAGTTCCTCGCCGAACGCATCGAGAGCAACGTCATCAACGCCGGCGACGGCACGCACGAGCATCCCACGCAGGGCCTGCTCGATCTGCTCACGCTCCGCCAGCGCTTCGGGTCGCTGAAGGGCCGGCGCATCTGCATCGTGGGCGACGTGCTGCACTCGCGCGTCGCCCGGTCCAACATCTGGGGGCTGACCAAGCTCGGCGCCGAGGTCGCGGTCTGCGGCCCGCGCTCGCTGCTCCCGAGCGCGATCGGCGAGTTCGGCGTGCAGATTTTCGACCGCGTCGAGCAAGCCGTCGAGTGGGCCGACGCGCTCAACGTGCTGCGGCTCCAACTCGAGCGCATGACCGCCGGCTACATCCCCTCGCTGCGCGAGTACAACCGCGTGTTCGGCATTTCGCGCGAGCGGCTCGAGCGCGCCCCGCGCGACATCGTGATCATGCACCCGGGGCCGATCAACCGCGGCGTCGAGCTCGACAGCGAAGTGGCCGACGGGCCGCATTCCGTGATTTTGCACCAGGTCACCAACGGCGTGGCCGTGCGCATGGCTGTGCTCTATCTCCTTGCCGGCAACGCGCCGGCGCTTGCCGAGGCCGCCAAGGGCGGCGAACGCTGATGACTGAACATCGTGATGTCCTGCTCAAGGGCGGGCGGCTGCTCGACCCCTCGTCCCAGCTCGACGGAGTCGGCGACCTGCTCGTGCGCAACGGCAAGGTCGAGGTCTTCGGCGGCAACATCGCCGGTCCCGACGGCGCCGAGGTGATTGACTGCACCGGACAGGTGGTCGCGCCCGGGTTCATTGACGTACACTGCCACCTGCGCGAGCCGGGCAGGGAAGATGTCGAGACCATTCTCACCGGTGCCCGCGCCGCGGCCGCCGGCGGTTTCACTGCGGTCTGCGCGATGCCGAACACCGACCCGGTGACCGACAACCAGGCCGCGGTTGGGTTCGTCCTCAAGCAGGGGCGCGCCGCCGGCGCGGCCCGCGTCTACCCCATCGGCGCCATCTCCATCGGGCAGCAGGGCGAACGCCTCGCCGAGTTTGGCGAGATGGTGCACGCCGGCGCGGTGGCCGTGAGCGACGACGGCAAGCCCGTGGTCAGCGCGCAGCTGATGCGGACGGCGCTCGAGTACGCCCGCACCTTCGGCATTCCGGTGGCCGACCACTGCGAGGAGCCGACGCTCGCCGCTGGCGGGGCCATGCACGAGGGCTTCGTCTCCGCGCGCCTCGGCCTCAAGGGGATCCCCGCCGAGGCCGAGGAGATCATGGCCATCCGCGACATCCTGCTCGCGCGGCTCACCGGCGGGCACGTGCACCTGTGCCACATGAGCACCAAGGGATCGGTGGAGCTGATCCGCTGGGGCAAGGAGCGGGGCATCCCCGTCACCGCCGAGGCGTGCCCGCACCATCTGTCGCTCACCGACGCGATGGTGGAGAACTACAACACCAACGCCAAGATGAACCCGCCGCTGCGTACCGCGGTGGACGTGGAGGCGGTGCAGCAGGCCGTGAAGGACGGGACCATTGACGTGCTCGCCACCGACCACGCGCCGCACCATAACGACGAGAAGCAGCGCGACTTCAACGATGCGCCCAACGGCATCATCGGGCTCGAGACTGCGCTGGCGGTGAATGTCACCTGGCTCGTGAAGTCCGGTATCATTTCGCTCGCCACCCTGGTCGAGCGCATGTCGTGTACGCCCGCGCGCCTCTTCAACTTGCCGGGCGGTTCGCTCCGCCGCGGCTCCGCGGCCGACATCACCGTCTTCGACCCCGACCAGGCCTGGACCGTGGACCCCGCCGCCTTCCTTACGAAAGGGCGCAACACTCCCTACGGCGGCCGCATCCTCCACGGCCGCGTCGGATGTACCCTCGTGGACGGTCGGATCGTCCATAAGAGGATGGGGTAGCCGCCACGCACCAGATCGAAGAGCTCCGGCAGATGGTCTGTACCGTCTGCCGGCGGCTCTATGAACGCGGGCTGATCGCGGGCCAGGACGGAAATGTCTCCGTTCGGGTTGGCGATGATTCCTTGTTGGTGACGCCGGCGGGCCTCTCGAAGGTGGACCTTCGCCCGGAGGATCTCGTGGAACTCGGTCTCGACGGCTCCGTCAGAAGTGGCACGCGGCGCCCGACGTCCGAGTTGGCCGTGCACCTGCGCGCGTACCAGCGGCGCGCCGATGTGCAGGCGGTCGTCCACGCGCATCCCCCGATGGCGACGGCGTTCACGCTCGCCGGCGAGTCGCTCGACACGACCGCGCTGGCCGAGGTGCGGTACGGCGTGGGGCCGGTGGCGCTCGTGCCGTATGGCACGCCGAGCACCGCGGCCGCCGCCGAAGTGTTTGATCCCTTCTGGGCGTCTCACGACGCCTTCCTGATGGCGCACCACGGGGCGCTGACGGTCGGCCGTACGCTGACCCAGGCGCACCAGCGCATGGAAAGTCTCGAGAACGGGGCCCGCATCATGTGGGCCGCCCGCGCGCTGGGGCCCGTGCGATCCCTGCCCGACGACGCCCTGGCCGCGCTCGATGCCCTGCGGCTGGCGTCTCGTAACGCTGCGAGGTAACCCCCCAGATGAGCACTTCCGATCGCGACACGGTGGAAACGGTCACCAGGCTGCTGGCCGAGCGGCGCAAGGTCAGGGACTGGCTGTCGGCGCTCGCCGCCCGGCGGGACAGCACGCCGCCCGCCGTCTACCAGAAGGTGCACGACGACTATTCCGCCAAGCTCGACAAGGTGCAGGCCAAGCTCGAGGCCGCGTCGGACTCGGTGCAGGTGGCCGCCGCCGAGGTCGCGGCGCGCCTCACCGACAAGGAGGAGGCGGTCGCGCGCAAGCTCGATGAGCGCGCCGAAGCCGAACTGCGCTTCGCCGTGGGGGAGTTCGGCGAAAAGGAGTGGGACAAGCGCCGCACGAAACTCGACGAGGACCTCGCCGCGGTGACGGGCGAGCGCGATGGGCTGCGCGAGGAACTGCATCGCCTGCGCGACGTGCTCGACGAGGTGAGCGGGGCGAGCGTCGTGCCTGCGGAACCAGCCATCGAAGCGCCGGCGGAATTCGACGCGGAGACGTCGCGGGAACCGACGGTCGCCGGAAGCGCGGGTGAGTCGGCAGCCTCCTCCGAGGAGCCGTCGCCTGCGTCGGTTGCGCGCGCGCTGGAACCGCCGGTTGGGGAGCAGGACATCGTGCCGGTGGAGCAGCTCGAGGAGGCTCCCTCCGTGCAGGTGCAGCCTGCCGCGCCGTCCATCCCCATTCATGAGCAGTCCATCAGCGCCGCGGCGGAGCCGGCGCAGCCGTTGGCCCCCGGCTTCGACGAACTGGCGTTCCTGAAGGCGGTGGTCGGGCGCCCGACGCCGATCATTGGGACGCGTCATCCATCGGAGCCGGCCCTGGTGCCCAAGCGCGCGACGCCTGAGCCCCGCCGGCCCTCGGCAACACCCAAGCGTGGCGCCGCGGCGGAACCGCCACCGGCCAAGCCGGAGCGCGCGGCGTCCGAGACGCCGGCCGAGCCGAATCCCTATGCGCTGCCAGAGCCGCCGACACCGTTCCCCGACCCCGTGCCCGAGCCGCGGGTCAGTCAGGAGATGACGCCGCCGCGCGAAAGCTTTTTCGGCCGGCCAACCCCGCGCACCAGCGAGGCCATCAAGTCGCTGCGCTGCCAGGAGTGCGGGACGCTGAACTACCCGACCGAATGGTACTGTGAGCGTTGTGGCGGCGAGCTAGCGGCGTTTTGAGAGAAACAACAGAGAGACAACAGAAAGACAACAGAGAGACAACAGACTAACGGCGGGAATGGGCGAGGGGGCGACTTGGCGTCGCCCCCTCTGTTGTTTCTCTGTTGTCTTTCTGTTGTCTCTCTGTTGTTTCTCTGCGAAAGGCTTACGCCTTTCGCGCAATTTGGCTCTTGTGCCGCGCGGCGGCGTTCTTGTGCACCAGCCCCTTGCGGGCGGCGCGGTCCACGAGCTGCACGGCGGCCTTCTTCTCGGCGGGCGAGGCGGCAGCCGTCTTTGCCTTCTTCAGGGCGGTCCGCAGGGCGGCACGCTGCGCACGGTTGCGAACAGTCGCCGCGCGGGCCTTGCGCATGTTCTTCTTTGCGGACGCGATTCTTGGCACTCTTGAGACTCTCCGAAATGGTTCGTTGGCCGCCGGGCGGCGACAGACCTGTAAACTTGCTGGCTTCGAGGGGGCAAGTCAAGGTGGACCAGGCGGTTGACCGGAGATTGAGGATTGGGAATCCGGAACGGGAATGCGGATCGCGATGGAGGATGGCGACTCGCGATTGAACCTCGTCGTCGCGCCGCCATCGCAAGTCGAGATCCTCGTTCGCCTTCCTCCGTCGGAATCCGGATTCCAGATCCTCAATCACCTACCATCTGGGCTCCCACTCCCATACTTTAGAGTCCGACTGCCCGCGATGGGCCTCTTCTTCCCCCCGGCGACGACCGCGTGACCCCCAAGGCCATTCAGCTCCTCCTCGGTGCGCCGGTGCTCCTCTTCGCCATGGTCGCGCACGAGTACGCGCACGGCTATGCCGCCCACAAGCAGGGCGATGACACCGCCAAGCTGCTCGGGCGGCTGAGCTGGAATCCGCTGCGGCACATTGACCCGTGGATGACCATCATTCTGCCCGCCGTGATGTTCTACACGACGGGCATGGCACTGGGCGGCGCCAAGCCCGTGCCGGTGGAACCGCGCAACTACCGCAACTACCGCAGCGGCGACATCATCGTCTCGCTCGCCGGCATTGCGACCAACCTCGCCATTGCCGCGTTGATGGTTCCGGCGATCATCGGGCTCGGCCTGCTCGGGCGCGCCGTGCCGGCCGCCAGCGACACGATTTCGCTCGTGCAGGTGATGTTCCGGCTTGGCATCTTCATCAATCTCCTGCTCGCCGTCTTCAACCTGATGCCGCTCCCGCCGCTCGACGGGTCGCACGTCATCAAGCACTTGCTC
>JAJZRK010000092.1 GCA_021802745.1 bacterium
AACTATCGCCGGCGCATGGGGCGCCACGTGGTGCAGATCGCGGTGTGCGACGCCGGCGTCGGCATTCGCCAGTCGCTCGAGAGCGGCAACCGGCGACCGCTCACCGACCGCTGGGACGACGGGGTCGCCCTCGAGACGGCGGTGATCCAGGGGACGAGCCGCTTCCCCGACCACGGGCGCGGCCAGGGCTTCAAGGGGATCCGCGGCTACCTGCGCAAGTGGAAGGGAAAGCTCGCGGTGCGCAGCGGCACGGCGCGCGTGGCCGACGTGCCGCCGTGGGACGATGACGTGGTGCGCCGCGATCACCTGGCTCCAATGCCCGGGACGCAGCTGTTCATCATGATTCCGGAAGAGGTTGATCGGTGACCATGCCTCATATCATCGATGTCTGCGCCGTGCTGCGCAGCGCCGTCAATCAGAACTACGGCAACCTCCTCACGCGCGACACCGGCATGGCGGTCCGCCACCAGATCGAGCGAGAGCTGATGGCCAACCGCGAGGGGGGCATCACGTCGCTCGACTTCTCGAGCATCGGCCTCATGGACTACTCGTGCGCCGACGAGGTGGTGGCCAAGCTGCTCGTCCTCCTGCAGAACGACGACCTCACGCGCGGCGGCTACGTGGTTTTCCGCGGCATCGGCGAGGATCACCTGGAACTCGTGGAGTCGGTGCTCAAGCACCACGGCCTCGCCCTCGTCTGCCTGTGCGAGGACGGCCTCCCACGCCTCATTGGGCGCGTGAGCGAGGCGGAGCGGCGCGCGTGGGACATGGTGCGCGTGCGCGGCACGGCCTGTCCCGCCGACCTGGCCGACGAGTTCGGCTTTGGCGAGGACTTCGTGGCCGAGGTGCTCGGCGAGCTCTCCCGACGCCGGCTCGTGGTGCGGCGCGGCGACACCGGCTTCGTCGCCCTCGACGCCGCCGACATGGTGCAGTGATGGCCGCGGGCTACAATCCCCCCCTGCAGGTCGTCGGCTTCATCTCGACGCGGCGCGGCGACGCCGAGCGCGGCCCCGCCGTCAAGGTGCGCACCGACGACGCCAAGTTGCGCGGCGTGAACGACGGCGAGCTCGTGTGGATCTACGGACCGCGGCGCCACGACCTTGCCACGGTGATCATTGACGACACGCTGCCGCGCGGCGGGGTGATCGTGCGCGACGTCGCCGGACTTGCCCCAACGGAGATCGTTCGCCTCGTGCGTCCCAACGCGGAACGCCCCGTGTTGAATCCCAAGCCCGTCTGACCATGGCCTCCTCGAAGAAGCCCGCTCGCCCCCACGCCCTCGCCACGCTGGTGCTCCACGCCGGCGAGGGG
The DNA here is from genome assembly GCA_021802745.1 of bacterium. Next base: position 1,312 of record JAJZRK010000092.1, read on the forward strand.
GCGCACGCCCCCGGCGACCCGGTGGTGGCGCCGCTCGTGCAGTCGGTGAACTACGTGCAGGAGCCCGGCAGCGACAACCTGATGTACACGCGGTACGGCAACACGCCGAACGCCGACCGCGTGCAAAAGCGCCTCGCCGCGCTCGAGGGGGCGGAGGACGCGCTGGTGCTCGCCAGCGGCATGGGGGCCACCGCGTGCGGCCTGCTGGCCCTGCTGCGCCCCGGGGATCACCTGCTCGCCAGCCAGTTCCTCTACGGCGGCACCTACCGGCTGCTCATGGAAGAGTTCCAGCAGATGGGGATTGACGTCACGCTCGTGGAGCCGTTCGAGCCCCGCGCCTGGCGCCGCCGGCTGCGCAAGGAGACGCGCGCCATCTTCATCGAATCGCCGGTCAACCCGACCTGCCGCGTGCTCGACATGCGCGGCGTGTCGCTGCTCACCAAGGAGCTCGGCATCGCGCTGGTGGTGGACTCGACCTTCGCCAGCCCCATCAACTTCCGTCCGCTCGAGCATGGCGCCGACGTCGTCATCCACTCGGCCACGAAGTTCCTCAACGGGCACCACGACGTCCTCGGCGGCGTGGTCTGCGGCACGGCCTCGTACATTGACGAGGTCCGCCAGAAAGAGATCGTCTGGGGGCAGACGCCCGACCCGTTCGCCTGCTGGCTGCTCGAGCGCGGCCTCAAGACGCTCGATGTGCGCGTCCAGCGGCAGAACGCGTCGGCGCAGCAGCTCGCCGAGTGGCTCGAAGGGCGCAAGGAAGTGCGGCGCTGCCACTATCCGGGCCTGGCCAGTCATCCCGATCACGCCACCGCCGTGAACCAGCTCGACGGCTTCGGCGGCATGATCTCGTTCGAGCTCGCGGGGGGCGCGCGTGCCGCCGACCGGTTTGCCAAGCGCCTCAAGCTCGCCCGCTATGCCGCAAGCCTTGGCGGCGTGGACACGCTGGTCAGCGAGCCGCGGTTCTCGTCGCACGCGCGCCTGTCGCCCGACGAGCGCGCGCGCGTCGGGATCCCCGACGGCTTCATCCGCCTGAGCGTCGGCCTCGAGGATGTCCACGACATCCAGGCCGACCTCGAGCAGGCGCTGCGCTAGCCCATGATTCGCTTCTCGCACGTGCACAAGACGTTCGCGCGCACCGGCGCGGCGCTGCAGGACGTCTCCTTCCAGGTGAACAAGGGGGAGTTCGTGTTCATCACCGGCCCGAGCGGCGCCGGCAAGAGCACGATCCTCAAGCTTTGCTTCTTCGAGGAGCAGCCCACCGGCGGCGAGGTAAAGGTGTACGGCACCAGCTCGTCCACCTATCGCGCCTCCGACATCCCGAAGCTCCGGCGGCGCCTCGGCGTCGTCTTCCAGGACTTCCGCCTGCTCGAGGACCGCAACGTGGAGTCCAATGTCGCCTTCGCGCTCGAGGTCACCGGTACGCCGCCGTCGCAGATCGCGTCGCGCGTGCCCCGCCTGCTGGCGCAAGTGGGACTCGCCGCCAAGGCGACGGCCCTGCCCCGTGAACTCTCGGGCGGCGAACAGCAGCGGGTGGCGATTGCGCGCGCCCTTGCCAACGATCCGGTGGCGCTCATCGCCGACGAACCCACGGGCAACCTCGATGAACGCGCGACGCGCGGCATCTTCCAGCTCTTCCGCGACATCAACGCCAGCGGCACCGCGGTGCTGATGGCCACGCACGATCTCGACCTCGTGCGGCGGGCCGGCTGCCGGACCATCGAGGTCAACCGCGGGCAGGTAGTGTTCGACTCTGCCGCCGACGGCGGCTTCCGCCCCTCCGGCGCAGTGGACGCGGTGGAGGACGAGACGTGAGACTCGCCCTCCGCGAGGCCCTCCTCGCCTTCCGCCGGGCGCCGATGCTGAGCGCGCTGTCGGTGACGACCATTGCCTTCTCGCTCTTCGCCTTCGGCCTCTTCGGCCTCGTGGCGCTGAACATCCGCAATGCGCTGCAGCGGGTCGAGGACCGCGTGGAGATTCGCGCGTTCATCGCCGACGGCACCGGCAGCGAGGCCACCGCCGCCGCCGGCGGCGACATCGGCGCCTTCCCCGAAGCCGCGTCGGTGCGCCTCGTCTCGCAGGAGCAGGCGCTCGACCGCGCGCGGCGCGAACTCGGCGAGTTCAGCGACGTCTTCGAGGAGGGCATCCTCCCCGCCTCCATCGAGGTGCGGCTCAAGCCCGGCTTTCGCGACCCCGAGACGGTGAAGGCCGTCGCCAAGCGCATGGAAGTCTACGACTTCATTGACGACATCCGCTTCGGCGAGGAATGGGTGGAGAAGCTGCACCGCCTGCGCAACATCGCCACGCTGGCGGGTGTGGCGCTCGGCCTCACCTTTGCGATCGTCGCGATCATCATCATCGGTTCCACGATTCGCATGGCGGTCATGGCGCGCGCGCGGGAGATCGCCATCATGCGGCTGGTCGGCGCCACCAACGGCTTCATCCGCGCGCCGTTCCTGATCGAGGGCTTCCTGAAGGGGACGCTGGGCGGTGTGCTCGCGCTCGTGCTCGCGTGGGTGGCGCTGACCGTGATCAACCGGTTCGTCGTGCAGGCAGAATTCTTCGACCAGTGGATGGTCGCCGTCGGCGTGCTGGCCGGGGCGTGCATCGGCCTGGCGGGATCGGCGCTGAGTGTGGGGCGACACCTGAAGAGGGTATGAGGCAGATGCGAGACGAGAGACGGGCGACGGAAGTCACCGTGCGCGGACGGCGCGCCGTTCGGCGTGCATGTGCGCTGACCGTGGTGTCTCTCATCTTCCTTCTCCCCTCTCTCGTCAGCCCGCAGGGCACCCAGTCCGCCGCCGACCGCGCCCGCGCCAATCGCGAGGAACTCGACAAGATGCGCGCCGAGCGCGAGCGGCTGGAGGCGCGGATGCGCCAGCTGCAGAGTTCGGCGCACGACATCACCGAGGAGCGGACGAACATCGAGCGCCAGGCCGACGCCACGGCGCGGCTCGTGCGGTCGCTCGACGCGCAGATCAACGCGCTCGAGGGCGAGGTGGATGACGCGACGGCGAGCCTCGTCGTCGCGCAGGACGAACTGGTCATCAAGCAGTCCATGCTGCGCCGCCGCGTGCGCGAGATCTACAAGCGGGGGCCGCTCTACTCGCTGGAGGCGCTGCTGTCGGCGCAGTCGTTTGGCGCGCTGGTGGCCCGGTACAAGTACCTGCACCTTGTCGCGCAGCGCGACCGCGCGCTCGTGCGCCGCGTGCAGCTGCTCAACGACCAGGTGCTGGGCACGCGCACGCAGCTGGTGCGCCTGCGCGGCGACCTGGAGATGAACCGCGAGCAGAAGAACGAGGAGGAACGCCGGCTCCGCGAGCTCGAGGGGCAGCGCGGGCGCGCGCTGGCCCGCGTGCAGAAGACGGCCCGCCAGACGCAGGCGCGGCTGCAGCAGGTGCAGCGCGACGAGAAGCGCCTCGCCGACCTGCTCGCCGCCTTTGAGGCCGAGCGCCGCCGGGCGGCGGCGGCGCGGCCCAACGTGCCGGCCGCGCCAAGCACGCTGCGCACCAGCGACTTCGGCCGGCTCGACTGGCCCGTGGAAGGCCAGATCCTCTACCGGTTCGGGCGGGTGGTGAACCCCAACAACACCACTACCCGCTGGAACGGCGTCGGCATCGGCGCTCCGGCGGGGACCACCGTCAAGGCGGTCGCCGGCGGCCAGGTGGTGCTGGCGGAGGCGTTCGGCACGTACGGGCAGACCGTCATCGTGAGCCACGGCGACGGCGACTTCTCGGTGTATGGCTCGCTCGCGCGCCTTGACGTCCGCAAGGGGCAGACTATCCAGAAGGGGCAGCCGATCGGGACCGTCGGCCGCACCGATCCCGATCTCGGCGCCCACCTGCACCTCGAGATTCGCCCCAAGGGGCGCGCGGTGGACCCGCTGGAATGGCTCAGGGGCCGGCGATGATCACCAAGCGCTGCGCGGTGTGCAGCCGCATTCGCGCGTATGAAGAGGAAGACCGGTACTGCATCGTCTGCGGGTCGGACGCCCTCGAGGCCAACTGCTCGTGCGGCCGCGGCTACGAGTTCGCGCTCAACGAGACGGGGGAGCTGCTGCACTGCCCGCGGTGCGGGAAGCGGCTGCGGGGGCGGGATGGAGAGTTCGAGTAGGACGATTGAGGATTTGGAATGCCGGAACTGGATCGCTGAATTCGATTGGTGATTTCGACTGGCGATTGACCGTGAGGCAATGATGCCCCCCAAGAAGCGCGCGGCGTCGAAGACGTCCGCGGCGAAGAAGCCCGCAGCGAAGAAATCCGCGGCGAAGAAGTCCGCGGCGAAGAAGTCCGCGGCGAAGAAGTCCGCGGCGAAGAAATCCGCGGCGAAGAAATCCGCGCCGAGGAAGCCTGCGCCGAAGCGGCCCGCCGCGAAGTTGCCGGCCGCCGCGCGCCCGAAATCCACGCGCGCCGTCAGCGCCCCGAAGCCGGGCACGGTGCCCGCCGTGGCCGGACCCTCGCCGTATGAGACCGCGTATGCCGGCGCCCCGCTCGGCGCGCACGTCAGCACCGCGGGGGGCGTCGCCACGGCCCCGCCGCGCGGCGTGGACATCGGCGCCACCGCCATCCAGTTGTTCACGAAGCAGGCCAACCAGTGGAAGGAGCGGCTGTTCGATGACGCGGAGGTGCAGGCCTTCCGCGCGGCGCTCAACCTTACGCCCGTGGCCTTCACCAACGCACACGACAGTTATCTCATCAACCTGGCCTCGCCCAATCCAGAGTTGCGCGCCCGGTCCATCGCGTCCTTCGAGTTCGAGATGCGCCGCAGCAACGCCCTTGGCCTCACCGCGGTCGTGTCGCATCCGGGCAACTTCATGGACGACCGCGTCAGCGGCATCGCGCGCAACGCCGACGCGATCACCGAAGTGCTGGAGCGCGTGTCCGGCCCGACCCGCCTGCTCATGGAACTCACGGCCGGCCAGGGGACAGTCATCGGCTCGACCTTCGAGGAGATGGCCGCCCTGCTTGGCCGGCTTCCCTCCGCCTTGCAGGCGCGCGTCGGCGTGTGCCTCGACACCGCCCACGTCTTCGCCGCCGGGTACGATCTCGTTGGCGACTTCGATGGCGTGCTCGCCCGCTTCGCCGACGTGCTCGGCCTCCAGCGCCTCGGCCTCCTGCACCTCAACGACTCCAAGGCCCCGCTCGGCTCCCGAAAGGACCGCCACGAACTCATCGGCGCCGGGGCAATGGGCGACGGCGCGTTCCGGCGCATCATGACCGATGCGCGCCTCGCCGCGATTCCGAAGGTGCTCGAAACCCCAAAGGGCGACGACATGGTCAGCAACGATCGCGCGATGCTGCGAAAGCTCCGGGCGTTCGCGGCGGGCCGCTGACTTCCACGGTGCGAGGGCGCTGGCCGCGGCGGCGAACCAAGGAAAGGCCGCGGGGTATCCTGCCCTAGCGCCCGCCCCCCGTCTCGGATAACCTCCTCTAGATGTCCCTGCCCTCCACCACCCCACGGCCCCGCCGGCGGACTGTTCGCATGGTCGCCCTTCTGCTGCTGCTCATGCAGGGAATGGTCGCCGTTGCGCCGGCGTTCGAGTCGCGGCCGTCGGCCAGCGCGCCCGTGGTGCACGTGGAGCAGAAGGACGCCCAGCACGCCGACATGCTGCACAACGACCGTTGTGTCGTGTGCACGGCGCGCAACTCGCTCGCCACCGGGCCGGAGCAGGATGCGCCGGCGGTGAGCGTGGCACGCGGCTGGGCGGTGGTCGAGTCGGCGCCCAAGGTGGCCACGCCGGCCGATCCACACGCCGGCAATCCCTCGCGGGCGCCCCCCTCGATCGCCTGAGTCGCCGCGGACCGTCATCCGCGGCTGCTTCGTGCGCATGAGGCGCACGAGCCTCCCACCACTCAGTCGAAGCCCGATGAAACCATCGCTCGTGATGTGCGCGCTCGCCTGCGCCGCATCCACTGCCCTCGCGCAGAAACCTGATTCAACGCGCCGGCCCGTCACCAAGGCCGACTCGGCGGCCGCAGACTCCATTGCCCTGATGAAGGAACTGGAGAAACTCCAGCAGGCCGCCCCGCCGCCCGCCGCGCCGGTCGGGCCGCGGGGCGCCTCCAACCCTCGCCTGCTCCCCGACGTCAGCGCGGTTGGCGACCTCGTCGGCGATCTCTCACCGAAAGGCAGCACCCAGGAGTCCGGCGCGCGATTTGGCGTGCGCGAAGTGGAAGTCGCCGTGCAGGCCGTCGTGGACCCGTACTTCCGCGGCGATGTCTTCCTCGGATTCAGCGACACGGAGGGCGCCTCCATCGAGCAGGCCTTCCTCACCACCACGTCGCTGCCGTGGGGGCTTCAGGCGCGGCTCGGCCGCTACCTGATGCCGGTGGGCAAGCAGAACACGACGCACCGTCATGACCTGCATACCATCGAGTATCCGTGGGTCGTCCAGCGCTTCTTCGGCCCCGAAGGGTTGAAGGGAACGGGCGTCTCGGTCAGCAAGGTGCTGGCGCCGTTCGGCTTCTACCAGGAACTGCAGCTCAGCGCCGTGGACCGGTTTGGCGAAAAGCCGGCGGACCTCCAGAGCGCCACCCCGGTGAACAAGCAACTCGACGGCATGGGATACGCCGCCCGGTTTCGCAACTACTGGGATTTCAGCGAAAGCACAAATCTCGAACTCTCCGCCTCCGCGATCACGGGCAAGGTTGAACAACCCGTGCAGCGCACCAGCGCGAGCGACGGCAGCGTGATCAACGCCGTCAATGCGCGGCAGTCCGTCACCGGAGCCGATGTCACCTTCCGCTGGCGCCCGCTGCAGCAGGGCCTCTACAAGTCGTTCATCCTGCAGGCCGAGGTCATGCGGCAGTCCAACCAGCGATTCGTCACGCCGGCGGGGGCTGCGCAGTACCAGGGGCCGGGGCGCGATTTCACGGGCGGGTACGTCTTCGCCCGCTGGCAGGTGGGACAGCGGCTCTTCCTCGGCGGTCGCTACGATCAGCTCCAGGATCCCACGCTTGGCGCCGCCACGCTGGCGGCGCAGTCGGCGGTGCTCGAGTTCTTCCCGAGCGAATTTTCCAAGCTCGTCGCGCAGTTCGAGCACCTGGCGCCCAACGGCACCAGCGCCACGAACCGGCTGCTGCTGCAGGCCACGTTCGCGCTCGGTCCGCACAAGCCGCATCCGTTCTGACCTCTACGCGGCGCGCCGCGCCCAGGAGTATTCGTGATGAAATTCCGCATTGCGCTGCTGGCCCTCTTCACGTTCGCCGTCACGCGGCCGGCCAGTGCGCAGCTCAAGGTGGTGACCAGCACCACCGACCTGTACGACATCGCCAAGGCCGTCGGCGGCAGCCTGGTCACGGCGTCACACATCGGCGAGGGGTATCAGGACCCGCACTTCATCGAGGCCAAACCCAGCTTCGTGCTGCAGCTCCGCAAGGCCGACGTCTGGGCCTTCGTCGGGCTTGATCTCGAGATCGGCTGGATGCCGCTGCTGCTCGACGGCGCCCGCAACCCGAAGATCGCCTTCGGCGCGCCGGGCTACGTGGACGTGTCGCGCGTGATTCCGCTGCTCGACGTGCCGAGCGGCAACATTGACCGGTCCATGGGTGACGTGCATCCCCTAGGCAATCCGCACTACTGGCTCGACCCGGAGAACGGCCGCCGCATCGCCCGCCTGTTCGCGGCCAAGTTCGCGTCGCTCGACCCGAAGAACGCGGCGGCGTACCAGGCCAACGACAAGGCGTTCGAAGCGCGCCTCAATGCCGCCGAGGCGGGGTGGAAGAGTGACCTGGCCGCGATCAGGGGGAAGCCCGTCGTGGCATGGCATACCAGCTGGCGCTATTTCGCGGGCTACACCGGCATGAACATCGTGGCCTACATGGAGCCGAAGCCGGGCGTCCCGCCGTCGCCGGCGCACCTGCTTGAAGTGGTGCGCGCGGTGAAGCAGTCGGGCGCCAAGGTCATCATCATGGAACCGTTCTACGACAAGAAGATGGCCGACCTCGTGGCCCGCCAGACCGGCGCCACGGTGCTCATCGTGCCGCCCTCGGTGGGCGGCGCGCCCGGCATCAACGACTACCTCACGCTGATGCAGCGCAACGTGGCCCAGGTTGCCGCGGCGGTCCGATGAGCGCCCTCGTCCAGTTCGACCACGCCACGCTCGGCTACGGCGCAAAGGCGGTGCTCACCGACATCAGCTTCGAGATTCCCGTGGGTGACTTCCTTGGCCTGGTCGGCCCCAACGGCGCCGGCAAGACCACCGTGTTGCGCGCCATCCTCGGCACCCTGGCGCCCATGGGCGGCACCGTGACGGTCACCCCCAACTTGCGCTTTGGGTACGTGCCGCAGCGCGACTCGGTGGACGCCGCCTTCCCCCTCAAGGTGCTCGACGTCGTGCTGATGGGGCGCTACGACCGCATGGGACTGGCGCGCCGGCCGACGCCGGATGACCGCGCGCGGGCGCTGCAGGCGCTCGCCCACGTCGGCATCCGGCACCTCGAACATCAGCAATTCGCCTCGCTGTCGGGCGGGCAGAAGCAGCGCACGCTCATTGCCCGCGCGCTCGTGGGCGAACCTACGGTGCTCGTGCTCGACGAGCCCACCAACGGCATGGACCTCGTGTCGACGACGCAGATCCTCGGCCTCGTGCGCGAGTTGCATGAGACCGACCGCCTTACCGTGCTGATGGTCAGCCATGCGCTCAACGAGGTGGCGATGTACGTGAACCGCATCGCGCTCGTGATGCAGGGGATGTTCCGCATCGGCACGGTCGAGGACATCATGACCGAGGAGATTCTCACCGCGATGTACGGCATCCCCGTGCTGGTGGAGCAGCTCGGCGGACACCGTGTGGTCTGCGCGCGGCCCGGCGTGCCGATCGGGGTCGCCAGCGATGCTTAGCACCGTCCTCATCTTCAAGGAAGCGCTCTACGGGGCGCTCGTGATCGGCGTCGCCTGCTCGGTGCTCGGCGTCTGGATCGTGCTGCGCCGCATCGTCTTCGTCGGCGCCGCCCTCGCGCAGCTGTCGTCGGCCGGCCTTGCCCTCGCCTTCCTCCTTGGCGGCCTCGGCATCGGCGGAGCGCTGACCAATCATCCCGTGGCCGTCTCGCTGCTGCTCACCCTTGGCGGCGCGGCCTTCTTCGCCATTGGCCACAAGGAGCGGGCGGGCGTTCCGCCGGATGCCACCATCGGCGTCACGTACGCCGTGGCCGCCGCCCTCGGCATCCTGCTCATCGCCAAGGCGAAGGGCGGCGAGGCGCACGACATCTTCCTCCAGGGCAATATCCTTGGCATCACCAGCGCCGACGTGAAGGTGCTGCTCGCCGTCACGATTCCGGTGCTCGCGCTTCACGCCGTCTTTCACAAGGAGTTCCTCTTCGTCTCGTTCGACCGCGAGACGGCGCGAACCGTCGGGTACCGCGTGGCGCTCTGGGACCAACTGCTCTACTTCACGTTCGGCATCGTCATCGCCTTCGCCATGCAGTTCGCCGGCGTGCTGCTCGTCTTCAACTACCTCGTGCTGCCGGCGGTGACCGGCATCCTGCTCGCACGCAGCATGGGCGGCATCTTCGCCGTGGCGACCGCGGCAGGGATACTGGCCTCGGTCGTCGGCTTCGCGCTCTCGGTCCCCCTCGACCTGCCGTCTGGGCCGGCCATCATCGCGGTCTCGGGGGCGCTCGCGGCGCTCAGCTGGGTCGCGAGGCAGTTTCAGGCGAGGTAGTCCGGTCGCGTTGGCGAGGGCGGCCGGCCCCCGTAACTTTCGGGCGTGCGACTCACTCGGACAGCCATCAGGGGCCTCGCCGCCGCGGCATGTGCCGCCGCCATGGCGGCGGCATGCACGGACGCCGCCGCGCCGTCAGTGGATCCGCCCGCCTACGACCCGACCCAACTGTCGGGCGGCCTGGTCTACCGCTGGCCGACCGGCACGACGATCGCGGTCTACGTGGATCCCACGGCGGTCGGCGCGGGCGTTGATCTCGCCGGTGCCGCGGCGACCGGCATGGCCGCGTGGAAGGCCGCGCTCGGCGGCAGCCAGTTCGCGTTCCGCACCGCGACCACGCCGTCCGACGCCGACGTGATCGTGCACGTCAGCACCGCGCCGCGGCTCATCGCCCTCGCGGCGTGCGCGGCCCCGCCCGACATCGCCGGCGGCGTCACCTTCTTCTGTCCGGCGCGCGACAGCGCCCTCACGCTGCCGCTCCTCAGCGGTCCGAACGCCGGACGGGTGAAGGTGGACATCGCCATCAACCCGGCCGCGACGAATGCAACCAACACGCTCGCCGCGCTCGTCACGCACGAACTCGGGCATGCGGTGGGCATCGGCGGGCACAGTGCGAATGCGCTCGACGTCATGTTCGCACAGCCGGCCGTCGCGACGCCAAGCCAACGCGACATCACCACGCTGCGTTGGGTAGTACGGCAGGCGATCGAGATTCGCCTGTAGGGGAAAGACGCCAACTGTTTGGCGGTTCTCCTGACCGACGCCGCCGATGGCGGCTATCTTTTTCAATATCATGAAACGCGAAGAAGCCCTCGAATACCATTCCCGTGGACGCCCCGGGAAGATTGCCGTCGTTGCCACCAAGCCGCTCGCCAACCAGCGCGACCTGGCGCTGGCCTACTCGCCGGGCGTCGCCGAGCCCTGCCTCGACATCGAGAAGAACCCCGACGACGCCTACCGGTACACGGCCAAGGGGAACCTCGTCGCCGTCATCTCCAATGGCACCGCCGTGCTGGGCCTGGGCAACATTGGCGCCCTCGCCGGCAAGCCCGTCATGGAGGGCAAGGGCAACCTCTTCAAGCAGTTCGCCGACATTGACGTCTTCGACCTCGAGGTCGCCTCGGAGGATCCGGACGAGATCATCCGGTTCTGCCAGCTCGTCGAGCCGACGCTGGGCGGCATCAACCTCGAGGACATCAAGGCGCCCGAGTGCTTCTACATCGAGGAGAAGCTCAAGGCGACGATGAACATCCCGGTCTTCCACGACGACCAGCACGGCACCGCCATCATCTCCGGCGCCGCCCTGCTCAACGCCGTGGAGATCGTCGGCAAGCAGCTCGACGCGGTGCGCATCGTCTTCAGCGGCGCCGGGGCGTCGGCCATCTCCGTGGCCGAGCACTACGTCCGGCTCGGCGTGGACCGCCGGCACATCACGCTGTGCGACCGCAAGGGCGTCATCTATGCGGGCCGCGAAAAGGACATGGAGCCGCACAAGGCTAAGTTCGCGCACGAGACGAAGCACCGCACGCTGGCCGATGCGCTGGTCGGCGCCGACGTCTTCGTCGGCCTCTCGGCGGCCGGCGCGTGCACACAGGACATGGTGAAGTCCATGGGCGCCGACCCCATCGTCTTCGCGCTCGCCAACCCGACGCCGGAGATCCTGCCGGACGAGGTCAAGGCGGTCCGCCCCGAAGCCATCTGCGCCACGGGGCGCAGCGACTACGCCAACCAGA
>JAJZRK010000093.1 GCA_021802745.1 bacterium
CCTACGGGCAGGATCAACAAAACCGATTGAGCCTTCATCGAAGGCGCCGCGCTGTTCGCCGTCGTCGTGTCGTTCCTTATCCAGAGCAAGTTCTAGGCAGTCCGGCGGCCCGCATGCCCCCCCGGGGGGGTGCGGGCCCGCCGTCTCTACCTCCTCCTGATCCTGAACTCCCCATGCGCTCTCTCGTGATCCGCGCCCTGACGCTCCTTGCCGCCACCGCCATGCCGGCGTTCGCCAGCGAGGCGGAAGCCCCCAAGGGCGGCCTGCTCTCGCCGGCGGGCGGCCTGATGTTCTGGACGGTGCTCGTCTTCGCGGCGCTGTACTTCGTCCTCTCCAAGTTCGCTTTCAAGCCGATTCTCTCCGCCGTCGAAGGGCGCGAGCAGGAGCTGCGCGAGACGATGGAGCAGGCGAAGGCCGACCGTGACGCCGCGGCCGCGCTGCTCGCCGAGCAGAAGCGGCAGCTCGACGCCGCCCGCATGGACGCGCAGAAGATCATCGCCGATGGCCGCGCGACAGCCGAGAAGATGCGCGCCGACATGCTGGAGCACACGCGCGCGCAGCAGGGCGACCTGCTGGAGCGCGCCAAGCGCGACATCGAAGCCGAGAAGCTGGGCGCCATCGCCGAGCTGCGCCGCGAAGCGGTGGACCTGGCGATTGCCGGCGCGAGCAAGGTGATCGAGAAGAACCTCGACGACGCCTCGAACCGCGCGCTGGTTGACAAGTACCTCGCGTCCATCGGAACCAAGTAATGCAGTCAGCGATCGCGCGGAACTACGCGGAGGCGCTGCTGGCGCTCGCCGCCAAGGAGAACGCCCGCGATGTCTACGGCGCGTACATGGCGGCACTGGCCGACACGCTCGAGCGCGACGAGACCTTCAAGCGCTTCCTCGAGGCGCCCACGGTGAGCGGCGCCAGGAAGAACGAGGTGCTCGGCAAGGCCCTCACCGGGCAGGCGCCAGCGATGTTCGTGCGCTTCATCCAGAAGCTGGTGACCAATGGCCGCCAGATGCTGCTGGGCGACGTCTTCAACGAGTACAACACCCTGCTCGACGCCGAAGTGGGACGGGTGCACGCGCGGGTGACGATTTCGCGCGCGATGAGCGACGCGGAGCGCGACGCGCTCGCGGCGTCGCTGACCGCGGCGATGGGCAAGACGGTGGTGCCGCACCTGACGGTGAACCCGGCGATTCTTGGCGGGCTGGTGGTGCGCATCGGGGATACCGTGATGGACGGGTCGGTGCGGAGGAGGTTGGGGGCGCTCAAGGCGAAGATGGTGAGGTAGCGGAACGAGGAGGGGGTTGAGGCGAAGGGACGAGGGACGGGAGTGGGGACGAGGGACGAGAGGGGCGGCCAAGCGTTGGCCGCCCTTTTGAATTTCAACCCATCGCGTGTGCCGCTCGTAGAGTCAGGGCGTATCTTCATGATATGACGGTCGGCTCCGGGAGTTTGCTGATGCGAATCGTCGTTGCCGCGGCGGTGCTGGGCGTCGGTTGTCTCGCGCCGCGCGCCGCGGCGCAGTCGGTGCAGGGGACGCTGCTGCGCGCCGACAGCATGCCGGCGGCGGGCGTGATTGTCGTCGCGTCGCGCGGCGCGAGGGACAGCGTGCTCGCGCGCACGATGACGAACGGCAACGGGCGATACGTGCTGACGCTGACGCCGGGACCGGTGGTGCTGCGCGCGCTGCGCATTGGGCATCGGCCGCATGTGATCGCCGAGTTCACGCTGGCCGCGGGGGCACGACGTGAGGCGCGCAGCGTGCTGCCAGACGATCCGATCGTGCTGGCCGCGATGACGACCGAGGCCTCGTCCACCTGCCGGCAGACGGGGACGGCGGGGACGAACGTCGCCCTCGTCTTCGAGGAGGCGCGCAAGGCATTGTTGGCGACGACGCTCAAGTCGGGCGACGGCGACCCGCTGGCGCGGCTCAGCATCTACGAACAGGCGCGCAGCGTGGGGAGCCGCGCGGGGTCGCCCCCGAAACTGGAGTTCCAGGAAGGGGTGACCATCAAGCCGTTCCAGAGCCTGAAGCCGGACTCGCTGGCGAAGGTGGGCTACATGCAGCAGGACCTGTCCGCCAACGTCTACTGGGCGCCCGACGCGGACGTGCTGCTATCGGAGCCGTTCGCGGCCTCGCACTGTCTCGGGCTCGCCGAGGGAACAGGCACTCACGCGGGGTGGATTGGGCTGACCTTTCGTCCGCAGGAGTTCCGGCGCGGCTTCGTGGACGTGAAGGGAACGCTCTGGCTCGACCGCGCGACCAATGAACTGCGTCGCATGGAGTACACCTACGACGGACTTTCCATCACGATGCAGCGGGCTGACCCGGGCGGTGAGGTGGAGTTCACGCGGCTCCCCGACGGCATCTGGTTCGTGAGCAAATGGGAAATCCGGATGCCGCGCATGACGCTGCCGCCGGGTGTGCCGAAGCTGGTGGGCCTCTGGGTGAAGGGCGGCGAAGTGTGGTGGATCAGGCGCGGGCGCGAACTGCTGTATTCCAACGGCCGCGCGGAGCCGGTGCCAGACAAGCTCGCCTCGAAAGATTCGGTGCGCGCCGAGGGCGACATGGCGGCCGGAATGGCCGTGTGCGCGCCGGCGCCGGGGGCACCCGCCGGAATGCTGGCGGGGACGGTGGCGGACGAAAGCGGTGCGCCGCTGGCCGATGCGGTGGTGACGGTGGAGTGGAAGGGGAACTTCTCGACGGCGGGGCGCGGGATTTCGTGGGAGACGCAGGGGCTCAGCACGATCACGGCGCGCGACGGCGCGTTCAGCATCTGCGGAATTCCCGATGGGCGGTCGCTGAACGTGATGGCGCAGTACGGTACGCGGAAGACGCCGAAGGCGACGGTGCAGGTGGCCGCCGGCGTGAAGAGCGCGCGCGTGGACCTTCGATTCAGTGGGGTGCGCGCCAACGCGGCGGCGAAGGGAGTGGTGGTGCGGGTGCGGGACGGCTACGGCGCGCCGATCGCGCACGCGGTCGTGGAAGTTGAGGGCGGGCGCGGGCGCGTGGCCGACGACAGCGGGCGCGTCGTCTTGAGCGCCGCGCCGGATACGCTGCGTCTGACCGTGCGTCGCATCGGGTACACGCCGCACACGGGGCGCGCCGGGCGGGCGAAGTCCGGGGAATTCGAGGTATCGCTCGAACCGCTCGCGCAGGCGCTCGCGGCGGTGACGGTGACAGCGAGGGGCGTGAAGTCGCCGCTCGAGGTATCGGGATTCTACGACCGTGTGCAGCGCGCGCAACGCGGGGCGTTCAACGCCGACTTCATCACGCCGGAGGAGCTCGACCTGCGCCGCGGGGCGCGGCCGAGCGATCTGTTTCAGGGATGGCGGTTCGTGGTTCCGGTGCGCACCCCGGGATCCGCACCGCAGACGTACCTGCAGGGGCGCGGGCGGTGCAAGATGACCGTATACCTGGACGGCCGACGATTGGAACCCGAGCCCGCGCGCGGGGCAGGAGGCGGCGCGCGCGCGGACGGGTTTGTGGCGATTGACGACCTGCTCGACGCCAACGCGATCAGCGCGATCGAGATCTACGCGAGTGCGGCGAATGCGCCGGCGGAGTTGATTCCGCTGGTGGGCACGTCGCAGCAGGGGGCGTGCGGGATTGTGGCGATATGGACGGGCGGGCGGCATTAGAGCGGGGCAGGGTGCGGGGTGTGGTGCAGGGGCAGGGTGCGGGGTGTGGTGCGGGGGGCGGGGGCTGACCTTGGCGAAGACTCAACTACTGATGACACGCTCAATACTCGGCACGGCACTTTCCATGCTCGCCGTCGCTGCCTGCGGCGGGGCGCGGGGCGCTCCCTTGTCATCCGCTGCTGCGGCGCCGATTACGGCGGCGGCGTGCGGTGGTACGAGTTTCGCATAGACAAGGGGCGTCTCGTGCGCCTGCACCAGCAGGGGACGTACGCGTCGGGCGGCTTCTATCGCTGGATGGGGAGCATCGGCATGGACGGCGCGGGGAACATCGCCATGGGCTATTCGTTCGGCGGTACGCCGCACTTCGCGGGACAGCGCCTGGCGGCGCGCGCGCCGTCGGATCCGCCTTGGCGCATGGGATTCCGTGAGACGGTGATCGCCGAGGGCGAGGACTCGCAGCGAAACACGATGCGGTGGGAGGACTACACCACGCTCGCGATGGATCCCGACGACTGCACCTTCTGGTACGTGGGCGACAACTGCAAGAAAGGAGCCATGTCGTACTCGACGCGGATTGCGGGGTGGAGGGTGGAGGGGTGGAAGCCGAGGTGATCTGCGATCTCTGTCAATTCCGTCTCCCATCCGGCATTCTTCCATGATATGGCAGACACTCCCCCCCTCGACCGGCGCGGATTCTTCTCGCACGGACTGTCGCGCCTGCTGGGGCAGGTGGTGGATGCCGTCTCGGAGAAGGTGTCGCCAGTGCCGTACGTGCGGCCACCGGGCGCGATTGCCGAACCGGCCTTTCTGGCCGCGTGCACGCGGTGCAAGGAATGCGGGGCGGTTTGCCCGGCGCTCGCCATCCGCATGCTTCCCGCGACGCACGGCATCGCCGCGGGAACTCCGGTGCTGGAAGTGGACGACCGCGCCTGCATCATGTGCGCCGACATGCCGTGTGTGAAAGCCTGTCCCACCGGGGCGCTGCTGGCGTCGCGGGACGGATGGGCCGATGTGAAGATGGCGGTGATCAGCGTGGACGACCGGCGCTGCATCGCCTTTCAGGGCATCGAGTGCGGCGTCTGTGCCCGAGTGTGCCCGGTGGGCGACGCGGCGATTGAACTGGACAGCAAGGGGCGGCCGTTCATTGGCGCCGCCTGCACGGGATGCGGCAAGTGCGTGACCGCATGCGTGACGACCCCAAGCGCGATGACTGCGCGACCTGTGAGGAACTGACGTGGACGGAAAGACCAACGTGAAGTTCGTGCCCAAGCCGTGGGGGCACGAGACGATCTGGGCCCACACCGACCAGTACGTGGGCAAGGTGCTGCACATCGATGCCGGCTAGGCGCTGAGCGTGCAGTACCACAACACGAAGGACGAGACCATCCACCTGCTGCGCGGCGAGATGATCTACCGCGTGGACTTCAAGGATGGCCGCGGCCTGGTGGAGGTGCCGTTCCGCGTGGGCGAGAGCTATCGCAACACGCCCGGCGTCATCCACCAGATGGAAGCGGTGACCGACTGCGACGTGCTGGAGGCGAGCACGCCGCACCTCGACGACGTCGTGCGACTGACCGACCGCTACGGTCGAGAGGGGACGAGCGCGCCATGAAGGTGATCATTCCGCTGGCCGGCAAGGGGACGCGCCTGCGCCCCCACACGCACACGGTGCCGAAGCCGATGCTCAAGGTGGTCGGCAAGCCGGTGATGGACTACGTGCTCGACGACGTCCGCAAGCTGGGCGACGTGAGCGAGGTCATCTACATCACGGGCCACCTGAAGGAGACCGTGGAGGCGCATGCGCGCACCGCGTACGCCGACCTGCCGGCGCGCTTCATCGAGCAGAAGGTGCAGGACGGCACCGCGGGCGCCGTGGCGCTGGCGAAGGCGTTCGTGAACGAGCCGGTGCTCATCATCTTCGTGGACACGATCTTCGACGCCGACCTCGGCGTCATCAAGACGAGCCCGGACGACGGGATCATCTGGACCAAGGAAGTGGAGGACTACCAGCGCTTCGGCGTGGTGGTGACCGACGCCAACGGCCACATGACGAAGATCGTGGAGAAGCCCAAGACCCCGATCTCGAAGCGGGCGAACATCGGGCTGTACTACATCCGCGACTGGAAGCTGCTGTACGAGGGCATAGAGCACG
This sequence comes from bacterium, assembly GCA_021802745.1. Next base: position 5,789 of record JAJZRK010000093.1, read on the forward strand.
TGCTTAAGTCGCCCATGAACCAGGGCGAGTTCTACCTGACCGATGCCTTCCAGTACATGATTGACCACGGCGCCAAGCTGAAGGTGCTCGACGTGCGCGGCTGGTACGACGCGGGGAAGATTGACACCCTGCTCGACACGAACCGCGTGATGCTGGAGAAGGGGCTGGCGCGGAAGCCGACGGAACTCGAGGACTGCACGATCATCGAGCCGGTCTACATCGAGGATGGCGTGGAGGCGACAGGCTCGACGATCGGGCCGAACGTCTGCGTGCTGGCCGGGTCGAAGCTGCTGAGCTGTACGGTGAGCCACAGCCTGATTGGCGCCAGGAGCCTGCTGGCGCGCTGCGCGCTCACGAAATCGCTGGTGGGGGACCGCGTCGTGCTCGAAGGGGTACGAGGGGAGGTGACGGTGGGGGATGATTGTGAGGTGAGAAGCAGGATTTAGGGCTGATTGAGGATATGGAATTCGGATGGGGATTCGGGATTGCGAATTGGGATGGCGATTCGCGACGGACTACTAATTGAGGATGGTGATATGCGGATGACTCGAATGTTTCTCGCGCTGATGCTGGCGCCGGCGATTGCCGTGGCGCAGGGGAAGCCGGCGCCGAAGGCCGCGACGACCAAGCCCGCGATGCAGCATGACATGAGCGCGATGGGTGCCGACACGGGGATGAAGCACGACATGTCGGCGATGGGGCAAGGGAAGGGGATGAGAATGGGCGACATGAAGAGCGGATGGACGGAGCTCGACGCCTTCCATTCATTACTCATGTCCGTCTGGCATCCGGCGATGAAGGACAGCCTGGCGATGGCGCGGACGCTGGCGCCGCAGGTGGTGGCGAGCGCCGAGGCGTGGGTGAAGTCGAAGGGCCCCGCCTCGTGCGACAATGCGGCGACACGCAAGACGCTGCCAGCGATTGTGGCCGATGCGCAGGCGTATGCGAAAGTCGTTGCGTCGAAGGCGAACGACGCCGCGGTGAAGGCGGCGCTCAAGAAGGTGCATGATGGGTTCGAGACGGCGGGGAGGCCCTGCGTGCAGGCCGCCATGAAGGCGAAGGGCGGCATGGGGATGGGCATGGGGATGGGCAAGGGAATGGGGATGGGTGCCGGCATGGCGGAGAGGTCGGGATGGAAGGAATTCGACGCCCTGCACACGCTCGTCATGACCATCACGATGGCGGCGAACAAGGGTGACCTGAAGCCCGCGCGCGAGAAGGGGGCCGAACTGGCCAAGGCCGCCGATGCATGGGCGGCGTCGAAGGGGCCGGCGTCGTGCGACAACGCCGCCGCGCGCAAGGGAATGCCGCAGGCGGTGACGGACCTGAAGGCGATCGGCGCGCTGGCGAAGGAAACGGGCAACGACGCGGCGTTGAAGACGGCAGTCGGCACGGCGCACGACTCGTTCCGTACGGTGGCGCAGCCGTGCATGATGGCGGGGATGGGCGCGAAGAAGCCGTAGGGGAACAGACGGGGCGCAACAGGGTAGATTGAAAGCAAAGGAGCAGTCCATTCGCTCCCGAGGTCTCGCACCGCGAGGACCTGGCCGTGTTACTGCAGCGCATGATGTGGAGCGCCGCCCTGTGGGTGGGCGCGATGATGGTTCCGCTTTCGGCCTCTGCCCAGTCGGGCGCCGGCAACGGCTACATGTTCGGCGCCCCGGGGGGAACGCTCACACTGCGCGCCGGCTTGGCGCGCCCCGCCGAGCGGAGCGACCTCTTTACCTTTGTTCGCGATGAGCTGACGCTCGCCCGCGGCGACTTCTCGGGCGGCTCGATGTCCGTTGACGCGGCGCTCTTTGTGAGGCCGCGCGTGGCGGTGCAGTTCGGCATAGGGTACGCCGGCCGTACCACGGCGAGCACGTACCGGCACATGGTGGACAACAACAACCGCGAGATCGAGCAAGCGTCATCGCTGCGGCGCCTGCCGCTGAGCGCGGGGGTGCGCTACTACCTGGCGCCGCCGGGGCGAAGCGTCGGCAGCCTGGCGTGGGTGCCGGCGCGCGTAGCGCCGTACGTGGCGGCCGGGGGCGGCATCACGTGGTACCGCTTCAGCCAGAGCGGCGACTTTGTGGACTACCAGACACTCGACGTGTTCAATACGAGCCTGAAGTCCGACGCGTGGTCGCCGAGCGCATTCACCGCCGTTGGCGCGGACTATGCCTTGTCGGCACGCGTGGGCCTCGTGGGCGAGGCGCGCTATGACTGGGCGAGCGCGCGGCTGAACAGCGACTTTTCCGGATTCAATCGCATCGACCTGTCAGGCCTCGCGGTGACCGCAGGCCTGTCATACCGCTTCTAGGGGGCGCGCCATGCGCATCTTCCGATCAACCCGCCGTGAGGCCGCGCGAGCGGCCGTCCTGCTCGTCATCGTCGCGGCCGGCGCGGCAACCGCGCGCGCGCAGGTGCCCGACGCGCGTTGGCAGCCCTGGCTCGGCTGCTGGTCGCCCGCCTCCGATTCGCGCGCGCCGCGCGAGGTCACGGGAGCGAAGCGACTCGTCTGCGTGGTGCCCGCGCAGGCCGGCGCGGGCGTTGACGTCGTCGTGATGGCGGACGGCAAGTTCGTCAGCAGCGACGCGATCAGGGCGGCACGCGAACGCATCCAGACAAGTACGGAAGGCTGCCCCGGATGGGAGACCGCCGCGTGGTCGGCCGACGGCCACCGCCTGTACCTGCGGTCGGAAATGACGTGCGGCACAGCCACTGTGAAGGGGAGCGGCCTCTTCGGCATCTCGTCGGACGGCGAATGGGTGGAGGTGCGTGGCGCACAGGTTGGTGGGAACACGACGGTGGGCGTGGTGCGCTACGTCGCCGCGGGGTCCACGCTGCGTCGCGGCAACACCGAGCCGGGGACGGAGCAGCCGACGTTTTCGGTGGTGCCGATGTCCGGCGTTGCGTCGCGTTATGCGCGCCTGGCGGCGGGCACCCGAGTGACTGCCGACGCCGTGCTTGATGTCGCGCGGCACGTGGATGCGCCGGTCGCCGAGGCCTGGCTGAACGAGCTGCAGCAGGGGTTTGAACTGAATGCGAAGGAGCTGGTGCGCATCGCCGATGCGGGCATGCCGCCGAGCGTGATTGACCTGATGGTGGCGCTGTCGAATCCGCAGCGGTTCGCCGTCCGGCGCCGCCAAGGGGCCGGGCAGGAGGTCGTCGCGACGCGGGCGAGCGGATTCGACGCGAGTCCCGAGTACGGCCGGGTGCGGCGGTACGGATCGGTGTACGACTGCGGATACGGGTACTTGCCCACGACGTACGGGTACTACGGCGACCCGTGCTACCCGGGCTACTATGGCTACGGCTACGGTTATGGTTCGCCCGGCTACGGGTACGGCTATTACGGGTATGGGACGTATGGCGGCTACTACTGGGGCCAGCGGCCGCTCGTGATCATTCCGGCGGGGTCCGTATCGGAGCGGCAGCGCGGGCAGGCGGTGAAGGGCGCCGGATACACGCGGCGCTCGGGCGGGAGCACGGCCTCGCCGAGCCAGCCACAGTCGTCGGGGACGACGCGCGCCTCGACGGGGAGCGGCTCGTCCGGTTCGACATCGGCGGGCTCGTCGTCGGGAAGTTCGTCGGGGAGTTCGTCGGGGAGCAGCAGCAGCGGCCGCACCGCGAAGCCGCGCGTGCCTCCCGGCTGATCGCGCGGAGTTGGCATCGAGACGCCCCGCTGGCCTGACGGTCGGCGGGGCGTCTCTCTCGCGGTCTCGCGCGCGCTCGGGTACTTTCTTCGAGTCCTGTGTGCGGGAGGCTTTCGTGCCGAACTCAAACGATGATCGCGCCGGCCTGAGCCGCCGCGACATGCTGAAGTCCGCCGCGCTCGCGGGCGCAGCGCTGGGCGCGTCCGGCGCCGTGTTTCCCGCCCTCGCCGAATCGGTGACCGCCGGCACGCATCCCGACTTCGCGCCTCCCGCGCCGGCGTGGGCGAAGACCATGAAGGGGGTGCCGTTCGAGCGTCACGAGACGGTGCGCATCGCCATCGTCGGCACGGGGCTGCGCGGCCGTTCGGTGTTGCACGAGTTCCTTGGCTGTCCGGGCGTGCGCATCACCGCACTGTGCGACAACGTGGCCGACAAGGCCAAACGCGCCGCGAAGATGGTGACCGACGCCGGCCAACCGGCGCCGGCGGTCTACACCGAGGGCGACCTCGCCTTCGAACAGCTGGTGCAGCGCGACGACATTGACTTCATCCACACGGCCACGCCGTGGGAGTGGCATGTGCCGGTCATGCTCGCCGCCCTCAAGGCCGGCAAGCACGTGTCGAGCGAGTGCCCGTTCGGCATGACGCTCAAGGATCTCTGGGACCTGGTGGACGCGAGCGAGAAGTCGCGCCGCCACTGCCTGCAGCTCGAGAACTGCAACTACAGCTACAACGAGATGCTGGTGAACCGCATGGTGCACGCCGGCGTCTTCGGCGAGCCGGTGCACGGCGCAGCGGCCTATCTGCACGACCTGCGCGAAATCCTGTTCGAGGACCGCGACGAGGGGCTGTGGCGCCGGCGCTGGCACACGACGAACAACGCCAACCTGTATCCGACGCACGGCCTCGGGCCCGTGGCGTGGTATCTCGACATCCACAAGGGCGACCGCTTCGACTACCTGGTGTCCATGAGCACGCCGCAGCGAGGGCTCGACATCTACCGCGAAGAGACCGTGAAGGACAAGGCGAACCCGAAGTGGCAGGAGAAGTACATCACCGGCGACCTCAACTCGTCGCTGATCAAGACGGCGAAGGGGCGCACGATCCTGCTGCAGCACGATGTGTCCAACCCGCGTCCGTACTCGCGCCTCAACGCGCTGTCCGGCACCAAGGGCGTCTTTGAGGACTACCCGGCGCGCATCTACATCGAGGGGCAGGCGGGGGGCGAACGCTTCGGCGCGATTGACGCGTGGAAGAAGGATTTCGAGGACCCCCTGTGGACGAAGCTCGGCGAGCAGGCGCGCAATGGCGGCCACGGCGGCATGGACTTCGTGATGGCGTGGCGCCTCGTGCAGTGCCTGCACGAGGGGCTGGCCCCCGACATTGACGTGTATGATTCAGCGGCGTGGAGCGCGCCCTTCCCGCTCAGCGAGATCAGCGTGGCCAAGGGGAGCGCCCCGATGAAGTTCCCCGATTTCACGCGCGGCAACTGGCAGCAGTAGGGCTGGCGTTCGCGATCTCCCGATTTCCGTCCACCGTCTACCGTCACCCGGCCGCCTCATGCATCTCACTTCGTTCGATTGGTGGATCGTCCTCATCTCCGTGGTTGTCGCCTTCGTCCCCGCGGCGCTGATGGCGAAGCGCGGCGGTTCGAGCACCTCGGAGTTCTTCACCTCGGGGCGCTCGGCGCCATGGTGGCTGATCGGCGTCTCGATGGTGGCGACGACGTTCAGCACCGACACGCCCAACCTCGTGACGAACCTCGTGCGAGAGAAGGGCGTGGCGAACAACTGGGTGTGGTGGTCGTTCCTGCTCACCGGCATGATGACGGTCATGTTCTACGCGCGCATGTGGCGACGGTCGGGCGTGCTCACGGACCTCGAGTTCTACGAGATCCGCTACTCGGGCAAGGCGGCGACGTTCGTGCGCGGCTTCCGCGCCATTTACCTGGGGCTGTTCTTCAACATCGTGATCATGGCCACGGTGAACCTGGCCGCCGCGAAGATTGCCAACATCCTGCTCGGGTGGCCGATGTGGCAGACGCTGCTCGTCTGCGCGGTGCTGAATGTCGCGTTCGCGGCCGTGTCGGGGTTGTGGGGCGTGCTCGTCACCGACTTCATCCAGTTTGGCATCGCGATGACGGGTTCGTTTGCGGCGGCGTACTACTCGCTGCAACGCCCCGAGGTGGGCGGCCTGCACGGGTTGTTCACGCGGCTCGACCCGCACGTCATCTCGCTGCTCCCGAACTTCAACGACTGGACCATGACGCTCACCGTGCTGGTCCTGCCGCTCACGGTGCAGTGGTGGTCGGTCTGGTACCCGGGAGCGGAGCCGGGGGGCGGGAGCTATATCGCGCAACGCATGCTCGCGTCGAAGAGCGAGAAGGACGCGCTCGTCGGCACGCTGTTCTTCAATGTGGCGCACTACGCGCTCCGCTCGTGGCCGTGGATCATTGTCGCGCTGAGTTCCATCCTCGTCTTTCCGAACCTCGCGGACATCGGGACGGCCTTCCCGTACGTGGACAAGGGGATGATCGGACACGACATGGCGTATCCGGCCATGCTGACGTTTCTGCCGGAGGGATTCCTCGGGCTGATGATCGCCGGCATGCTCGCCGCGTACGTGTCCACCATCGCGACGCACCTCAACTGGGGGACGTCGTACCTCGTACACGATTTCTACCGGCGGTTCGTGAAGTCGGGGGCCGACGAGAAGCACTATGTCCTCGTCGGGCGGCTCATGACCGCGGTCCTGATGATCCTGGCCGCACTGCTCACGTTCGTGCTCGAGACGGCGAGCCGCGGCTTCACGCTGCTGCTCTCCATCGGCGCCGGCACGGGCCTGCTCTATCTGCTCCGGTGGTACTGGTGGCGCGTGAATGCGTGGGCGGAAGTCTCCGCTATGGGGGCGTCGTTCCTCACGGCGGTCGCTTTCGAGGTGGTGCGCAAGATGGGGACACCGGTGCCGGATCACATCTCGCTGCTGGCGACGGTCGCCGTCACCTCGGTCGTCTGGATCACGGCGACTTTCGTCGCGCCGGAGACGGACAAGGAGACGCTGGTGAAGTTCTTCAAGCTCGTGCGACCCGCCGGCCCCGGCT
>JAJZRK010000094.1 GCA_021802745.1 bacterium
TCCGATCATTCTCTTCGACCGCACCAAGGGCGTGGCTGGCTTTCACGAAGTGCGCCAGCAGCTGCGGCAGCGCGTGTTCGACGTGGTGCTGAACCTGCAGGTCTACTTCAAGGCGGGCATCATCACGGGCTTCACCCGCGCGCGGGTCAAGCTGGGCTTCGACTTCGCCCGCGCCCGCGACTTCAACTGGCTCTTCACGACCGACCGGGTGCACGCCCGCCCCATGCAGCACGTGCAGGACCAGTACTTCGAGTTCACCGAGTGGCTCGGCATTGCCCACGAGCCGGTGACCTGGGGGCTCGGACCGTTCAACGATGCCGAGCGCACCTGGCAACGCGAGTTCATGGCGCGGTTCGACCGCCCCATCGCGCCGATCGTGGTCGCCACGAGCAAGGAACAGAAGGATTGGCTCCCCGAACGCTGGGCGCAGGTGTGTGACGCACTTGCCGGCGACTTCGGCCTGCAGCCCGTCCTCGTGGGCGCCCGGTCGCGGCGCGAGCTGCACGCGGAGCACGTGATCCTCGAGCAGGCGCGTCTCAAGCCGGTGAGCGCCCTCGGCCAGGGCGGCCTGCGCGGCCTCGTCGGCATCTTCGACGCCGCGGCGCTCGTGCTCTCCCCAGACACCGGGCCGCTGCACATCAGCGTGGCGCTCGACCGTCCCGTGGTGTCGCTCATCGGCTACTCGAACCCCAAGCGGGTGGGGCCGTATCGCAAGTTCCGCGACCTGATGATTGACGTGTACGGCGAGCCGGGGGAGGACTACCCCGTGTCCATGACCAACCGCCGCGACCGGATGGCCCGCATCACGGTGAACGACGTGCTCGATCGCGTGGAGCGCTGGCGGACGGCGTACGCGAACGCTGGCAGCTGACCGCGCGCCGCCGCCAGGTGTCCCCCCGGATCTGACGACAACAGACGGCCAACTGCCAGCGGACGGTTCGCGCTCGCGGCGTTGCCCATGGCATCGCCGCGTCAGTGACTACTTGCCGACGGGATGACTCAGGCTGTACACGTACGCCGCCACGGCCCGGTGCTTCTCGGGCGTGAGCGGCGCGCCCCCGAACGGCGGCATGACACCCATGTATTGCTTGGGCTGCGGGACACCGGTCTCGATCTGGTGGTAGATCGCGCCGAAGCTGCCGTCGCTGTGCAGCCACTCGGCATCGGTCAGGTTGGGCGCGACCGTCCCTCCCTTCGCGTCGGGACCATGGCAGGCCTGGCACGACGTGGCGCCGATCAGGCCGTGGAACAGGCTGTCGCCGAGGGCCAGCTCCTGCGGCGTGATGGTCTTCGGGTCGAGCGTCGCGGGGTCAACGCTCGCGGCGGGAGCCGCGGCGGCCGCGGACGCGTCAGCGGCCGAGTCGGCGGCACCGCCGCCGCAGGCGGCAGCCACCACCACGGCGGCAAGGACGAGACGAACAGGCGTGCGCATGGAAGCTCCAGTGAGGCTGAGGGTAGTCGGTCAGAAGTCGCGGCGGCGAAAGCGGCGCCCGGCCAAGCCGAGCGGTACCGCCCACCACGTGAGCAAGGCGGCGGCCGCCACGGCGATACCGAGTGACGTGCCGAAGGTGTGTTCGAAGAGCGCGCCGGTGTACCCCATCAGGGCCGAGACGTCGAGTTGCGTGAGCACGAGCACGCGGGCGACGTCCACCGGGTTGGCCAGCATGAGCGCGAGCAGCGGGCGCTCCAGCGGATAGTTGCCAAACGCCGCGGCGGCGCCGAGTACCACGCCGTCGTAGATGACCGTGGCGGCGAGCCACGCGCCGAGCGCAAGCCCAACGCCCTTCAGCTTGTCGTCCGCGTACAGCGCGATCCACGTGGCGATGGCCGCGAAGGAGAGCGAGAGTCCGACGCCGGCGGCCAGCAGCGCCACCACGCCGCCGAGCGCCATGCCGTCGCGCGCATGCACGACGAACGGAATGCCCGCCCCCACCACGAAGGCGCCGGCGAGCGGGATCGCGAGGCCGAGATACAGCCCCGCAAACAGGGCGCGCCGCGGCACCGGCTGCGCGAGCAGCAGCTCGACGAACTCGCGCGACGCGTACACGTGAATGGTGCCGAAGACGAGTGCCACGAGCGGCAGGACGAGCAGGACCAGGTTCAGCATGCTCAGCAGCACCTGCGGGCCCGTGCCGCCAAACCAGAAGAGGCCCTCGGCGATGGCGAAGAAGCTGAGCGCGTACGCCGCGATCCAGCGATTGCGCGAGAGGTCGCGCAGGCCGGCCCTGAGGACGAGGGAGACGACGTTCATGCGGCCCCCTTCGGTTCTGGCGCCAGCCAGGGCGCGACCACCAGCGTCTCGCTCGGCGCGGCCGTCACCCGGCGTCCGGCGCGCTCCGTGCGCATCAGCCCCGCGATCGCCTCCTCGAGCGACCGTTCGCCCGTGCGGTCCAGCAGCGCCGCCACCGAACCCGCAAAGCGCAGGCGTCCGTCGCACAGGAAGGCGACGTCGTCAGCCAGTGACTCGAGTTCGGTCATGATGTGCGAGGTGATGAGCACGGAGCGACCCTCGCGACGCACGGCGCGGATCTTCTCCTTGAGCACGTTGGCCGAGAGCGGATCGAGGCCGGCCGTCGGCTCGTCGAGGATGAGCAGCGAGGGACGGAACATGAACGCGATCACGGCGTTCAGTTTCTGCTTCGTGCCGCCGGACAGCGTCCCCACGAACTTGTCGCGGATTCCGTCCATGTCGTATTCCCGGGCCAGGGCGCCGTCGGTTGCCTCGCCGGGACGCAGCTGCGTCACGAGGTCGAGCACGTCGCCCACGCGCAGGTTCACCGGGAAGTGCGCGGCCTGCGGCATGTAGCCGATGGCGCGGCGATAGTCGCCGGCGGCGTCGGCCGGCGTTCCGTTCACGTGCAGCGTGCCGTGGTCGGCGCGCGTCAGGCCGAGCGCGATCTTGATGAGCGTCGTCTTGCCGGAGCCGTTGGGGCCGACGAGCGCCGTCACGGCGCCCGGCCGCACCGCCAGCGAGACGTCCTGCAGGACGTCGAGGGCGCCGAAGCGCTTGCGGATAGTGTCGAGGGTGATCATTGGGGGGGACGCATGAGGGGACGGCGATCCACGAGCGCCTCCGGCGTCAGCACCGGGAGGACGCGCTCGGCCGCGTCGAGAATGGAAACGAGCGGACTGCGCAGGAGCAGCAGCGCCGCCTGGTGCTGCTCGACGACGAGGGCAAACAGGCGCACCGGATGGAAGGCCACGTCGCCCACGCCGTCGCGGTCGAGGTCGTAGCCCGCGTACTCGTCCCACCAGTTGCCGTCGAAGGTCGAGTTGGCGCTGCGCGAATTGGTGGTGACGTCGAACGCGTTGCCGGAAAACCGGTTGGCGGTGAAGGTGTTCTCGTCGGCGTCGGCCAGCACCTTGGCGGCCCAGCCGTTCTGCGTGAAGACGTTGTCCCGCACCATGAGCCGCGACGAACCCTCGACGAACAGCCCGGTGGAGTTGCGGTCGAAGGTGTTGCCGGAGATTTCGCCGCCCATGATGTCCTTGAGCAGCAGGCCGTAGGCGGCGCTCCCCCACGACCGCTCGAAGCGGTTGTCGGCGATGCGCACACCGCGGCTGTACATCACCGCCACGCCCGAGTTGTTGTCGCGGAACGTGTTGTGCTCGTACGCGCACGAGTCGGAGAACATGAAGTGGAGACCGTAGCGCTGGCTGCGCTCGCTCACGTTGTCGCGCGTGATGCCGTGCGACGAGAACTCGAAGTAGATGCCGTCGCGATGGCCGCGCACGTGGTTGCGCTCGACGCGGGCGCCGGGCGAGTACCACAGGTGGATGCCGTTGCCGCTCTCGGTCTGGCGCGTCCCTTCCGCCTCGATGTCGTTGTCGCGCACCACGCAGTCCACCGAACGCTGCAGGTAGATGCCCCACAGGTTCTTGCGCAGGCGGTTGCCGGCGATGACGCAGTTGCGCACGTCGCGCGCGCGGATGCCGGCGCGGTCCTCGAGGTTCGATATCCCGGTGTTGGTGGCGACGATGCCGCGCACGGTCACGTCATCGGCGGCGATGACGAGCACTTCGCGCGCCCCCTGCCCGTCGAGGACGGGCCACCCCTGCCCCTCCACGACGACGCGCGGCGTGCGCACCACCAGCGTCGGCTCGCGATACGTGCCGGCGCGCACGATCACGCGGTCGCCGGGTCGCGCGGCGGCGAGGGCCTCGGTGATGGTGGCGTACTGGCCGCCCGGGCCGACGGTGAGGTCGGCGGCACGCGCCGGGGCGGCGACGAGCGTGAGCGCGGCGAGAAGCCACAGGCGACGCATTAGTGGTGCCCCATGCCCATGCTCGCCGTGTCAGCGAGCAGTGCGGCCCACGTCGTCACGCGCCCGCCGAGCATCGTGCGCTGCTCCTCGGCCTTCGCTGGACTCGCAAAGCCCACTACCGATCCGCCCATCGGGCCCTGCATGCTGCTCCCCGTCAGGAAGCCGGCCGTCGCGACGGGGACGAAGCTCCCCGGATGCTGCAGGTCAATGATGTAGAGGTCGCCGCGCTGCTCGGCCGGCGTGGCGCGCGCCCACGAGAGCATGCACTCGGGCGCATCGAACTTCAGCACGCGGCCGGCGGGAAGCACGGCTTCGCCGCCGAAGCGGGCATCGGAGATGGTCATGCGGCAGAAGCCGCACTGGTCTTCGTTGAGCGTGATCGGTTCCGGGGCGCGTCCGCGGCAGGCGGCAACCAGCAGCGCGGCGGCGAGGACGGCGGGGCGACACGGGGGGACGAGTCGGCGCATGGGAGGATTCCTGAGTGAAAGTCGGGCGCTACACGGCGAACGGCGCGGCGCGATGAGCGCGCCTTGACGACTGCCAGACCGCGAGGGCGATGAGCGCCGTCGCGAGCACCAGCGCCCACCCGCCCGACGCGGGCCATGATGTGGCGGTGAAGTTGAGGAGCTGCTTGGAGCCGATGAGTGGCGGCTGGTATGTCATGTCCGGGATCTTGATGATCGCGGTCTCGACGTCGAGGTCGTGGCCGTATTCGTAGCCCCACTTCCAGTAGTCGTAGAGCCCCGCCGCGAGCACGCCGGCGAAGGCGACGCCCCACGCGTAGAGCACGCGCCGGCGCCCGAAGGCGGCGACGAGCAGCGCGGAGACGACGAGCACGCCGAGGATCGCGGGCATGTACTTGAGCTCGGGAATCGCATCGGGCTCGATGCGCTTCATCCCGATGTAGTGGTTCAGGTTGTTGATGCTGTTGAGGTCCTGCTCCTTCACGCCGACGACGGTATTGACGCGGATGAGCATGCCGAGCCCTTCCGGGTACTGCGGGGCGATGAGGTCAACGCGCCAGAGCGGCAGCGCAAAGCCGACGCTCATGAGCAGGGCGGCGACGGCGACGAGGATTCGGGCAGACTTGGGCACTGGAAGCTCGCGTGGGGAGACGGAGACGCGTACGGCAAGCGGGGGGCGATCAGGGAGCGGGCGACGGGACCGCCGCGCCCCCTGACCCCTGCTGCCGTGCTACTGCTTCTGCTTCGGGCCGGCGTCGGCCTTCGGGGCGGGCTGCGGCCCCCGGGACGTGATGCCGCTCAGGGCCACACTGCTGCCCGACGCCGAGACGCGGACGTACCCCTGCATTTCCTGGTGGAGTGCCGAACAGAAGTCGGTGCAGTACATCGGGTAGACACCGACCTTGCGCGGCACCCACTGCAACGTGCGGGTCTCCCCCGGCATGATGAGCAGCTCGCCGTTGGTGTTGCCCATGATGGCGAAGCCGTGCGGCACGTCCCAGTCCTGCTCGAGGTTGGTGACGTGGAAGAGGACGGTGTCGCCTACCTGCACGCCTTCAATGTTGTCGGGCGAGAAGTGCGAGCGGATGGCCGTCATGCGCACGTGGACCTTCTTCCCCTCGCGGCTCACGCCGGTCTCCCGCTCCGTGCGCGTGATGTGCGGCGCCCGGCTCTCGGCCAGCTTGAAGAACTTCACCTGCTGGTCCCTGATCTTCTTCGCCTCGATGGCCTGCGCGTAGTGTGGCTCGCCTTCGGTGGGGAAGTCGAGCAGGAGCTTCATCTTGTCGCCGGAGATGTCATAGAGCTGCGCGCTCTGCGTGAGTTCCGGGCCGGTGGGGAGGTAGCGGTCCTTCGTGATCTTGTCCATCGCCACCAGGTACTTGGGATTCGGCTTCATCGTGCCGCCGCCCGGGATCATGAGGTGACCGACCGAGTAGTACGTCGGCACGCGGTCCACCACTTCCCAGGTGCCGAGCTTCCACTTCACGACTTCCGACGAGATGAAGAACGAGGTGTACGCGTAGCCCTTGCCGTCGAACTCGGTGTGCAGGGGGCCGAGGCCCGGGTTCTTGACCTCGCCGGCAAGCGTCGCCTCGTACTTGAGCACCGGAATGCCCTCGATCTCGCCTTCGAACGCCTTGCTCTCGATGGCCTTGATCATCTTCGAGAACGAGTGCACCGGGATCACCGACGCCAGCTTGCCGCCGGCGGCGATGTACTCACCGGTCGGGTCCACGTCGGCGCCATGCGGCGACTTCGGCGTGGGCATGAAGTAGATGGCGCCGGGGCAGTCCTTCGCCTCCATCTGGGGCACGCTGGTGACGTGCTCGCTCGTGGCGACGCGCGTGAACTCGTCGGTGTAGTTGTGCACGTAGTCGGCGGGCGTGCTGTGGAGCTTGCCGGCCTTCGCGCACGCCTCGATCGCCTTCCAGTTGACGGCCGCAATGAAGTCCTTGTCGTTCTGCGACGCGTTGACCTCGAGCAGCGAGTTCGCCTGTTCGGTGTTGTAGGTCGAGAAGAAGACCCAGCCGTTGCTCGGGCCCTTGCCGGCGCGCGCGAGGTCGTAGTCGAAGCCCGGCACCAGCATCTGGAACGTGATGGCCATCTTCCCCGGCTGGTCGGCCCGGATGAACGAGATCTGCCCGCGGAACCGCTTCTTGAAGTCGGCGATCGGGACATCGCCGTTCGGCACCGGGACGCTGAAGCGCGTGGCGGACATCACGTACTCGGAGTTCTGCGTGATGAACGGCGAGCCGTGGTTGCCGCCGGCGTTCGGGATCTCGAGGATCTCCTCGGTCTCGAAGCGCCGCAGGTCAATGCGCGCGATGCGCGGGGTGTTGTTGGCATTAATGAAGAGCCAGCGGCCGTCGTCCTCGCCGTTGGTCTGCGACAGGGCCGGATGGTGCGTGTCGTCCCACGGCACAAAGCCGTAGCTCGTGTTCAGCATCGGCTTGGTCTCTTCACTGTAGCCGTAGCCATTCTCGGGATACTGCGAGAAGACCGGGATGGTCTTCAGGCGGCGTCCCGACGGGAGCCCGTACACGCCGATCTGGCCGTTGAAGCCGCCGGACATGAAGGCGTAGAACTCGTCGTACTGCCCGGGAGCGACGTACACCGCCTTGGCGGCGTCCGCGCTGATGAGGCCGCCGCTCGCCGGCCGCTTGGCGCAGGCGAACGCGAGCAGGGCGGCCGACGCGATCACGCCAGCGCCGGCGAGGGTGCGAAACTTGGGGAACGTGGCCATGGAGGTGCCTCTTCGAGCGGAGATGGGGAGACGATTGGGGCGGGGCACAACGGACCGTCTGACCTTCTAATGTGGTATGCGATATACTGTTTTGATAAAGTGGTATGTTTGATGCCGTTTGAAAAGTCAGGCAAGCTACTGAAATCGTGTCGGGATTCGCCTTCTTCGGCGTCCGGAAGAACTCCGATCCAAGCAGGGTGCGATTTCCGGTATCCTTCCCGCGTCTTTCCGCACGCCGCGAGGCCGCTCCACATGCACCTGACCCGGTTTACCGACAACGCCCTGCGCTGCCTGACCTATCTGGCCCTCCATCCCGGGGAGACGGAGACGGTCGGCACGATTGCCCGCCGCATGGCGCTCTCCGAGGACCACCTGGTCAAGGTCGTCCAGCGGCTCGCCCACCTGGGCTATGTGGAGACGATGCGCGGACGCGGCGGCGGCGTGCGCCTCATCGCCGAGCCGGCGCAGATCGACATCGGGACGGTGATCCGGCAGACGGAGGAGAACTTCCGGCTGGTCGAGTGCTTCGACGCCTCACTGAACACCTGCCCGATCGCGCCCTCGTGCGGCCTCGCCCCGGCGCTCGACGAGGCCCTCAAGGCCTTTCTTGAGGTGCTCGACCGCTACACGCTCGAGGACTTCACGCGCTCGCACCGGAAGCTGGTCAAGCTTCTGATCGCGTAGCGGCGTCGGTGAGGCCGTCCGCGAAGGCGTAGTGCACGCCGACGCGCGCAAGCAGTTCAACGAGCCGGCGCAGCCCCAGCCCCATCACGCTGAAGTAGTCGCCGTCCACGCGCTCGACGATCGTCGCGCCGTACCCCTGGATGCCGTACGCGCCCGCCTTGTCCATCGGCTCGCGCGTGGCGATGTACGCGGCAATCTCCGCATCCGACAGGGCGCGGAAGGTCACGCGCACGTCCTCCACCGCGCTTTCCGTGCGCGCGTCGCGCGCCACCGCGATGGCAGTGTACACGGTATGCGCACGCCCCGAGAGGCGGCGCAGCATCTCGGCGGCGTGCGCCTCGTCGCGCGGCTTGCCCAGGATGTCGCCGTCCACCACCACGATCGTGTCGGCGGCGATGACCACGGCGTGCGGATGCGCCTCGGCCAGCGCGTGCGCCTTGGCGCCGGCGAGCCGTTCGGCGTGCGGCGCCGGCGCCTCGGCCGGCAGCACCGACTCGTCAATGTCGGCGGGCCAGACCTCGTGGGCGATGCCAACGAGTGCCAGCAGGTCGCGGCGACGGGGCGAGGCCGAGGCGAGGATGACCTTCGGCGGTGTACTCACCGGTCGAGCCAGAGCGTCACGGGCCCGTCGTTCACGAGCTCCACGTCCATCATCGCGCCAAACTCACCCGTCTCGACGTGCAGACCGCGCTCGCGCAGCAGCGCGACGAAGCGTTCGTACAAGGGAATGGCCTGCTCGGGTCGTGCCGCATCAATGAAGCTGGGGCGCCGTCCCTTCTGCGCGTCGCCATAGAGCGTGAACTGGCTGACCACGAGCACGGCGCCGCCGACCTCGTCGAGGGAGCGGTTCATCTTCCCCTCCTCGTCGCCGAACAGGCGCAGGCCGGTGACCTTCTCGGCCATCCACGTGGCGTTCGCCTCGCCGTCGGCGTGCGTGAAGCCGACGAGGAGCAGAAAGCCCCGAGCAATCGCGCCGGTCACCCGGCCTGCCACGCGCACCTCGGCGCGCGATACCCGCTGGAGGAGCACTCGCATGGCGGGTAAGCTAGCGACTCGCCTGCCGCGCGGCACGGCTGGTCGCCATGACCGGCGCACGGTAAGATTGCGCCATGACGCACGAGAATCGCTCGTTGCGCGCCGTGCACAGCGGCAGCGTCCAGGCCAGCTACATCGCCGCCATCGGCACCGGGTTCGGCGTGCTGCTGCGCATCGCGGGGATGATCGGCGGGCCCCTCTGGCTGGCTGCGCTGGGCGGGGGCGTCGCCGGCTTCCTCGCCGGACGGGCGATCATGCGCGCGACCTTCGGCGGCGGGGAGAAGCTCGCCAGGCAGCTGGTCTTCCCGGACGCCGAGGGGACGTACGCACCCCAGTACTCGCACATCCAGGCGCTCGAGGTGCAGGAGAAGTACCACGACGCGTTCGACGCCTGGATGCAGGTGGCGGCGGCGCATCCGGGCAACCCCTCGCCGCTCCTTCGCGCCGCCGATCTGAAGCTCCGCCAGCTCAACGAGCCAACGGCCGCCCTCGAGTTGTTCGCGCAGGTGCGCCGCATGCCGGGGACTCGCGACGAGCACGTACAGTATGCGTCGCAGAAGATCATCGACATCCATCTCGGTCCCGGCGGCGACGAAGGGCGGGCGCTTGTGGAGCTGCGCCGGTTCATCACGATGTTCCCGGACGGACGCGAGGCGGACGGGGCGCGCGCGGCGATTGCGCGCATCAAGCAGTCCTCTGGGCGCGGTGGCTGACGAAGCGGCGCTGCTGCTAGCTTTTCGGCCATGCGACTTTCCATTCTCCCGCTCATCATCGCCGTCGCCGCTTCGGCGTCGGCGCAGTCGCGGCCGCGCGCCGCCGCCCCGGCACCCTATGTCCCCGGCACCGTCTGGGAGCATCGCTCGCCCGCCGCACTGGGCGTTGATTCGACCAAGCTTGCCGATGCCATCGCGTTCGCTATTCGCAATGAGACCAGGGCGCCGCGTGACATGGAGGAGAACCACTATCGCACCTTCGGCCGCGAGCCGTTCGGCCAGGGCATTGGCCCGTTCAAGCCGCGCGGTGAACCGACGGGCGTGGTGCTGCGCGGCGGGTACGTGATCGCGAGCTGGGGCGAACCGGACCGGGTGGACATGACGCATTCCGTCACCAAGTCGCTGCTCTCCGCGACGGTTGGCGTGGCCTTCGACCGCGGGCTCCTGCCCAGTGTACGCGACACGGTCTGGAAATCGCAGGCGCCGACCTACCTGTTGCGCCTGACTGCGCCAAGCGAACCAGGGACGCGCGTTGGCGCGCCGATGTTCTTCGACCCGTGGAACACACCGCACAATCGCACCATCACGTGGGACGACCTGCTGCGCCAGACGAGCGACTGGGAAGGGACGCTCTGGGGCAAGCCGGAATGGGCCGACCGTCCCGCGCCGGACGCGGCCACGTGGACCACGCGCGCGCGAAAGGCGCCGGGCACCGCGTACGAGTACAACGACGTGCGCGTCAACGTCCTCGCGCTCGCCGCTACGAACCTCTGGCGGCGGCCGCTCCCTGAGGTGGCGCAGGAGTACGTGATGGGGCCCGTCGGCGCGTCTCGCACGTGGCGCTGGTACGGCTACGACAATGCGTGGATCACGCTCGACGGCCGGCCCGTGCAGGTGGTGAGCGGCGGCGGCCACTGGGGCGGCGGCCTGTTCATCAACGCCTGGGACATGGCGCGCTTCGGCCTGCTCACGGCGCGCCGCGGCGTCTGGGGCGACAAGCGCATCCTCTCCGAGGAGTGGGTGCGACTCTCGCTCACGCCCACCGGACCGCAGCCGACCTACGGCTACATGAACTGGTTCCTCAACACGGGCCGCAAGCGGCTGCCAAGCGTGCCCGAGAACGTCTACTGGCACGAGGGGAATGGCGCCAACCTGATATTCGTCGCGCCCGATCAGGACTTGGTGGTCGTGGTGCGATGGATCGCGGGGAGTGCGATGGACGAGTTCTTTGCGAGGGTGATCGCCGCGGCGCGTTAACGTTTCGGGCGGTGATCACGCGGTTGAATGGGGACCGTGGAAACGTGGCACCGGAGCAAGCGGGCGCGCTCCCCCACGACAAGTCGACTGATGGACCGTGCCTCGGGCGGAACACACCGAGCCGGGTCGTGTACCGAGAACGACGGCGAAACTCAGAATGTCGCGTGTTGACCGGTCCCTTCGCACGGAGTCGTGCATGTCCTGTCTTACACGCCCCCCAATGCTCGTCGCATTCGCACTGCCGCTCGCGCTGCACGCGCAGAGCCCCACCGCCACCACGGTTCGCGTGCTCGACCAGCGTGGCGCCCCGGTGCCGCACGCCGTGCTCGACGTGGGCGGAGGGAGCGCCCGTGTCGCCGATGACAGCGGGCGGATCATCATGCATTTCGACGGTGATTCAACGACCGTGAGGATTCGCCGCTTGGGCTTTTCGCCGTTCTCCGGCCGCCTCGCGCGCGCGGACGGAGGCGAGGTGACCGTGACGCTCGCCGGCGTCCCCCAACGCCTCGCCCCAGTGACGGTGGAAACGCAGCGCGATCCGACGCCCCTGGAGCGGACGGGGTTCTACGACCGTGTTATCCGGGCGCAACGCGGCGCGTACAACGCCGAGTTCGTCACCCCTGAGGAACTCGACTCGCGCATCATGACGCGCCTGAGCGATGCCTTCCGGGGTCGGCGATTCATCAAGGTTGTCCCGGCAGGACGCGCGGGCAACACGCTGAAGGGGCGCGCCGGGTGCAGCGTCACCGTCCTCCTCGACGGCCAGCCCGTGCGGGATGCCGGAGGGGTGGAGGCGCTCGCACCGACCGGCCGTGACCCGACCGCCCCCAAGGACGCCCCGAAAGGCCAGGCGGCCCGGGCGGACGCAGCCAGTGCCGGCGCGACCAGCGGACAAGGCTCAGGCCTTGGGATCGACGAGCTTGTGAGCATCGGCGCGGTAGCTGCCATCGAGATGTATTCGAGCGCGAACATCGCGCCCGTGGAGCTGCTCCCGATCTCAAGCGACTGTGCCGTGGTCGCGATCTGGACCGGCAGGAGGCACTGACGGAGACGGCCGGCGCCGAACTCACGCCGGCCGAGCCTCAGGGCAACGCGCCGATCGTCCTACTCGACCGTCACGCTCTTCGCGAGGTTCCGCGGCTGGTCCACGTTGGACCCGCGCTTCACCGCGATGTAGTACGCCAGCAGCTGCAGCGGAACCGACGCGAGCACGGGCATCAGGAGGTCCAC
>JAJZRK010000095.1 GCA_021802745.1 bacterium
CGATCTGCCGAGCCGATCCTGTACAGCGCGATCTTCGCGTTCCTGCTCGGCTGGCGCGTCTGGCATGCACGGCGCGACACTTCAGTACATGCCGCCGCGCCTCCACCCCGCTCCCGCACCGCGTGACGCGCTGATCATCACTGCGCCGGGCCTCGAGCCGCTGGCGCGGCGGGAACTGGCGCTGCTCGACATCGCGGTCAGCGGCGAGGAGCCGGGGGCGGTGATGGCGGCCCTCACCAGCCGCGACGTGATGCGCGCCAACCTGCACCTGCGCACGGCGAGCCGCGTCGTGCTGCGGCTCGCCGAGTTCAAGGCGGTGTCGTTTGCCGATGTTGAACGGCACGCGAAGCGCGTACCGTGGGAGACGGTGGTGACTCCGGGGCGGCGCGTGCGGTTCCGCGTGACGTGCCGGAAGTCGCGCCTGTACCACTCGGGGGCGGTGGCCCAGCGTCTGATGGAGGCGCTCGTGGGGCGTATGCCCGACGTCGCGGCGGCCGATGCGGGGCACCACGACGACGAGGATGGCGGCGCCGAGCAGCTGTTCATCGTGCGCCTGTTCCGCGATCACCTGATGCTGAGCGCGGACACGTCGGGCGAGTTGCTGCACCGGCGCGGCTACCGGCAGGCGACGGCGAAGGCGCCGCTGCGCGAGACGCTCGCGGCGGCGATGCTGCTCGGTGCCGGGTGGGACGGGAGCACGCCGCTGGCCGATCCGATGTGCGGTTCCGGGACGATTCCGATCGAGGCGGCGATGATCGCCCGTCGCATGGCGCCCGGCCTGCGGCGGGCCTTCGCGTTTGAACAGTGGCCGGACCACGACGCCAAGGCGTGGCGCGCGGTGCGGGCGGAAGCCTCGGCCAAGACGTTGACGACCGAGATTCCCGTCATCCAGGCGTCCGATCGCGACGCCGGCGCGGTGGCGGCAACGCTGGCGAACGCGGCGCGCGCGGGCGTGGCCGCCGACCTCGCCGTCACCCGGCAATCGCTGAGCGCGTTGCGCGTGCGCGGCAACGCCGGCCTGCTGGTCGTGAACCCGCCCTACGGCATTCGCGTCGGCGACAAGAAGCCGTTGCGCGATCTCTTCGCGCAGCTGGGCAACGTGGCGCGTGCGCAAGCCGCCGGCTGGCGCCTCGCGATGCTCAGCGCCGACCGCGACCTCGAACGGCAGGTGAGGATGGCATTCACCGAACAATGGAAATCCACGAACGGGGGGATCCCCGTGCGACTCGTCACGACGGAGGTTGCGGGCGATGGGCACTGAGCAGGGGGTGATCATCTCGATCAATGTCTCGCGCGGCGGCGTGCCAAAGTTGCCCGTGCCGTCGGCGCCGGTGAGCGCGTCGGGCCTCGAGGGCGACGGCCAGCGCGACCGGCGGCATCACGGCGGGCCTGATCGCGCGCTCTGCCTGTACGCCATGGAACGCATCGAGGCGCTGCAGCGCGAGGGACACGCGATTGCGGCCGGCACGACCGGCGAGAACCTCACCATCCGCGGCCTCGACTGGGACGCGGTGGTCCCCGGCACGCGCCTGACCGCGGGCGGCGTGATCATCGAGGTCACCGCGTATGCGTCGCCGTGCGCGAGCATCCGGCCAAGCTTTGCGGGCGACGACTCCACGCGCATCTCACAGAAGGTGCACCCCGGGTGGAGCCGCGTGTACGCGAAGGTCGAGGGCGAAGGGGAGCTGCGTGTGGGCGATGCCGTGACGGTCGTCACGGGATAGCCCACAGCGCGTCGCCGGCACGCGCGATGCGCACGCGCCGTGCGCCGCGCCGCTAGAACTCGACGCCCACGCCCACGTTCAGGTGGTCGTTGGTCCACGACCGCGCCGGGTACGTCGTGGTCGTGCGGCGCCACTCGAAGCTCAGCACCAGCGGACCGCCGGGATGCGCGATGGCATGCATTTCGCTCGTGACGTTCTTGAGCCTGCCCGTGGAGAGCAGGTCCGCGTCCTTGGGATCGTCGAACCCGTAGCCAGCGCCCACGAGCAGCCGGGCCGTCGGCTTCAGGTTCAACTGTCCCCAGCCTCCGCTGCCGCGCACGACCATGCCGCCCTTGCCGTAGAGCTGCGCGATCTGGCCGCCGCCGAGGACGCGCATGCCGCGCCCGCTGAACGCCTCGCCGCGAAACTCGAGGCGCCGCCCGATGGGAATTCGCGCGTCGGCCGTGACGGCGCGATTCGCGAGCATCGAATCGCGGACCACGGCCAGCCAGCCCTGATGGAAGCCGACGCCGACCTCCGCCTGCGATTCTTCGTTGCCCCACCTGAGGCGCACGCGTCCCTCGAGGAATGGGCGGCGTGAACGCTCGGCCGCGTCGAACTCGGTGTCAAAACTGCCCACCGGTTCGCCGGTCATCGGCGCGAGAATGGCGCCGGACACCCCGAGGCGCACGCGGCCGGCTCGCTCGAGCGTCAGCCGCGTCTGCGGCATCCAGTACCAGAGGTTGCCGGCGGCGGTGAAGTCAGGCGTGCCGACGCCAGCCAGCGAAACGGGGTTGAGGTTCGAGACGAGCGGCTGCTCCTGCCCGAGCAGGAGTTCGGCGTGCGGCCACGTGAGGATGGCGCGCGCGGTGCGCAGGCGAATCACCGGCATGGTGCGGCCCCCAAAGGTGGAGACCTGGCCGCCGAAGAAGTCCACGTCGAGGTCGCCAAGGAACTCCGCGCCGAGCACGCTCGGCGACGTGATCGCGAGGCCGAGCGTCGTCTGCCGCATCTCCATGCCAGCCCCTCCGTTGGCCGGGCCGCTCGCGGTGTCGGATCGCACCGTGGTGGGGACGTCGGAGTTGTTGGTGCGCCGCGTGTTGGCAAACGCACTCATCAGGATGCGGCCATTGAGCTCGAGGGACATGCCGGACTTCGACTTCACCGCCGACTCCCCCTGCGCCGCCAGCTGCTGCCGGAGCATCTCGATGGTCTCCTCGGCGCGTTCCAGACGCGCGCCCAGTGAGTCGAGGGCTGCCTTCGTGCTGTCAGGTTTCTGCCCCGCGGCCGTCGAGGACAGGGCGGCAATCGCGAGCGCCGCGGCAGCGACCGGCCGCGACAGGGCGCTTGACCGAGGTGTTTGCAGTGTCATAACGTGGCCGTGTCCCTTTTCGGTTCTGAAAGCATGACGCCCCTCCCCCACCTCCGGCAATGCCTGCCGGCGCTTTGCCTCATCGCCACGGGCGCCCTGTCGCGCTCCCTGCCTGCGCAGGGCGCGGTGAGTGGACGCGTGGCCGTGACCGAGCGCCCCGGCGAGGTCACCGCTGACATCGGGAACACCGTGGTCTACCTGATCCCCACCGACGGCCGGACGCTGCGCACCGCGACCACCAAGGTGCCGATCGCGATGAACGGCAAGGAATTTCGTCCGCACGTGCGGGTGGTGACGCCCGGCAGTGCGGTGGAATACCCCAATCAGGACCCGTTCAGCCACAACATCTTCTCCACCGCGCCGGGAGCGGCGTTCGATCTTGGCACCTATCCCAACGGCGTGTCGCGGGCGGCGACTTTCCGGAAGGCGGGCGCGTTCCCGATCTACTGCAACATCCACTCCAAGATGACGGCGTATGTGGTGGTCCTTCCGACGCCGTACCACACCATGGCGGGGAACGACGGCCGGTGGACCATCAGCGGCGTGGCGGCCGGCAGCTACGCCGTGCACGTGTGGCACGAACGTGCCCCTGAGGTCGTGACGCCGGTGACGGTTCCGGCCGCGGGGCTCACCGATCTTGCCACGACGCTCGACGCACGGGGGTTCGTGGCGGCCGCGCACAAGAACAAGTTTGGCAAGGAATACACCAGCACCGGCAAGGACAGGTACTAGGGTGCTGCCGCTGTTTCTCACCCTGCAGCGCGGGTCGCTGACCTGGCGGATCTTCCTGTCCACGGCGGCCATCGTGACGGCGGTGCTGGCGGCCACGCTGGCGCTGACCGCTGTGGAAGCCGGCCGCACAGCCGACGCGGCCGTGGACCGGGCGCTGAAGGCCACGCGCGAGCAGGCATTGCAGATGCTGAGTTCGCGGGCCAGCACCCTGCAGGGCGGCGCCGAAGTGTTCGTGCAAAACCCGAATTTTCGCGCGCTCGTGCAGAAGCGCGACCTCAGCAGCATGCTCGATCAGTCGCAGGAAGCGGCGGCCCAGCTCGGCGCGCAGTGGACGCAGATCACCGACGCCGCCGGAATTCGCCTCGCCAAGAGCGACGATCCCGGCGCTCCGGCCGACACGCTGGCGGGCTCCGCGCTCATCCAGTCGGCCCTGCAGGGCGAGCCCGCCCACGGATTCATCGTCATGGGCGACTCCGTACTGGCGCAGGCGGTCACGGTGCCCATCGTTGGCGCGGGCGCGATAGCCGGCGTGCTGATGGCCGTGACCCCCATTGATGCGGAGGTGGCGGGACTCATCCGCCGCAGCGCGCAGGGGGATGTGGACATCGCGTTCTTCGTCCTGCAGGAGTCCGGGACGGCTCGCCTCTTCGCCTCGACGCTCCGGCGCAACGACGAACTCGCGGCGCTCATTCGCGACCTTCCGCCGGCGCCGGATGCAGCGCCTGCTGACGACACGGCAGGGGCGAACGGTGTCGTGCGCACCAATCCAATGATCGCCGGCGAGCACTATGTGGCGATCGCCGAGCCGCTGCGGTCCGCGTCGGGCGCCCGCTACGGCGGCCTCGTCCTGCTTCGCAACCGCGATGTCGAGTTTGCCGCGTTCAATCGCCTGCGCAACACGATCCTGTTCGGCGGGCTGCTGGGGCTCCTTCTCGCCGCCATGGTGGCCGCGTCCATTGCCCGGCAGATCACGCGCCCCATCGGCGCGCTCGTCGAAGCCACGCGCCGGGCGGCCGACGGTGACTACGGCGCCGACATCACCGGGTCCGGCGCCGATGAAGTCGGCCGGCTGGCGGCGGCCTTCCGCGGGATGCTGCATGACCTCCGGGAGAAGCAGGCGATGGTCGAGTTTCTCTCGGGCGGTGCGCCGTCCGAGGCCATGACGGTGCAGCTCGGCCAGATGCGATCCTCCATGCAGATCGCCGCGCGCGAGGCGGGCATCATGCCGGGCACGCGCTTTGCGGTCCGGTATGACGTGAAGGAAATCCTCGGCATCGGCGGGATGGGTTCGGTCTTCAAGGCGGTGGACACCGAACTCGGCGAGGTCATCGCGATCAAGACGCTGCGCCGCGATTTCGTGTCGGCCGACCCGTCGGCGCTGGAGCGCTTCAAGAGCGAGATCAAGCTGGCGCGCCGCATTTCGCACCGCAACGTCGTGCGCACGCACGATCTCGGCGAATACAGCGGCGTGTATTACATCACGATGGAGTACGTGGAGGGCCCGTCGCTCAAGCAGATCATTCGCGACCGCGGCCGGCTGCCGGTGGCGGTGACGCTGAACGTCGGCAAGCAGCTGTGCCGCGCGCTCGAGGTGGCGCATGAGCAGGGCGTCATCCACCGCGACATCAAGCCGGCCAACATGGTCGTCGAGGGCGACGGCGTGCTGAAGGTCATGGACTTCGGCATCGCGCGCCTGTCCACGACACAGAGCGGGATGACCCAGACGGGAATGCTGGTCGGCACCCCCGCGTACATGGCGCCCGAACAGCTCATGGGCCACGACATTGATGCGCGCGCCGACCTGTACGCCGCGGGATGCGTGCTGTACGAGTGCGTCACCGGCCACCCGCCGCACGAGGCGGAGTCGGCCATCACGCTCATCGCCAAGGTGTTTGAGGAGACGCCCCGGCGCCCGTCGGTGGAGAATGGCGAGGTGCCGGCGGCGCTCGACGATGTGATCATGCGCCTGCTGTCCGCCGAGCCGGGTGCCCGCCCCGGGAGTGCGCTCGAGCTGCACGACCTGCTGGCGGCCATCGGTTAGCCGATCCTGCGGGCCGGCAGCTCTCCGCGCGCCGCGTCGTTCCGGGAGGTGTACGATGCTCTCGGATCGTCCCTGACCTGATTAGATTTCTCCTCCTATGAGCCTCCCAGTCAGTTCCGTCTTCAACGACGGGTACATTGCCGAGCAATTCGAGGCGTATCGCCGCGATCCGCACTCGGTTGATGAAACCTGGCGCCAGATCTTCCGCCTGGCCGAATCGCTCGGCGGGAGCGCGCCGGCGGCCGCCGCCGCTCCCGTCGCGATGGCCGGCCAGCAGGAGTTCGCGCACAAGGTGGCCGGTGTGGCCCGCTACACGGCGGCCATCCGCCGGTACGGACACCTCGCCGTGCCATTGGATCCGCTTGGAACACCCCCGCCTGGCGCGATCGAGCTGACGCTCGACCACTACGGCATCGTGGACGCCGACCTCGACCTCGTGAGCGGCGCGGCGATTGACTTTCCGCACCTCGCCACGGCGCGCGCCGTCGCCGAACGGCTCAAGTTCCGCTACACGCGCAACCTGGCCGTCGAGTTCGTGCATTGCGGGTCGGAGGAGGAGCGCCAGTGGTTCCGCGCCCTCTTCACCGCCGAGCAGCTCACCCGGCCCCTGACGGCCGACGAGAAGCGCGCCGTGCTGCACCGCCTCTCCGAGGTGGACGGCTTCGAGCGCTTTCTGGGAAAGGCCTACGTCGGATACAAGCGGTTTTCGATCGAGGGGACCGATGCGCTCGTCCCCATGCTCGACATCGCCGTGGAC
Source organism: bacterium (assembly GCA_021802745.1). The sequence continues at coordinate 6,606 of JAJZRK010000095.1, forward strand.
GAAGCGACCGCCGCCGGCGCGCGACACGTCACGATTGCGATGGCGCACCGCGGGCGCCTCAGCGTGCTCACCCACATCCTGGGCAAGCCGTTCGAGCAGGTCTTCGCCGAGTTCGAGGGGCGCCATGACCACCTCGACGGCACCTCCACCGGCGACGTGAAGTATCACCTCGGATTCGAGGGGCAGAAGACCGCCGCGAATGGCGCGACGATTGACATCTCGCTGGTGCCGAACCCGAGCCACCTCGAGGTGGTGAATCCGGTGCTGATGGGCCTCGCCCGCGCGGAGCAGCGCCTGGCGGGCCGGCCGCTCGAGCGGGACGAGCGCACCGTGCTGCCGGTGTGCATCCATGGCGATGCGGCCTTCCCGGGGGAGGGAATCGTCGCCGAGACGCTGAACCTGTCGCGGCTCGCCGGCTACACGGTGGGCGGCACGCTGCACATCATCGTCAACAATCAGGTGGGCTTCACCACCGATCCCACCGACTCGCGCTCGACGCGCTATGCGAGCGACCTGGCCAAGGGCTTCGAGATTCCGGTGATCCACGTCAACGCCGACGACGCCGAGGCGTGCGTGGCGGCCACGCGCATTGGTGTGGCGTACCGGCAGCGGTTCAAGCGCGACTTCCTGATTGACCTCGTCGGCTACCGGCGGCACGGCCACAACGAGGGGGACGAGCCCACGTACACGCAGCCCATGCTGTACGAGCGCATCAAGAAGCACCCGACACCGCGCCAGGTGTGGGGGCGCCGGCTCGTCGCCGAGGGCGTCGCGACGCAGGTCGAGGTGGATGCGGCCGAACGCGCCGTCGCGGAGCGGCTGCAGGCGATTCACGCCGCCATGCCGCGCGCCGACGCCGACGCCGACGCGGGGCACGCCGGCACCAACGAGGGAGCGCCGCCGCTCTTCCCGTCCATTGCCGACACGGCCGTGCGCGCCGAAACGCTGGCGGCCATCAACGAGCAGCTGCTGCAGTATCCGGCAGACTTCTCCCCGCATCCGCGGCTGGCGAAGCAGCTCGAGCGCCGGCGTGACGCGCTGGGCGAAGCGGGCGGCATAGACTGGGGCCACGCCGAGGCGCTCGCGTTCGGTTCGCTCATCGCAGGCGGCATCTCGGTGCGCCTCACCGGGCAGGACGCCGAGCGCGGCACCTTTTCGCACCGGCACGCCGTGCTCAGCGACGTAAAGACCGGGCGCAAGCACGTGCCGCTGCAGCACCTCCCCGGCGCCACCGCCACACTCGAGATCTACAATTCCGCCCTCAGCGAGATGGCGGTGATGGGCTTCGAGTACGGCTTCAGCGTCGCGGCGCCGGACACGCTGACGCTCTGGGAGGGGCAGTTCGGCGACTTCGTGAATGTGGCCCAGCCGATGATTGACCAGTTCATCGCGGCGGATCGCGCCAAGTGGGGGCAGGACAGCGGGCTCGTGCTGCTCCTGCCGCACGGCTTCGAAGGGCAGGGGCCGGAGCACTCGAGCGCCCGTCTCGAGCGGTTCCTGCAGCTGTGCGCCGAGAACAACATGATGGTCGCCTATCCGACGTCGCCGGCGCAGTACTTCCACCTGCTGCGGTGGCAGGCGCGCCGGGCGCCGCGCCGGCCGCTCGTGCTCATGCAGCCCAAGTCGCTGCTGCGCCTTCCGCAGGCGGCGTCGCATCTCGCCGAGCTGGCCACGGGCACGTTCCGCCCGGTCATTGACGATCCGCGCGGCGATGCCAAGCGCGAACAGGTGCGGCGCGTCGTCTTCTGCACCGGCAAGGTCTACTACGATCTCGCGGCTCGGGAGCCCGGCGATCACGTGGCGGTCGTGCGCGTCGAGGCGCTGTATCCGTGGCCGCTGGATGAGGTGTCTCGCCTGGTTGACCGCTATCCGAACATCGACGAGGTGGCGTGGGTACAGGAAGAGCCCAAGAACATGGGGGCGTGGAGTTACGTGGCGCCGCGGCTACGTGTAGCCGCGGGGAACGCGCTGGTCATCCGGTACATCGGGCGGCCGGAGCGGGCGAGCCCCGCCGAGGGCTACCCGAAGGCGCACGCCGACGAACAGGGACGCATCGTCCAGGACGCGCTGGACGTGCCGCCGCCACGCGGCGGAGCTGGCACGCGGCGGTCCGCCGTGCTCGCGAAGTAGCTGGAGCCCTTTGGAGGAAACCGCATGACGATGCGCCCGTTGCGCACGCTCTTCACGTGCGCCGTGCTGCTCCTTTCGACCGCGCCGCGATCCGCCGCAGGGCAGGACCGCGGCGCGGCGGCGTTGGACCACCTCGTGAATGGCCTGCTCGTGACGCCCCGCGTGCTCGTGATCGGGGCGCACCCGGATGACGAGGACACGCAGCTCCTGGCCTGGCTGAGCCGAGGCCGCCACGTGGAGACCGCGTACCTGTCGCTGACGCGCGGCGACGGCGGGCAGAACCTCATGGGCAATGAACTGGGCGAGGCCCTCGGCGCCATCCGCACCGAGGAACTGCTTGCCGCGCGCCGCATTGATGGCAGCCACCAGTACTTCACGCGCGCCTATGACTTCGGCTTTTCGAAGAGCGCGGAGGAGACGTTCAAGCATTGGGATCACGAGGAGCTGCTGCGCGACGTCGTCACGGTGGTGCGCGCCTTCCGGCCGAACGTGATCGTTGCCGTCTTCTCCGGCACGCTGCGCGACGGGCACGGGCATCATCAGGTGTCGGGAATCGTGGCGCGCGAAGCGTACGATCTCTCCGCGGACACCGTGCGCTTCCCGGTGGAGCAGTTCGGCGCGGCGTGGGAGGCGGCCAAGTTCTATCGTGGGGCGCGCTTCACCGGCGTGCAGGCGACGCTCTCGTTCAACGTGGGCGAGTACAATCCGGTGGCGGGACGCAGCTACGCGGAGATTGCCGGCGAGAGCCGCAGCCAGCACCGGTCGCAGGGATTCGGCGTGCTGCAGCGCCGCGGCGTGGCCATGGACCCCGTGGCGCGCGAGGCGAGCCGGGTGAACGCGGCGACGCCGGCCACCAGCGAGCGTTCGATCTTCGACGGCATAGACACAACGCTCGCACGGCTCGACGCTGGCCTCACGTCGCCGGCCCGCGCACAGCTGCAGATTGCCCGCGCGCACGCCGACACGGCGCGCGCCGCACTCGACCTGCAGCATCCCGCGCGCGTGGTGCCGCAGCTCGCGGCGGTGGCGCGCGCCGTGGCCGAGGTGCGCAAGGAGTGGCGGTCCTGCGTGGTGCCGGTGGGCTGGCGCCGACGGGAGGACTTCGTGACCTGCACCCCCGCGCAGCTCGATGCCGACGCCGCGGTGGGGCAGATGTACGAGCGCAGCAACGCCGCCCTGCTCGAAGCGGCGGGCGTGGCCGTGGAAGCAACCGCCGACCGGGAGCTGCTCGCCTTCGGCGACTCGATGCCGGCGACGATCACCGTGTACAATCGCGGCACCGAACCGGTCACCGTGCGGGCGGTGACGCTCAACGGCTTTACGCGGCCGCTCGAAGCGCCGGTGACCGTGCTGCCGGACAGCGCGTGGCGCATCACGCGCACGCTGGTCGGGCTGGTGGATACGCGCCCCTGGTGGCTTGGCGGACGCAAGGGCGACATGTTCGCGGAAAAGCGGTCGCCGTCGGATGGGTTGAGCCGCGTCTCGGCGGTGTCCAGCGGCCTCCTGCGTGGCGTCGCCCTGCGCGAGGACATCCGCCGCGAGTCCGACGCGAGCGTGGACGTCGAGATCGCCGGCGCCACGGTCTCGTCACCGCGGGAACCGTTCGTCTATCGGTTCGCTGATCCGGTGCTGGGGGAGCAGAATCGCCCGGTCGGCGGCGCGCCGGCCGTGTCGCTCGCCTTCGACCGTGGCCTCGAATGGCTGCCGGCCGGCAAGCCGATGGACCGCATGCTGCGCCTGACCGTGCAGTCGTACTCGACGACGGCGCGGACATATACGCTGCGCGTGCTCGCGCCCGCCGGTGTCACGGTGGACTCCGCGACGCGGGCGCTGACGCTCGAACCGCTCGAGTCGCGCGAGGTGTTCATCCGCATCCGTGGCACGCTCGCCGAGGGCCGCTACGAGTTCGGCGTCATTGCCGAAGGCGAGATGGGGCGCTATGCGGAAGGGTTCCGCACCGTCGAGTACCCCCACATTCACCCGATCCGGCTGTATCGCTCGTCGGGCGTCTGGCTGCAAGCGGTCAAGGTGACCGTGCCCGCCGGGCTGCAGGTGGCCTATGTGCAGGGCGTCGGCGATCTCTCGGCGGCCGGACTCCGGCAACTGGGCGTCCCACTCACCGTCGTCACGCCGGCGGAACTGCCGCTGCTTGACCTGACGCGCTTCACCACCGTCATCGTCGGTCCGCGTGCGTACCAGGCGTCGCCGGACCTGCGGGCATACAACCGGCGCCTGCTGCAGTTCGTGAAGGAGGGCGGCACGATGCTGGTGCAGTACGGCCAGCAGGAGATGGCGCGCCCCGGCCTGATGCCGTACCCGGTCTCACTGGGACGCACTGCGCAGCGCGTCACGCTCGAGGACGCGCCGGTCACGGTGCTCGATCCGAAGTCGCGGCTCCTCACCTGGCCGAACGCGGTCACCGCCGCGGATTGGGCCGATTGGGTGCAGGAGCGTTCGCTCTACATGCCCGGGGAGATTGACCGGCAGTACGAGACGCCGCTCGAGATGCACGACCCGGGCGAGCCCGCGAACCGGGGCGCGTTGCTGATGGCGAAGTACGGCAAGGGCACCTACGTGTACACCACGCTGTCGCTGTTCCGGCAGTTCCCGGCGGGCGTGCCGGGCACCGCGCGCCTGTTCGTGAACCTGCTCTCTCAGGGGCGCGTCACGAAGCGGCCGGCACCGGCGCGGGTGCAGCCGTGAGCACGCCGTTCCGCCGCATCCTCGTGCGCGTCGTCGCCGCCGAACTGGTGGCGTGGGCGCTGCTGTTCTGGCTGCAGTTCCGGTACGCGTGGTAGCCATGCACTGGATCAACTGGGCGATCGTCCTCGGCTATCTCGCGTACATCTCGATTGACGGGATCCGCCGGGCGCGCGGCACGAACCGGCTCGAGGGGTATTTCCTCGGCAACCGGTCGTTGCCGTGGTGGGTGGTGGGGCTGTCGGTGATGGCGACGCAGTTGTCGGCGATCACGATGATCGGCACGACCGGGCAGGGCGCCAGCGACGGCATGCGGTTCGTACAGTTCTACTTCGGGCTGCCGGTGGCGCTCGTCATCCTTGGCGTCACGCTCGTGCCGTTCCTGCACGGGGCGAAGGTCTACACCGCCTACGAGTTCCTCGAACGGCGCTTCGACGCGCGCACGCGGTCGCTCACCAGCCTGCTCTTTCTGCTGTCGCGCGGGCTTTCGTGCGGCACCATCATCGCCGCGCCGGCGGTCGTGTTTGCGTCCATCTTCGGCATGCCGAT
>JAJZRK010000096.1 GCA_021802745.1 bacterium
CCTCGCCGAGGAGTTTCTCGCGTGAAGCGCCTCATGGTCCTGCTCTCGATGATCGTGGCTGGCATGGCCGTGTTCATCGTGGTGCAGGCACGGCGCCTGCCGCCGCGCCCCGCGCCGGCAGCCGAAGCGTCGGTGGATACCGCGCCCGCTGCGCCCCCCACGACGAACGGCACCGCGCAGGGCACGACGGGCGACACCGATCTCGTCACCGTCAGCACGTCGTCGCTGCCGCCGCCGAAGCGCGACCTGGCGGAGATCCAGCGCCGCCTCGCCGACGGCGAATCGGGCACGTACATTCGCGAGATCCTGCTGCAACGCGGCGACAACAATGCCCGCTGGCCCGATCGCCAGCTCGAACCGGTGCGGGTCTGGGTCCAGCCGCGCAGCGACATCGCCGATTTCGCCAGCGACTACCCGGAGCGGGTGCGCCGGGCCTTCGAACGGTGGACGCACGCCGGCGCGTCCGTCGCCTTCACCTTCGTCGTCGACTCGGCGCGCAGTGACATTCCAGTCGTCTGGGTGGACAAGTTCGATATGCCCATCTCCGGACGCACGCGCTGGACGCACGACCAGCACTGGTGGATTGTCGGATCGTCCATCGAACTGGCCCTCCACCAACAGAGCGGCACGCCGCTCGACAGCGACGCCATCTCGGCCATCGCCCTGCACGAGGTGGGGCATGTGCTTGGACTCGACCACACGATGGATGAGCGCAGCATCATGTGCGCGCGCGTGCGCGTCGGCGACTTGAGCGCCGCCGACGAGCACACCGTGCAGCTGATCTACAGCATCCCCCCGGGTCCGGTCTCGAAACCGTAAGGTGGCCGCGCACGCGTTAGCGCACCGTCACCGCCACGCGCAGCGCACGCGGCGTACCCGGCTGGAGATTGTTGTTGCCGTTCGCCGACGCCACGTATCGCACGTTGGCGAGATTCTCGATGTTGAACTGCATGGTGGCGTGCGCACCGAGTGGCGCGTACAGCGCCGCGTCGAGCCGCGTGAACGACGGCAGGGTCACCGCGTTGTCCACCGCGGCGTACATGCGCGTCTGGTGCACCACGCCGAGGGCCACGGAAAACGCCGGCCGCACGCGCACGCGGTTCCACAGCGAGAACGATTGCGCGGGAACCAGCGGCACCGTGGCGCCGGCGGCCGCGGCCGTGGTGCGACTCACGATCCGCGCCCGCTGGTTGGCAAACGCCCCCGTCAGCTGCCACCCCGCGAAGAGCGTGCCCTGCGCCTCGAGTTCGACGCCGCGCGATTCCTGCTTGCCCGTCTGCACCACGACGCCCGCACGCAGAGGGTCCGGCGCACTCGAACCGCTGCGCGTGAGCCGGTAGAATGCCCCGGTCAGCAGGAGGCGCGACGACGGCTCCCACTTGGCGCCCACTTCCCGCGTCTCGAAGCGCTCGGGGTGCAGCGTGCTCGTCGTCGCCGTCAGCGAGGCGAACTGATCGCCGGCGCTTGGGAGGGCCGACGTGGCGAGGCTGCCGTACAGCGACATGGACCGGCGGGGCTTGAACACGAGGCCGGTCCGCGGCGTGACCATCACGTCCTCGCGATGCAAGGTTTGCCCGGTCCGGTGATTGTCGAACGCCATGGCGATCCGTTCGACGCGCACACCGACAATCGTCTGCCAGAGGCGTCCGATGGTCCCCTGATGCTGGACATAGGCGGCCGCGACGCGGGCCCGCGTGCTGTTGTCGGCGTCCGACGCCGACTGGCGGAAGGCCACGGGGGGCATGGCGTCGGTTCCCGCGGCCGACACGATGACCTTTGTGGCGTCGTTCGCGAAATAGCCCGTCTCGCGGTAGTTCTCGGTGGCCTGCTCCCCGAACTCGGCGCCGGCGAGGAAACGGTGTTCCACCCCGCGGGTGTGCGCCTGCCACGTCAGGTCGGTCTGGCTGAAGAGGTTCCGCCGCGTGGTCCCGTGCCGGTATCCGGTAATCGTAACCGTGGTGCCGGCGGCGTTCATCGCGCCCGGTACGAGGTTCTGGTACAGCTTGTCGTACTGCGACGACGCCAGCACCGAGCGCAGTTGCACCGCATCACCCACGTTGCGTTCAAACTCCACTCGGCCGTGGTCCACCACCGCACGCGCCCGATTTACCGTGCGGTCGCCGAAAAAGATGGACTGGTCAATCGGGGCCGGACGGCCGTTGAACGAGGGAAGGCCGCGATCGACAATGCGCCGGTCCTCGAAGCGCTCGAGACTCGCGCGCAGCATGCCGCCGCCAAGGACGAGTGCGCCGGTGGGGTTCACACCCGCTCGATTCAGCACCGCGCCCCGGAACGACTCGGCCTCGTCGGCCATCGCGTTCACACGCACGGCGGCTCGCGACCCCACCGCACGCCCCAGGTCAAGCGTTCCGCGCGTCTGGCGGAAGCTGCCTCCCTGCACGACGAGCGTCTGATGTGCGCCAAAGTCGGCCTGCCGCAGCACGCGATTGAGCACGCCACCGCCGCCGCCGCGCCCAAACGCGAGCGCGTTCGGACCACGCAGCGCTTCCACACGCTCCACGTTGTAGAGGTCACGGAGATACTGTGCGTCGTCGCGCACGCCGTCGACGTAGAGGTCGGCCGTCGAGGCGATGCCGCGCATCGTCGGCTGGTCACGATGGCCTTCGCCCGACCCCATCGTGACGGCCGGCAGGTAGCGCACGACGTCGGCCATGGATTGCGTCGCCCGATCATCGAGCTGGCTGCGCGTCACCACGGTCAGCGATTGTGGCACGTTCACGAGGCGCGTCGGCGTGCGTGTCGCGCTGCGCGAAACCGGGACCGTGTAACTGGGGTCTCTTGCCTCGCGCACGCGAATGGTATCGAGCCGAGGAACGGAGTCGCGCTTGGCGGGTTGCTGGCTGATGAGGGAGCACGGTATTGCCAGCGCGACGGTGCAGATGGTGAGATGATGGAGTGACATGGGGAGAGTTTTTGTCAGAATTCCACAAACAGGGGATTTGAAGTGCCCTTAACTTTGTGAAGGTTAATGCATTCTGCCAATACGCAGTTCTACGAACGGCTGTAAGGTTAAGTACTACAGAGAGTTCGCTGCTCGGTATGGGCATAGAACGAAGAGGACGGCAGGGACCGTTTCGGTCTGCCGTCCTCCGTGATGTTCGCCGCGCGGTTCGGCGTCACCGGACCGCCTCGTCTCTCACTTACCAGCGCAACCACACCGTCCGCGTCTTCCCCTTTCGCACGACCTTCATCTTCACCGATCGCTCGTCGGCGTCACCGATGATCTGTTGCAGCATGCGCGGGCTCAACACGGCACGGTCACCCGCCTCCACAATCACGTCGCCACCCTTGAGGCCGGCGGCGGCGGCCGGCGATTCTGGAATCACGCGCTGCACCAGCACGCCTGCGTCGGCGCCGGTGAGATCCTTGAAGTCGTCCGTCAGCGTCGTGATCTGGGCGCCCGCCACGATGCTCGAGAAGCCGGAGATGGCCACCGGCGGCGGTGCGTCAAACGTCCAGATTGACGGGGCGGCTGGAGCGTCGGGCGCGGCCGGGACGGCGGCGGGCCGCGGCGCTGACGGCCGCACGAACGTAAAGGTCCGCGCGGGTTGCTTGAAGTGCGTGCCCGCAACCGGCGCGCGCACTGGGGACAGCGTCAGGTCAATGTCGGCGCACTCGTTGCCGAAGCCCTCCGGGCGCTTCTGCACCTGCACCACGAAGGTCGGCTCGCTGCCGTCGCGCGCCACGCGTACCGGAAGCTTGCGCCCCGGCACGAGCAAGTTCGCGAGGATGACGTCGCGCCCCACCATGTCCTGCCCACCCATCGCCACGATGCGGTCGCCGCGCCGCATGCCCGCACGCTCCGCGGGCGACCCGGCTTCCACCGAGATGATCTCGGGGGGCTGCTCGAACCGGTACACGTCGGGGCCGCTGCCTTCACGCTTCACCGAGCCGGTGATGCCGAAGGTGACGCCGAGGTACCCCTCCGGCGCATGCTCCGCGACTTTGCGGCTGGTGCACGCCATCTGGATCTTCGACATCAGCTTCAGGTTGCTCTCACTGATCTTCTGCAGCTGCTCCTCGAGTTCCTGGCGGTGGGCAAGATTCGACTGACCGCCGTATTCGCGCAGCGCCATGCCGATGCGCTCCTCGAGCGCGCGCGATCGTGCGAGCGAGCGCATGAGGCTGTCGAGCCCGTCGAGGACCAGCACCACCTTCATTTCGGAAGTGTCAACGCGCACGGTCATGGTGCGGGAAGCGCGCGGCGCCGGGGGCTGCTGCGCGAACGCCTCACTCCCCGCCGCACCCAGTGCCGCCCCCAGCGCCAGCGAGGCCGGCGCCAAACTTCGCATGAATTTCTGAAGACCCATCATCGCATCAACCTTGAGGAATAACTCTGTTGTCTTTCTGTTGTTTCTCTGTTGTCTTTCTGTTGTTTCTCTGTTGTCTCTCTGTTGTTTCTCTGTTGCCTCTCTGTTGTCTCTCTGTTGTCTCTCTGCGCTCGAGCGCTGTCGCGCTCGAGCGCTAGTATCGCTCCAGCGCCTGCTTCGCCGGCAACGCCGCCTGGTACTGCTTGAGCGTCGCCTCGCGCGCCGCCATCGCCGACAGGTAATACTGGTTCAGCACCGGATCCTGCGGCGCCTGGTAGAGCGCCGCCCGCGTGGACGCCACGATGTTGTCGAGCGCCGTGAGCCGCGCGCGGTAGGTGTTGACGTTCAGCCCGATGAAGTGCGACGACGTGTCCTGCGCGGCGAGATACGCCGCCGCGTCGGAATACTGCTGCTGCGCCGTACTCAATACGTTCATCGCCGCCTGCGGCGACTCGAAGAGCGCTGCCGCCGACGGGGCAGTCGCGGCCGCCTGTTGCGACGCGTTCGGAAGCTCCAGGCCCGCGGTCCAGCGCCCGAGGAGCGCGCTGCCGGCCACGAGCACCAGGCCGGCGGCAATGCGCACCGCCCACTGGGCGCGCGAGGGCCGCGACGTCGGCAGTGGCGACGCGGAGATGATGCCTTCCGCCGTCAGCATTGCGCCGAGCGACGCCCAGTCGTTCAGCGGCTCGCCTTCGCGTGGCGTCTCGGTGAGGGCCAGGCGAACCAGCCGGCGGTGCGCGGCCACTTCGGCCGTGCACGCGGCGCACCCGGCGAGGTGCGACGCCTCGTCGGGCGTCGCCGTCTCGTCCACGAGCGCGGCCAGTCGTTCAGGAGAGATGTGCAGCATGCGACGATTCCTGCGAAATGGGAGCATCCACCAGGTGCCTGAGCAGCGTGCGCAGCTTCGCGCGCGCCTTGAACAGCTGTGACTTCGATCCGCCGGCGGTGATGCCAAGCTCGGCGGCGATTTCCTCGTGCGTGTACCCTTCGACGTCGTGCAGCACGAAGACTGCCCGCGCGCCCGGGGAGAGTTTCTGCACCGCGTCGTCAATGGTCTGTGCGAGCAGCGACCGGTCGCACTCGTGCTCCACCGACGCGGTGTCTTCCTCGATCTCCATCTCCGACTTGCCGATCCGGCGCAGCGACCGCAGCGCGTTCAGTGTGCGGTTCACCGCGATGCGGTGCGCCCACGTGCCGAACTGCGAGTCGCCGCGGTACGTGGGGAGGGCGCGAAAGATCTGGATCCAGACCTCCTGCGCCACGTCCGCCGCCTGGTCGGGATCGCCGACCAGCCGCCGCACGACGGCGTCAATACGCGGCGCGTATTGCACCCAGAGGGCGCGCAACGCCGCTTCGTCGCCGTGAATGGCGCGTCGGATTGTCAGCTGATCTGCCATGAACGTTCGCTAATTGGGTCACCCCGCCCACTCAAATGGTTGCCCGCCGGGTGACTGTCGGAGAAAGTACTCGTCTTGCGAGTACGGGGCACGGATGCTAGTCCTTCCCCCTTGCCTTTCCCTGCCGAGTTGGCCTGCGGGTTGATTCGGCGGCACGGTTTTCTGCACCCCAGTCCCTTCTTTCGTGATCCTCCATCTCGTTGCCATACTGGCATTTGGCGACACGACGGGTCGGCTGCCGGTCCGGTCGCCCGAGAGCGTCGGCATGTCCCCGGAGCGACTCGAGGTCATTGACCGGGTCGTGCAGGAAGGAATGCGGGCCGGCGGCTATCCGGGTGCGGCCGTGGTCATCGGGCGTCAGGGCGCGGCCGTCTGGCGCAAGGGATTCGGCACGCTGGGATGGAATTTTGAGAGCGATTCGGTCTCCACCGACCGGACCATTTATGACCTGGCCTCGTTGACCAAGGTGGTGGCGACCACCACGGCGGCGATGGTGCTTTACGACGAGGGCCGCCTGTCGCTCGACGCCAAGGTCTCCGACTACCTGCCGGGCTTCGTGGGCCGATGGAAGGACGAGGTCACCATTCGTCACCTGCTCACGCATCGCAGCGGGCTTCCCGCCGGGCGTGAACTGTGGCGCGTCGCCCACTCGCCGGAAGAGGCCCGTGAGGCCGTTCTCACGACGAAGCTCCGCTATCGCCCCGGACGCGCCTACATCTACTCGGACCTCGGCGCGGACGTGCTCGGCTGGGTGGTCGAGGCGATCGCCGGACAGCCGCTCGACGTCTTCGTGCGGCAGCGCGTCTTCGAACCGCTGGGCATGCACGACACCTTCTTCCTGCCGCCGGATTCGGTGCGCGGCCGCGTGGCGCCGACCATTGCGCAGGGGCTCGTGCACGATGAGAATGCGCAGGCGCTCGGCGGCGTCGCCGGTCATGCCGGCCTCTTCTCCACCGCCGACGATCTCGCCATTTTCGCGCAGATGATGCTCGACGGCGGCATCTACGAGGGACGGCGCATCGTCAGCGACTCCACCGTGCGGCTCTTCACGCAGCGCGCTGCCGGTTCGCGCGCGCTGGGATGGGAGATGGCCGAGGGGCGGCACGGTGCGGGCGAGTACCTCGGCGCCTCGGCGTACGGACACGTCGGGTTCACCGGCACGTCCATGTGGATTGATCCGCAGCGCGACATGTTCGTCATCCTGCTCACGAATCGCGTGCACCTGGCGCGCGTGAAACGCCCGTCCACGGTCATCGCCGACATTCGGGCCGACCTTGCCGACGCCGCGGCCCTCGCCGTCACCGACGAGGACCTGCTCATCGGGGCAATGCCGGCGTCGTTCCGCGCCGACCGCGCCGTCAACTGGAACAAGCCGCTGCGCACCCGTCGCTCCCGCCGCAAGCGGCCCACGTCGCGTCCGACGGTCACCAAAGTGAAGGCGACCGCCACGAAGGCCGCCGCGAAGCCGAAGAGCGTACGCTCGTCGAGCGCGAGCAAGGCGAAGGCGGCCACCGGTGCCGCCAAGGCAAAGGTCGCGACGAAGGCGAAGACGGCCAAGCCGAAGGCGGCATCCAGCGCATCCAGGGCAAAGTCCGCGTCGGCCAGCGCGAAGGCCAAGGCGAGTTCCAAGGCATCCGGCGCGCGGAAGGCATCGGGGAAGCGCAGCCGCTGAGCGCGTGCGCTTGAATTCCCGCGCGGCACGCAGCCATACTGCGTCATCCCCCCGGGAGCAACCAATGACCGACGCGCCGAATCCATCCGATCTGCCCACGCCCGACGCCGTGTCGCCAACCGGCGCCGCCGAGGTGACCGAAGATCTCGTCAAGCTGGCCCTGCGCCGCGTCAAGGACCCCGAGTTGAACCTCAACATCGTGGACCTCGGCCTCGTCTACGGCATTCAGGTGGACGGCACGAGCGTCACGGTTGACATGTCGCTCACGTCGCCGGCGTGCCCGTCGGGGCCCGAGCTCGTGCACGACGCCACCACGCAGGTGCAGGCGATCCCGGGCGTGACCAGCGCCGAGGTGAATATCGTCTGGTCGCCGCCGTGGACGCCGGATCGCATCGAGCCGCGGGTGCGGGTGTACCTCGGGTTCTAGACTGCTCACCACGAAGCCACGAAGCGCACGAAGGACGGCGAAGAACTCGTGAAGAAGCGACCGCGCGCCACGCAGGTCCATGCGTGGCGCGCGGTCGTTCAATTCGCTTGTACTTCGTGCCCTTCGTGACTTCGTGGTAAGCAGTTCGCGCTATGCCTCCAGATACGGCGAGTCGGGCGCGGCCGACTTGTGCTTCTGCTTGAACCCGCCGAGCGCCTTCACGAACGCCTCGCCCATCTCGGCGATTTGCCAGCGGCGCAGTTCGGGGATGGTCCCCAGTTCCTCAACGGCCCTCGGCACGAGCCGCGCCACCGCCTCGAGGCGCTCGCGCGAGCCGAGCACGCCCGGGTCCAGTTCGAGCCGCACCGCCGCGGCGTCGCGCACCGCCTTCAGCCGCCCCACCTTGTCGTCAAACTCTGGGTCCTTCTCCCACCGCGCCGACTTCGGAAAGCGCGGCAGCTGCGCTTCCGGCACGGCGAGCCCGCGCTCCACCGCCGCCAGCACGTCGCCCGACGCGCGCTCGATCATCCCGCGGGGCATGCCCTTGATCTTCCCGAGCGCGTCGGCCGATGTCGGCCGTACCCGCGCGATCTCCAGCAGCACCTCGTTGGCCACCACCCGGAACGTCGCCCGGTCCAGGGCGTGCGCCGTCGCGTCGCGCCACGGCACCAGCTCGCGCAGCACCGCCAGCTCGCGGCGCGTCAGGTCGCGCGCGCCCTTGAGGCGCAGGAATCCCAGCCCCTCGTCCTCGGGCGCCCACCGCGTCCCCTCGAGGCGCTCGAATTCCTCACGCGCCCAGCTCCACCGCCCTTTCGCCTCGAGCTGCCCTTTCAGTACGTCGCGCAGCTGCAGCAGGTGCATGGTGTCCTGCGCCGCATAGTCGAGCATCCCCTGCGTCAGCGGACGCATGGACCAGTCGGCGCGCTGGTGCTTCTTGTCGAGCTTCACGCCGAAGTGCTGCTCGAGCAGGGCGGCGAGGCCGAACGCCTTCACGCCGAGCAGCTGCGCCGCGATGCGCGTGTCGAAGATCGTCCGCACCTGCCAGCCGTAGTCCTGGTGCAGCAGCCGGAGGTCGTAGTCGGCGTCGTGGAAGACCACCTCGACCTTCGGGTCCTCGAGCAGGGCGCCAAGCGCCGCCGGCGCGGCGATGGGCAGCGGATCAATGATCGCGTGCACGTCGCGCGTCGAGAGCTGCAGCAGGTAGATGCGGTCAATGAACCGGTGAAAGGAGGCTCCTTCCGTGTCCAGCGCCAGGATGGGAGTGCCGCGAATCCCCTCGAGAAACTTCCCGACGGCGACATTCGAATCGAGGTACCGCACCGCCGGTGCCGCGCTCTTGGGGTTCACTCGCTTCCTTCCTCTCCGGTGTCGCGTGTGGTAGAAATGTAGCAAGGCTCCCCACTGAACACCCGCCACCCCCACCATGTCCGACGACGCAATGCCTCCGGTACGCACCGAAACGCCCCTCGCCCCGCCCGTCCCTGCGCCACGCGAGGGCCTGTCGGGGCGGCTGACGGCGGAGCACGCCGACCTCGTCAAGGCGGCGCTGATCATCGTCCTCGTCCTCGTCGGCCTGCAGCTGCTCTGGGCGGCGCGGATCCTCGCCCTCACCGCCTTCCTCGGCGTGCTGTTCGGCCTCGGGGCCGTCCCGGCCGTGGACGCGCTTGAGCGGCGCGGCCTCCGGCGCGGCATCGCGTCGCCGCTGGTCGTCTTCGGCGTGATCGGCCTCGTGCTCACCCTCGCGGGATGGTCGGCTCCGACGCTCATCACGCAGTCGCAGGAAATCCGCACGCGGTTCCCGGCCGCCATCGAGAAGGTGGAGGTGTGGATGGCCTCCAGGCAGCCGCGCCTGCTCGATGCCATCGCCGGGGCGGAGGCGGCGCCGGTGGACAGCGTGGCCGGGATCGCCGCCGCGCCGTCGCAGGGCCGGCTCGTCGAGGCCTTCTATCGCCAGGCGGGACGGCTCAAGGCCGTTGCCCTTGGCATCCTCACCTCGACGCTCGCCGTCTTCGGCGGCTTCATGCTCGTGCTCTTCCTCGCCGTGTACATCGCCGCCGAGCCGGACGTGTACAAACGCGGCCTGCTCCTGCTCTTCAGTCCGGCCACGCGACACCGGCTCTCGCCGGTGTTGGACGCGATCGGGGTCAAGCTGCGCCGCTGGCTCGGGACGCAGGCGCTGGCCATGCTGATCATTGGCACGGTCACGACGATCACGCTCATGATCATCGGCGTGCGGGCCGCGCTGCCGCTCGGCATCCTCGCCGGCATCCTCGAGTTCATCCCGAACATCGGCCCCACGCTGAGTGCGATTCCGGCCATCGTTGTCGCCTTCGTGGATTCGCCGCAGAAGGCGCTCGTCGTCGTCGCCGCCTACTGGGGCATTCAGTTCCTCGAAAACAACCTGCTCATCCCGTATCTCATGAAGGAGCAGCTCGAGCTGCCGCCGGCGCTCACCATGATGACGCAAGTCGTGATGGCCTACGTGTTCGGCCTGATGGGGCTCTTCGTGGCGACGCCGCTGCTCGCCGCCATCATGGTGGCGGTGCAGATGCTGCACGTGGAGCCGGACAGCGCGGGCGCCGGCGAGAACCCCGGCCCGGCGGCCGGGGCGGCCGGCGCCGGAGCGCCCGCATGATTGCCTTCGTCGAGGGGCGCGCCATCGGGTACGACGACGTTGGGGCGGGCGTGCCCGTGCTCTTCCTGCACGGCTTTCCGCACCGCCGGTCGCTGTGGTCGCCGCAACTCGGGGCGCTCGCCGCGCCGGCGCGGACGATCAGCATGGACCTGCGCGGGTTCGGCGAGAGCGCGCCGGGCGAGCCGGGAAGCGTGGACGCGTACGCCGACGATGCGGCCGCCCTGCTCAGCGAGCTGGGCGTGGACCGCGCCGTCATCGCGGGGCTCTCGATGGGCGGCTACGCCGCCTTCGCCTTCTGGCGCCGGCACCGCGATCGCGTGCGCGCGCTCGTGCTCTGCGATACCCGCGCAACGGCCGACAATGACACGGGCCAGCAGGCGCGCCGCGAGATGCAGGCGCTCGTGCGCGACAAGGGGAGCACGGCGGTGGCCAACCAGATGATCACCGGCATGGTGGGACGCACCACGCGCGAGAAGAATCCCGAGCTCGTGGACGAGCTGCACCGCATGATGTCGCTCGCTCCCGTGCAGGGCATCGTGGACGCGCTCGACGCGCTCCGCACGCGCCCCGATTCGACGCCGACCCTGGCCACCATTGACGTGCCGACGCTGGTCGTCGTCGGCGACGAGGACGTGCTCACCCCGGTCAAGGACGCGCGTGCCATGCACCTCGGCATCGCCGGCAGCCGCCTCGAGATCATCGCCGGCGCCGGCCACGTGAGCAACATGGAGCGCGCAGCGGCGTTCAATCATGTGCTGAGTGAGTTTCTGGTGTCGCTGACCGCGCAGTAGGCTCGTCGCTATCATTCTACCGTCCACCGTCCACCGTCCACCGTCCACCGTCCACCGTCTACCGTCTACCGTCACGCTCTTGGCCGAGATCTCCGCTTCCGAACAATCCCGCGCGGCGCAGACCGGCGCCGTGCTGTTCCGCAACCGCGGCTGGCTTCCGGTCCCCTTTCTCGTCGTCCCGCTCATCGCGCCGGGCGGCATCTCGCGGCTCGGCGTCGTCATCGGCGCCGTGCTCGTCATCGTGGGCGAGGCCTGGCGGCTCTGGGGCGTGGCCACCGCGGGGACCGTGACACGGCGCCGGTCGCGCAACGTGCAGAAGCTCGTCACGCACGGCCCGTTCGCGCTGAGCCGCAACCCGCTCTACAACGGCAACTTCCTGATCTGGATGGGCTTCGTCACGCTGAGCGGCGTCTGGTGGTTCCTCCCCGTCGCCATCGCGCTCTTCGCCGTCGAGTACTACTTCATCGTGGCCTACGAGGAAGGGGTGCTCGAGTCCATCTTCGGCGAGGAATACCTCGCGTTCAAGCGGCGCACGCCACGCTGGATCCCCAGCGGGTCAGCCGGACCGGTCGGCGGCGAGTTCTTCTGGGCCGAAGCGTGGCGGAGCGAGGTCAGCACGTTCCTGCAGTACATCGCCCTGCTGATCGTGTTTGTGGCGAAGGATCGGTATTTTCCGGGGGGATTGTTTTAT
>JAJZRK010000097.1 GCA_021802745.1 bacterium
GACAGCCGCTCTGTTGTGGGCGCGCTGCGCGCGCTCAATTTGATGCGGCTGCAGCTGAACCGTAAACGTTAGCCCGACACTCACGAGGTCGCTATGGGCTTCGATAAGTCCTTCAACTCCGGAATGCTCGCCGGGTTGCTCTTCGCGCTCGCCGCGCAATCGGGGAACTGGCTCATCACACCTATGAGTCATCCGGATGCGAGCAACGCGCGCTCGGCCGGTGTTGTCGCCCAAGGTGTGATTTGCCTGTCGGTGGCGTTGTGGCTTGTCTGGCGGCAATGGCAGCGACGGGCGAGTGCAGGTGCGGGCTAACAAGCCGTTGCTGACGAACGCAGATGTCTTTGGTAGCGGCCGCTGCGCGGCCACGTTCTTCTGTGAAGCGGCGCGCCGCGTCAAGCCCGGCCACGGGTAGTCGGTATTGCTTTTCGTGTAGCAAGTCCGGCGGTGATCGAGATGCTGCTCAACCTTCTGTTCGCGCTCGCAAGTGAGGTCCGAGACCTCGGCGCATCGGGGTGGTGCGAAGGAACGGCGGCGCCAACTATTAGTCGGCTCTCACCTGCGGCCACAAGACGCGTCGCGCTCGCCGCCCCCGATTCAGTCATCGCGATCTCCTTCGGAATGTTGGTGCCTCAGTCGGTCATGAGTGGACTCCGTAGTTGCGCCGCGTTGTAGGCGCGACCGTCGCGCCACATCGGATACAGGATGCCGGCGAGGCGGCGCGCGCGGGCCACCACCGCAATCCGCTTCCCGCGGTGGAGTGCGATGCGCAGCGCCCAGGTCCGGAGGGCCGCCGTCTCCGCGGTGCGCGACCGCACGATGCGCCACGCGGCCTCGACCAAGAGGTAGCGGGCGCGGCGATTGCCCGCCTTGGTGATGTGCGCCACTTGTCGTTTCTCTCCCGAACTACGTTCCCCAGGCACCAAGCCGAGATACGCCTCGAACTGAGGCGCGGACGCAAAGCGCGTGATGTCATCCCCAATGGCGACCACCGCACTCGCGGTGATCGGGCCGATGCCGGGGGCCGTCGCGAGCAAGGCGACGGCCGGGTCCATCTGCCCGAGCCGCGCAATCCGCGCATCCGCCGCCGCGATCTGCGCTGTCAGGGGCGCGAGGAGGGCGAGCAGCGGCGCCAGCTCGGCGGTCAACGTGGCGCTGAGCGGCAACTCGCTGATCCGCTCGGCGACGTTTTCCGCCGTGCTGCGGCGCACGCGCAGTCCGTCGCGCCGCACGAGCGCCTTCGCCACGTTGATGAACCGGGTGCGCGCGCGCACCAGCGCCTCGCGCACCGCGAGCTCGGCACGCACATGCCGTCGGGGGCCGGCGACGTCCGGTGGGCCGGACGGTACGCCCCGAGCCGCAAGGCGTCGGCCAAGGTGCGCGCATCACGCCGATCCGTCTTCACGCGCCGCGTGCGCGTGGCGTACATCGGGGCGAAGTTCGGGTCGGCGACGATGACGGCGTGGCCCAGCGCCTCCAGATGGGTCGCCACCCATTCACTCTCCGTGGAGGCCTCGAGCAGGATGCGCGCCGGTCCGTACGGCGCGAGCGCCGTCGCCAACCGCTCGCGGGTGGTCACGATGCGCGTCTCGGTCACCCCACCCCGCGCGTCGAGCACGCACACCTGGCTCTCGCGCTTGTGCAGATCGATCCCTATGATATTCATGGCGGCTGGCCTCCCGAGCTGTGCCCCGTCGCGAGACGGTGAGCACGTGCGTTGGATTGCGGCAGAACCTTGCCATCAACGTGCCGGGAGGTCCAGTCGCCGCTTCATGCCAACTATTAGAGCGTTCGCAGCACAACGCCATTCGTTCGCCAGCGCCGAGAGACCTTGACCGTACCAACCGCGGGAATGGTGTACCTGCACGAGATCGTGCTGCCTGGGGAGACGTCCGGCGGCAAGCATCTCTGCGTCTGCCTGTCGCAGGCCGAGTACGCAAGCAAGTATGGCCTGGCGGTGCTGGCGAGCCTGCGCAAAGTACCATCCAGTTGGTGGCGGCCGCGTGTGGCGCGAGACGACTTCACGCCGCACGCCCGATACGACGCGCTCGACCAGGCGCGGGCGGTAGACACGTCGCAGATGGTGTCGGTTCCCATCACCGCACTCACCAGCGTGGTCGGGCGCGTCTCCACCCGCGTGGTGGCGGACACGATGCAAGTACTGCCAGCACTGTTTCAGTTTCGCGGCCCCTGGGAGGTGCGCGGCGCGGTGCATCAGATCCGCGGCTGGCCCGACGACATCGCGGCAGTGCTCGTCCTGAACGACAATGCGCTCGACAACCCCATGGTGCGGCACTTCCTCGTCTTGCCGTACGAGCAGGGCGATTGGCGCATTGAACTTGTTCTCGTCAGTGCCGCGGACCTTGGTGAAGAGGTGCGTGTACTCAGCGATGCCGAGCAGGCGCTGCTGAGCGCGGATCTCCGCAGCATCTTCCCGTTGCCTGGCTGACGCTCGTTGGTACTGACAGCGCCATCGCGCTCTTCGTATGACGATCGGTAGCGACCATATCGAGCGCCGCCGCCCAGCCCGTCGTGGCATCGCACTCGCTTCGCGCGCCGCTGGACTCCAATTTCAGGCCGTCCCGCAACAGGCGAGAGGAGCAATATGAGTCCCGTATTCGTCAACATTGGCCTCAGCCTCGATGGCCACATGGCACCCGAAGGCATGGCCCTCGAGCACTGGGACACACCCGAGTACAAGAACTGGGGCGCCAAGTGGGGAGCGCTGATGGCCTGGATCATCAACCAGCAGTACTTCCGCGAGAATCTCAAGTTCGGACCAGGGGGCGAGACAGGCCCGGTCAATGACCTGGTCCGCAGCACCACGGAGCGCATCGGGGCCAACATCATGGGCAAGCGGATGTTCGAGCAGGGCGAGCGCAGCTGGCCTGCGGACGCTCCGTTTCACACCCCGGTCTACGTGCTCACCCATGCGAAACGCGAACCTTGGGTGCGCCCAGGGGGAACGACGTTCTACTTCATCAATGATGGGCCGGAGCGTGCCCTCGAGCTGGCTCGGGAATCCGCCGGCAGTCGCGACGTGCGCATCTCGGGCGGCGCCGACGTGATCCAGCAGTACCTGAGCATGGGAGTCGTTGACGAGTTGGAAATTGCCCTAGCCCCAATGCTGTTCATTTAGGTAACTTCGTGGTATATTGTCGGTCCGACCGCTCACTTCGCCGGAGGGGCGATGGCAGGGACCGAAGCTGTTCTGCCGGGAGGCCCGCGGCTCACCGATGTCATCAGCCTGGGCGTGCTCACGGCCCAGGTCCCGCTCGAGCTGGTGGAGCAGGTGCTCTTCGAGACGGAACGGCTGAGTGAGCGCCACCGCGACTTGCCCGCGCACGTGATGGTGTACTACGCGATTGCCCTGGCCCTCTATGCCGACGTGTCGACCCGCGAAGTGCTGCGCTGTTTGCTGGAGGGCGTGCGCTGGCTCGGCGATCCGACCGCCGCGACCACGCCGGCCGGCAAATCGGGCATTTCGCAGGCCCGCACGCGGCTCGGGGCCGCCCCGCTGGAAGCCTTGTATCGCGCCGTCGTGGCGCCCGTGGCGATCGCGGACACGCCCGGGGCGATGTATCGGGGGTGGCGCGTGATGAGCCTCGACGGCACGACGCTCGACGTCGGGGACACGGCCGCCAATCGGCGGGCGTTCGGCCGCCCGACCAGCACGCGGGGGGTGAACCCCACCGGGGCCTTTCCCCAGCTCCGCGTGGTGGGCCTCGTGGAAACCGGGACCCATGTGCTCTGCGGCGCACAGCTCGGCGCGTATCACACCGGGGAGGTCACCCTGGCGGCGGACGTGGTCCCCCACCTGCGTGGGGACATGCTGTGCTTGGCGGATCGTGGGTTTCTGGGGTTTGATCTGTGGCGGCAGGCCGCCGCCACCGGGGCCGCGCTGGTGTGGCGGGCAAAGTCCAGCATGCGCCTCCCGGTCCTGCAGCGGTTCGCGGATGGGTCGTACCGCAGCGAACTGCGCTGGAACGTCCATTGCCGGCACGCGGACCGAACACCGATTCCCGTGCGCGTCGTGGCCTACACGTTGCCTGGGGTGCCCGACGCGGACGCGCCGTATCGCCTCGTGACGTCGCTCCTCGATCCGGAGCGGGCTCCCGCCGCAGAACTCGCCGCGCTGTATCACGAACGCTGGGAGATCGAGACGACCTTTGACGAGTTCAAGACGCATCTCCGCGGCGCGCAGAAAGTCCTGCGCAGCAAAACCCCCGAGTTGGTGCGGCAGGAAGCGTGGGGCTTTCTCCTGGCGCACTTCGCGTTGCGCGCGCTGATGCACGAGGCCGCGCTGGGCGCCCGCCCGCAGGCGCGCGACCCCGACACCCTGTCCTTCACCCATGCGCTGCGTGTCACCCGCCGGACGCTCCCCCATCTGGCGGCCCTTCCCCCCTCAGGACTGGCCACGCGCCCATCAAGCGATCCTGCACGAGCTGCGCGCCGCGCACGTCAGCTCCCGTCGCGGCCGCGTCGTGCCGCGCGGCGTGAAACGCAAGATGAGTAACTTTCCCCTGCGTTCACGACGGCGACAACGCACGACCCGGCGCGACTATCGGGTGCGTGTGCTTAAGTGAACCGTATTGGCCCTAGCCCCGGTGTTGTTCGGCGGGGGGCGGTGTCTCTTCGAGCACTTGCCCGAGCCGGGGCCGCAGTTCCGCATTGACAAGGTGCTTGATGGCCCCGCGGCCACGCACCTGCGCTACGTGCGTCGGTGAGAGCGGTCTGTCATTTCGGCCTCTGCCGCATCCGCACTCGGGCCGGCCAGCTCTCGCCGTTCCGCCCGCCTCGCCAGGGCCAGCGAACCCGCCGAGCACGCCGCGCTCGCCATGGCGAGCGCGGGACCGAACACGAGGAACTCGCCCCACGCGCTCGCGCCGCGAATAGCCGCGCCGATGACGAAGATCCCCGACAGCAGCAGGCCACTCACGGCGCCCCACGCGGCAAACCGCGGCAGCGACATGCCTTCAAACCGGCGGCGGCCCTCGGCCACCACGAGGATTCCGGAAAAGACGAGGCCTGAAACAAAGCCGAGTGGCGCGAAGATGATCGCAAACGGGACATCGGAAAAGAATCCCGGCACGCGCGCCAGCAGGATGCCCGCCCCAAACCAGGCGGCGCCCCAGGTGAGGCCCATCCGGAGTGCCGCACGGATGCGTCGCCCCCACTGCTTCATGACTGCCTCCCGGCGCGGGATCGCACGCGCGGTCCGCGTGCTGCTTGGAGAATGACGAGTACTTTGTGATACAGAGTATGCCTCGGACCGGTGAGGGTCAAGAGCGCCTGACTCGCGTGTGACCGAAAGCGATCAGATGGTGCGGCCGCTGCGCGACCGCGACATATTGCGTCCCGGGCGCGCAGCGGAGACCACGATGAGTGACGAACGGGCGGCACCTCAAACGAAGGGCGTCACGGTGCAGTTGCTGGCGACGGTTGACCTTGGTCCTGAAATCGAGGGGATGGCCGGACGCCAGCTTCGCATGCGCATGGTGACCATGGAGCCTGGCGGCGTCTTCGGCCCGGTGCACGACCACAAGGGCAGGCCGGGCACCATCTACATCGTGCAGAGCACGATCACCGACCACCGCGATGGCGTGACGACGGACTATTATGGGCCGGGCGTCGGCTGGCCCGAGGATCGCAACACCACGCACTGGCTCGAGAACCGGGGCACGATTCCGGCGGTGGAGATTTCGGTGGATATCGTCAGGAAGGAGCAGCGCCGGGCCGCCCACCACTCGTCCGAAGTGATCACTCCCGTCCTCAGGAGGTCAGCATGAAGTCGTCTCTTTCGCGGTCCGTGCCTGCGTTTCTGTTGAGTGCGCTTGCTGCCATCGGCCCGACATGGGTACGCGCACAGAGTCCCGAGGCGCAGGCGATTATCGCCCTCGAGAATGCATGGGGCGCCGCGTCTATCAAGCGTGATGGCGCGGCCGTTGGGGGCATGCTCTCTCCCGACTTCACCTTCGTTGATCCGGATGGCAAGCTCCACACGAAGGCTCAACTCATCGCCACAATCAATGGTGACACCACGCACTACATCTCCGGTGCGAACTCTGCCATGTCACCTCGGGTTCACGGCGGCGCCGTCGTCATTACCGGCGTCTGGACGAAGACCGTGAAGACGCCGTCAGGGACTGCGCAACTGCGCTATCGCTGGACGGACACCTGGGTCAAGAACCCGGAGGGTGGCTGGATGTGCATCGCAGGTCAGAGCGTCAGGCTGGCGAAGTAGCGGAATAGCCTGACGTAATGCATTGCGGCCGCCGAACGTCCCGTTCATCGGCCGGGCTCGCGATGTGGACGGGCCCGCCCGTGAAGAGGAGCGCGCCACGCATTGCCTGGACGAGGGCAACGAGCACCACGACGCCCACGAGATACGAACCGACGCCGCAAGCGACGATGCCCACTCGGCGCGGGGGGCCCCGATGGTTCAATGGGGACGGCTTGGGGGAGTCTTCAGCGCCGCGGCAGTCGGCGGAGGGACTGGGCGTACCGCGTGATCGCCGAGCGAATGCGCCGCGGATCGCGGTGGGCGCGGGAGAGCACGATGGCTCCCTCGACAATGGCGAGGATGTCCTCGGCAATGGCCGTCGCGTTCAGCTTGCCCGTCGCGCGCGACGCGACGAACGGCTTGGCCAGCTGCGCCAGGCGCTCGGCGAATTGGTCGAAGAGCCGCGCCACGTCGCGCTGCAGCCGGTCGCTCGTGAGCGCCGTCTCGCTGGCGAGGCCGCCGATCAGGCAGCCGTGCTCCCACAGCTTGGGCGCACGCGCCGCGACGCGCTCGAGGAAGAGCGGCAGGGCGTCGCCCGGTGCGGCAGCGCTCACGTCAATGGCCATCAGCTCGTCAATGCGCTCGCGATAGAATTGCTCGAGCGCCACGATGGCCAGCGCCTCCTTGCTTTCGAAGAAGTGATAGAAGGCGCCCTTGCTGACCCCGGCCACGCGGCAGATCTCGTTGATGCCGGTGCCCGCGTAGCCCTGGCGCAGCATCAGCTGCCGGGTGGCGTTGATGAGGTCGTCCTCGGTGCCGGTCGTCATGGCGATACGTTACATACCGACCGGTCGGTAATCAAGCATGGCAACGCGACGGTGGGCGCGGCCAGGTGGGGGTCGCCTCGGGTCCCCTGTCTGTGGCGCTGCAAGAAAGCTTGACGATCGGCCGTCCGGACGTTCAATTGTTCCAGTTCGGCGTTGAATATCCAGCCCCTACGTCCCCGGAGTCCCTGAATGCCCGCTTATCTCAACCGTACGGGTGCGTCGCGCTCGATTCTCGCCGCCGCGGCGCTCGCGCTGGCCGTCGTTTCGTCGGCGTGCAAGAAGGACACGACCGCGCCGCTGCAGATGGCAGCGACCAACACGTCGCTCAATATGAACTCGACCATCACCAGTGTCGTGGCCGGCAAGGCGTTCAGCTTCCCGGGCGGCGCCGGCGCGCTGTCGTCGGAAGTGGCGAACCAGAATCTCGCCCTCACCTTCGCAGGCACGGCCGCGGCCCCCACGGCCTCGATGACGATTACGTCACCGACCGGCGGCGCGGTTGGAAGTTTTTCGGCAGACGTGACGTTCGGGTCGTGCATCTTCAAGATCACCGCATCGACCTTCACGGGCACGAGCGCGTTGGCGCAGGGAAAGACCATCACGGTGGATCCTTGTAAGTTCGAAGCGATCACGGCAGGCAAGGTTGCCAACGGCACTGCAAGCGCGGTGAACACGGCGTTGTTACTGGGCAACTTCCTCTCTGGTTTCACCCCGCTTACGATATCTATTGGCCCCAGCGGAACGATTACGATCAACGGTGTGGGCATCGGCACGGTCGCGCTGACCCCGGTGTCGGGGTAGTACATCGGACTTCTCGAGGCGCTCGCTACCGAACGGCGAGCGACGGCTGGGGCTGTGGGACACGCGGCGCAGACAGAATCTGCGCCGCGTTCGTTTGTCCGGCACCGACCGCCGGAGATGGAGCGGCGGGTGGCGGGGGCTCGCATTGGGTAACGGGGGCTCGCGACGGGTGGCGGGGGCTCGCAACGGGTGGCGGGGGCTCGCAACTCTCCGCATCTTGCGTCGCACACCGCCCCGCGTGGCGACGGCCGCTCTAATCCGGGAGACTGACGCATGACCGTGGGGGGACTGAAGCGGAGCTGGCGACACGCGCTGCATCCGCGGTTGCACGCATCGGCTCTGGGCGTGAGCCTCAGCTGTTGCGCTGCTCTGCTTGCCCCGCAAGCAAGCTCGGGCCAGAGGGTTGGCTCGTGGTCCTGCCCTGCCCCCTTCAGCGCCCCCCTGCGTGAGCGCATGACCGCGCCATCGTTCACGGGGGGGCCGGGGCTCTTCGAGGTCCCGACCGCCACGTCCCTACCCGACGGCGAGTTCGTGCTGTCGTACAGCCGTGCCAAGCTGCTCGATCCGCCGCAGCCGCTGCGCTGGCAGAACAACGGTTTCTTCTCGGTCGCCTTTCTGCCGCGACTGACGCTGACCGCCCGCGGATCGGTGCGGCACGCCGGTACCCCCGAAGACATCTACAACCGCGACGAGTCGGCCAACGCGCAGCTGCTGCTCCTCGAGGAGCGGCGGTGGCGCCCGGCGATTGCCGCCGGCATGCACGACATCAGCGGCGCCAACGCCCTCTACACCGCCAAGTACGCCACGCTCACCAAATCGTTCGCGGGGCGGGTGCGCCTTACCGCGGGATATGGCAGCGGCGTGAGCCTGCTCGATGGGCCGTTTGGCGGGGTCGAGATTGCGCCGTGCCCGTGGATCACCTTCATCGCCGAGAATGACGGGCGGCAGCGCTCGGCGGGGGTGCGACTGCATCCGTTTCCGTCGCTGGCCGACCGGCTCGACGTGCGGCCGACGGTCGATGCCTCGTGGCTGGGCGAGCAGGGCGTCGTGGCCGGCGTCGGCGTGCGCATCGCCGCGGGCCCTGCGGCGCGGCACCGCGCGATGCCGGCACCTCACCTCGACGACGCGGCGCGGGCATCGGGGCGTTCGGCAGATGCCGCGCTTGGCGCAGCCTCTATTCCGCTGGAGCGCGCTGCCGCCGGTGTGCGCGATGCGTTGGCGTCGGCCGGGCTGGAGAACGTGCGCGTCCTTCCCATCGAGGGGGGCGTGCTGGACGTGCAGTACGAGAATCGACGCTGGCTGCTCGACGACATGGACGGCCTTGGGGTGGTGCTCGGCATCGTCGCGGCACGCGTACCCGCCGAGATGGCGCGCGTTCGGGTGACCATCCGCAAGGTGGACCTGCCGGTGCTCGTGGTGACCACCGCGCTCGCGCCGTGGCGTGCGTTTCTCGCCGATCCGCGCCAGGAGCGGCCGTTTGTTGATCAACTGGCGATCTCCTTTCCGTCGGCCGCCGCAGCACGCGTCGAAGGCGCTCCGGCGAATCGCTCTCAGTTTCGCCTCGACGTATCGGCGCGGCCATACATCGAGACGATTCTGTTGTCGGAGTTGAGTGCGCTCGAGACCCGCGTGTCCATCCGCCCGGAGTTCACCGCGCAGTTGTGGCGCGGGGTGGCGGTCACGGGCCGGCGCTCTGTGCCTGTCACGCAGAGTGCGCGTTTCCTGAACGACCTCGAGCCGGCGGGGGCGGATCGGCTGCTGCTGCACGCGGCCACGCGGCTGCCCGATGGCCTGCTCCCGCGCGGCGCGATGGGGATCGGCCAGCTGAGCGTGGGGCGACTGGGCCAGCGCCAGGTGGGGGCGCAGTGGGACCAGAACGTGGTGTTGCGCGGCGGGCGATGGTCGGTGGGAATGACCGGAACGGTGTTTGGCGATGCGGCCTCGCGTATTGATCACTCGTATGTGTTTGGCACCGTGCGCTGGCATCGTCCGCAGCAGGAACTCGTGACGTCGCTCTCGGCGGGGCGTTTTCGCTACGGCGACGTTGGCGCGGTGGCCGAGGTGAGCCGCCGCTTCGGGCTCGCCGAGGTTGGCTTCGCACTGCGGGCCACCGATCTCTCCACGCAGGCCGGGGTGCGCGTGTCGGTGCCGATCTCGCCGCGGCGACAGTTGCGTCCGCGGGCGGTTCGCGTGGTGCTCCCGGATTACTACGAGCACTCCGAGGAGGTGACGGTGTTCGAGGACATCCCCGTGCTGCGCGTGGACGTGGCCCGCACGCTGGACATCGGGCACGACGTGCTGCGCGCCTATGCCGGGCGCGACTGGCTGCACGAGGGGACGATTCGCTCGCGCGCCTGGGCCATACGGAATGCGGCGCTGCGCGAGCGAGCAATCCCGTGACAGACACCGACAATCTGAGTCCGCCGCCGTACTACCATGGCACGCGGGCCGACCTGAAGCCGGGCGACCTGATCGGGCCCGGCTACACTTCGAACTATGGCACGAGGAGGCGGGCGAACTATGTGTACCTCACCGCCACCCTGGATGCCGCCACCTGGGGGGCGGAGCTGGCCGTCGGCGACGGCCCGGGCCGGATCTACATCGTGGAACCGACGGGCCCGATCATGGATGACCCGAACCTGACGGACAAGAAATTCCCGGGGAATCCGACGAAGTCATACCGCTCGCGGGAGCCGCTGCGGGTGACGGGCGAGGTCGCGGAGTGGCAGGGACACGCTCCCGACGTGCTCAGGGCGATGAAGGACCATCTCGAGCAACTCAAGCAACACGGGATCGAGGCGATTGACGACTGAACTTCGCTCGTTCCGCGCACCCCGCAACATCCTCGACTTCCCGCTGCGCCTCCGCGAGACGGCTGAGGTCCTCGCCGATGGCGCGCGCGGCGTCCATCAGCGTCGTGAGCGGGGCAAGGTCGGCGGCGGCGGCGTGCAGGCGCAGGAGATCGAGGCGGATGCCCTCGAGCGCGGCGACGCTCTCGGCGAGATGCGCCGCGGCCGCCTTCTTGCGCGCGGCCAGCGCGTCGGCGTCCGCCGCCGCGGACGGAACGAGCGCACTGGCATACTCGACCTCGGCGCGCGCCTCGGCGGCGCGGGCCTCGAGCGCCGTGACGATTGCCGGCAAGCCGGCAAGCTGCTCGCGGTGTTCGACCTGAACACGCTGGCCCCAAACGAAGTCCTGGCGGTGGAGGTGTACAAGGGCGGCGCAACCATGCCGCTCGAGTACAACACCACGCGCAAGACGTGCGGGCTGCTGGTGATCTACACCAAATAGCCATCTGCATCGCACTGGCCGGCGCGCGCGGCCGGGTGCACGCTCATTCCGCTCCGTCACTCCGCTCACCCATGCATCTCGTTCGCCCAGCCTTCGAGCATCTCGCCGGTTATGTGGCCGCCCTCGAACGCGGCTGGTCGCCGGATAACACGCGCGGCGCGGCGGCAGCGCGGGAGGAGCTGCAGAGCATCCAGCGCGACGCCGCCGCCTTTCTCGCGTCCCTTGACGATCGCGACGGCAAGGGGCCACCGGTGATATTGCCCGATGGCACGTCTGTTCCACGACTCCCGGCATTTCGACGCTGGCTGTGGGACGGCGCGTTCTGCGGCAGCATTGGGTTCCGGTGGCGGCCGGGGACGACCGACCTGCCTCCGTACTGCCTGGGGCACATTGGCTACGCCGTGGTGCCGTGGAAGCAGGGGCGCGGCTACGCCACGCAGGCGCTCGGGCTGATCCTCCCCGAGGCGAGGGCCCTGTTGATGCCGTTCGTCGAGATCACGACGGATCCGGAG
Organism: bacterium; assembly: GCA_021802745.1. Next base: position 11,652 of record JAJZRK010000097.1, read on the forward strand.
AACATCGCGTCGCGGCGCGTCATCGAGGCGAACGGTGGCGTGCTGTTCGAGGAGTTCACGAAGCCGGCGCCGCACGGTGCCACGCGCGGGCTTCGGTACCGCATCTACCTGTGATTCGACGCGCGTGACCGGGCGTACCGGCGCCAGATGACGACGAACGGAGCCACACCCCAGCGGATTGCGCGCACCCTAAAACGGAAGCTTCGCATTGACGACGTCGGCG
>JAJZRK010000098.1 GCA_021802745.1 bacterium
CGCTGATCAGCGAGATGTCTTCGCGCTTGAGTTCAGGGACGACGGACGTGAACAGGGTGGCGTTGTCCCAGCGGACACGGGCGGCGTAGGCGCCGGCGCGCCAGTTGGGGCGAATGAAATCGCCCCCCATCCACTGGCTCGACGCCCCCGGCCCGATGCCGGCGCCCAAGGGCTGGCCGCGCACGCTGAAGCCCTGCGGCACGGACCGGCTGACGTAGGTGGTACCCACGGGGCGCAGGCGCAGGGAGGGGCTGGGTTCCAGGTAGGTGGCTTCGCCCCAGAGGCGGGCCGAGCCGCCGCGGAGGCGGCGCGCCCACTGCAGGCCCACAGTGTAGCCCTGCGAATGGCCGGGGCTCTCGAGGAGGTCGCGCAATGAGGCGGGTTCTTCAAAACGGGCCCACTCCGCCCAGGCCTCGAAGCCCGCGCCCGGAGGCGCCCAGCGCGTCCAGAGCGAGGTGATCTGGTCGCGGGAGCCGAAGTCCAGCGAGTCGGGGCCGTTGGGACGGCCCACCGAGGCCAGCGGAGCGAAGAGGGCGGTGAACGGGGTATCGTCGGCGAGGATGACGAGGCGCGAGAGCCCGACTTCCACGCCAGTGGTGCGCGGTGGCCGCCACGAGACGGCGAAGGCGCCCATGGAGCGGCGGTCGTTGCGGGGGTTGCGGTCGAAGAAATTGGATTCGCGCAGCGTGCCCGCGGTCCACCAGGCATCCCAGGTACCAGCGCGCGTGACGACGGGTGCTGTGGTACGAACGAACGCGGCGGGGACGCCCGGGCCCTGTGACCCCCAAAGGAGGGCGTTCTGGATACCGGGGCCCCACCAGACGTTTTCGGTGGAGAGTCCGACTTCGACCACCGGCAGGCGCACGGTGGCGGAGGACTGCCCCCACTGCAACGAACGGACAGGCTGGTTGCCGAATCGCGAAGGGAGGTCGATGCCCCCCGGAGCCGGGTGAAACGGATTGGCCCACGGGGAGCGGTCCTGGCCGGAGCTCTGCGGGTAAGGGATGGTTTGGAATTCGGTGTTCTGGGCGAAGACGTACTGCGGTGCGACGACAACGCGCACGCGACCGCGCGTGATGACGAAGCCACCGATGGCCTGCACGTTGAGCCCACGCCCCTGCCAGGCCGGGCCGTCGTTGAAGCCGTAGGGGAGGGAGGTGTTAACGCCGAGGGTGAGTTCGGGACTCAGTAGTGTGACAACGGCTCTCCTGGTCATGTGCCAAGGGAGCTGCCGCGACGGCGCGCGCAGGGTGGAGTAGCGCGGCGCGGTACTATCGAGCAGAGCGCCAATGCGAGAAAGCTCATCGCGCTCAAGCGCCGGCCGAACCAGCGGAAATTCCTCGTAGGCCCGAGCCTGTGCCCCTGCACCAAGAGCAGGAACCATACCTAACGCGAGTATGATTGCGCATTGGGGGTATCTTAGCATCGCCTGAGATGGTAACGTTTTGCGTCATGCCTCGCTATGTGCGCGCGATTCTGTCGAGTGTGGTCTTCGTGCTGGCTTCCGAGTGCCTGGCGCAGGGGGCCACGGGGTTGGATCTCGGTGGTGACCTCGTGGCCAATGGTGAAGCCGAGCGCTATTTGCGTGTGATGCAATTGCTGGGGGAGGTGCCGCAGCATCCTGTGGGGATTCGTCCGTGGACGCGATACGAGGTGCGCGGGCTGGTTCCAACGAAGGAGCATCCGTGGGCGGCGCGGTTCTCGCGCGACTCGGCCAAGAACAGGCAGAGAACGCTGACAATCCTGCGGCCGTCGGTTGGTGCGCGGTGGAATAGCACGAGGCCCGATGCCGCGAGCGAAGGCGGCGTCTGGTTCGGGCGGGGCGTCACGATAGACGGGAGTGCCGGGGTGCGGTTCACCGCCGGGGTGCTGGACGTGCAGGTGGCGCCGATGATGTTCTGGGCACAGAACGCGGGGTTCACGTTGGCGCCGAACGGGCTGAGTGGCGAGGGCGCGTTCCGTGATGCGCGCTTCCCAGAGGAGATTGACGCGCCGCAGCGGTTCGGGACGAGCGGCTACGGGCGAGTGGATGCCGGGAATAGCCGCATAGCGATTGAGACGCGCATTGCCGCAGCAGGGTTCTCCACCGCGCCAATGTCATGGGGGCCGGCGCGCGACGAACCGTTGGTTGTCGGGCCCAATGGCGGCGGCTTTGCACACCTGTTTGTCGGGTCGGGTGAGCCGTGGCCGGTTTACGTAGGAAAGGTGCACTGGAAGGTGTTGGCCGGACGGCTGGAACAGTCAGAGTGGTCACCGGAAGAGGTAGGAGATCGTTCGCGTTTTGCGTCGGCAACGGTGGTGACCTTCGAGCCGCGAGGCGTGCGTGGACTAGAGTTGGGAGTCGTGCGGTTTCAGCATCGGCCGTGGTATCCTGGCGTGGCGACTTTCAGCAATGCGATGCGTCCGTTCACGGGGATATTGAGTGACCCCGGGCGCTTCGTGAACACCGGCGGCGAAAACGGTTATGCGTCGCTCTTCTTCCGCTGGGCGGTGGCGCCGGCCGGATTCGAACTGTACGGCGAGTATGGGCGAGAGGACTACGCGGGGAACACGCGCTGGCTGCTGCAGAAACCCGATGACTTGGGGAATCTACTTCTCGGCTTTCAGAAAGCGTGGAGGTCATCACCATCCGCCATTGGAGTGTTGCGGGCTGAGCTGGTGAATGCTGAACTCTCGAGCAACGAGCGGGGACAACGGGGATTTTCAATTCCAATCCCACCCTATTTGCACAGTGGCACGGTTCGGCAAGGTCACACCGTCAACGGGCTCTTCCTCGGTTCAGCGACTGCGTATGGCGGGGCCGGCTGGCGCGTGGCGACCGATCAGTACACCGCGCATGGGCGGCGCAGCGTAATAGTCGAACGGCGCCTGCTCAAGGACTGGCTGCCAGTGCCAGCGACAACGGCGGGACGTTCACCCGAAGTGCAGTACAACGCGCGCTACGAGGTGATACGCTTCGGCAAAAGAGGGCGCGAACTCGAGGCAAGTGCCGGGCTCGGCTACACGCTCAATCGCAACACCGTGCCGCACGACGACGCACTCAACGTGCAGGCGAGCATCCGCTGGCGCGGGTGGTAACAGGCGCGTCGCCTGATCAGCGCAGGGCGAGCGTCACGACGATGCCGGTGAGCGAAAGCAGAGCGGTGATGAGGAAGTTGCTGTTTCGCGCGAACCAACTGCGCTGCAGAACGAAGATCTGGTCGCCGCTCTCCACCGGCATGTCGGCAACTTCCAAGCCGCGCGGGGCATCCGCCTGAATGACCACGTTGTTGCGCGTCACGCGGACGCGCTTGGCGGTGCCGTCGGTCACTGAACCGGACGCAACGGCAATGGCGCCCGCGAGCGTGACGGTGGGTCCCACCAGAAAACTGCCGGGTTTGTTGACGGCGCCGAGCACGATAATGCGCCGGAGTGGGATCAACGAGAGGCCGGGTTCCCTGACTTCGCGCTGAAAGGCGGCGAGAAGCTTGCGATGCACCTCGCGCCAGGGCTGCCCGGCCACTTCCACGCGGCCAATGACCGGGAGGGTGACCGCGCCTTGGAGGTCCACGGCGAAGGTGTCGGAGAGCGCCTTTTCGTTGGGGACAAAGAGCTTGATGGCGTCGCCGGCGCGGAGGGCAAAATCCTGCGCGCCAAGCGCGAGGGGATGCGCCGCGAGCGTGAGAAGCAAGAATGTGAGGAAGTGGGCAATGCGCTTCACGACGAGAGACTAGCCGTTGATGGCGTGGGCGGCAAGTGACGGGGATCTGACGCGGGCTCCAGAGATAGTCGGTGAATGGACGTCCACCCGCGCCCGGCATACCTTTACGACGCCAAGCCCTTCCGTCGCTCCTCGCCGAGCGCCGAGGCCTGCCTGTTTCCCATTTCGCCACTGATGATGAAGACGCACGCCACTGCACTGGTTCTCGTTTCACTGCTCGCGTCATTGCCGCTGGCCGGGCAGAACCCTCCACCCGCGCCGCCTCCCGCTCCTGTGGTAGTGCCGACCGGACAGACGGGGGCGCAGGCCGCCGCCGCGGCGATGGGGAAGAACGTCACCAACGACCAGATTGCCGACGCCATCAAGAAGTCGGGGTTGAGCCAGGCGCAGGTGCAGGAACGGCTGAAGGCAGCGGGGTACGACCCATCGTTGGCCTCGCCTTTCTTTGGAGAAACCGGCGCGGCGGGCGCCGCTTCGGGAGCACAGACCGGGGCATTCGCGCAGGCGCTGGCCTCGCTCGGCTTGCTCGCCGACCCAAGTGGCAAGCCGGACGCCGAGCAGGAGAAGCCGCGTGAAAACGACGCCAAGCCAATTGCTCGAGTGGGAGGGGTCTTTGGGCGTGACGTCTTCACCCGGGCGAATACCGCCTTCGACCCCATCACCTCCGGTCCCGTAGACCCGGCCTATCGGCTGGGCGTTGGCGACCAGGTGCAACTGGTGGTCACAGGGCAGGTGGAGTTGGCGTACCTGTTGGAGCTACGCCGCGACGGCACGGTGATCATTCCGCAGGTAGGGCAGATTTCCGTAGCCGGGCTCACCCTCGAAGGGGCGCGCACCGTGCTGAAGAGCCGGATGGCGCAGTCGTACAGCGGCCTCAATACTGGTGAAGCGCGGCTCGACCTGAGTATCGGGCGCATCCGCAGCAACGCGGTGTTCGTGATTGGCGAAGTGGAGCAGCCCGGCGCCATTCAGGTGAATGCTCTGAGCACCGTCTTTCACGCCATCGCACGCGCCGGCGGACCCACCGACCGTGGATCGTTCCGCGGCATCGAGGTGCGGCGCGGCGGGCAGGTGATAAGGCGGCTCGACCTGTACAACTACCTGCTTAAAGGCGACGCCACCGACGACATCCGCACCGAGCAGGGGGATGTGATCTACATCCCCCTGAGCAATCGCAACGTGGCGATAATGGGAGCGGTGCGGCGCCCGCGCATCTTCGAGTTGAAGGGGAATGAAGGGTTCAAGGACCTGCTCAACTTCGCCGGCGGCCTGCTGGCAGTGGCAAGCGTGGAGCGCGTGCAGATTGACCGTGTGCTCCCCCCCGAACGCCGCGCCCCCGGCATGGAGCGGGTGAAGGTGGATGTGCAGCTCAAGGGCGACCTCGATTCGCTGGGCCGCGTGCCGCTCATCGACGGCGATATCGTCACCGTCTTTGGCATTGGTGACGTGCGCCGCAACGTGGTGACGCTCACCGGCGAGGTCTATCAGCCCGGCGAGTACGAACTGCGCGACAAGATGACGCTCGGGCAGTTGCTGCAGCGCTCGCAGGGGATGCTCCCGTGGGCGCTGGGCGACCGGGTGAAGGTGGTGCGGCAGATTCCGCTGACCGGACGCACCGAGCTGTTTAGCGTGGATGCCACCGGCGCGGGGCGCGACTTCCCATTGCAGGAATTTGACGGGGTGGAGGTGCTGGATGGACGCACCGCCTTCCCCTCCGGGAGAATCGTCGTCAGCGGCGCTGTCAACCGGCCGAACGTACGCGCGTTTTCGGAGAACGAATCGCTGCGTGACGCCATTGAGCGTTCCGGGGGATTCACCGAGGAGGCGCAGTGGGTGGACGTCTCGCGCCGCCGCGTGGGAGCCACGTACAGCGATACAACAAGCATCGTCCTGTCACTGCCGGTTGATGCGCAATTCGCCACATCCGCCGCGGCAGGGAAGTTCATTCTTCAACGCGACGACCGGATCTTCGTGCGCTCCTCGCCCGGCTTCCGCAGCCAGCGGATGGTGGAGGTACGCGGTGAGTTCAAGTATCAGGGAGAATTCGCCATTACGGAGAACAACGATCGCATTCGCGACGTCATCACCCGTGCTGGAGGGATCCTTCCGTCGGCGTATCCCGAGAGCTTCAGTCTTCGTCGTGGCGGACGCCGGGTAGCCATTGATTTTGTACGCGTCATGCGTGGCGATGACGCGCACAACATCTTCGTGCAGGCCGGCGATCTGTTGTCCGTCGACATCAACCCGCGCACCGTGCTGGTCACGGGAGCCGTTGATCGCACGACATTGGTGAAGTTTGATCGCGGCCGTTCGGTGCAGGATTACATCGAACTGGCGGGTGGTCCGGCCGAGCGAGGACAGGCAAGCAAGGCGGTCGTCTCGTATCCGTCCGGCTTGTCCAAGCGCGTCAAGCGCGTAGCACTGTTCTTCCGTACCTCACCGGAAGTAGTCGCGGGCTCGACCATCACGGTCCCTGAGAAACCCGAGTCGAAGACCTCGGCAAGCGAGATCTTCACCCGCGCACTCAGTATGGCGAGCACGATTGCCTCGCTTGCCATCGCCTATGCGGCCATCACCAAGTAGCCGACCAGGGATCATCCTCGCAGGCGGAAGCGGTACGCGGCTGGCCCCGGCGACCGGGGCCTTCAGCAAGCAACTGCTCCCGGTGTTCGACAAGCCGATGATCTACTACCCGTTGAGCACGCTGATGCTCGCGGGGGTGCGGGAGTTTCTGGTCATCACCACGCCTGTCGATGCGCCACTTTTTTCACGGCTGCTGGGCGATGGCACAGCGTGGGGAATGCAGTTTTCGTACGCGACGCAGGACACGCCGCGCGGCATCGCCGAAGCCGTGGTGATTGGCGAGGCGTTTCTAAGCGGGCGTGCGAGTGCGCTCGTGCTGGGGGACAACCTCTTCTTCGGGCACGACCTCCCGGCGCAGGTTCAGAGCGCAATGGCGCGCGAGCGCGGCGCGACGGTCTTTGCGCAGCAGGTGGCGCACCCCGAGGCGTACGGCGTGGTGGCGTATGATGCGCAGGGGGTGGTCACCGACATCATCGAAAAGCCATCTATTGCGCCGTCGCGCTGGGCAGTGACCGGGCTGTACCTGTACGACGCCGATGCGCCGGCATTGGCGCGCGAGCTCAAACCGTCGGGGCGGCAGGAGCTGGAGATCACCGATCTCAATCGTGCGTATCTGCGCCGAGGGGAGTTGACGGTGGAGCAGATGGGACGAGGGACCGCGTGGTATGACACCGGCACCCCCGAAGCGCTGCTGGAGGCCGCGCAGTTCGTGCATGCGCTCGAGAGTCGGCAGGGATTGCACATCGGCTGCCCCGAGGAAATCGCTTGGCGAAATGGGTGGATCGACAGTGAAGCGCTGCTGCGGTTGGCACACCCGATGCGGAACAACGGGTACGGGCGGTATCTGGGTTCGCTTGTTTTGCCTTGAACTGCTTACCACGGAGGGCACGGAAGTTCACGGAGGCAACAACTTCTTGGGGGAACTGCGTGCGCCACGAGGATTTCTGCGTGGCGTTCTTCGTTCCCCCGCGAATTCATCATTGCAGAACTCCGTGGCCCTCCGTGTCCTCCGAGTCTCCGTGGTGAAATAGCCCAGTTTCGGACTCCCCGTCGCGACCCGAGGAGTGTAGTATTTGTCTCGACGACTACTTCACCATGGCGTCTCGGAGCGCTGCATCGTGCCGGCTAGCATCGTAAACGTTCTCCCCTTGCGCGTACCGGAGGTGTTGCTGTTCACGCCTACGGTGCATCACGATGCGCGCGGGGCATTCCTCGAGGGATGGAATGCGCGGGACTATGCGACGGCGGGCATCCCGGAACACTGGGTGCAGGACAACATCAGCCAGAGTGCGCAGGGGGTACTGCGCGGCCTGCACTGCCAGGTGCAGCAGTCGCAGGGCAAGCTGGTGCGTTGCCTGCACGGCGCGGTGTATGATGTGGCGGTGGACCTGCGGGTGCAGTCGCCGACGTTTGGGCGGTGGTGCGGTGCTCAGTTGGATGCTGCGGCACATCAGACGATGTGGATTCCTGCCGGTTTTGCGCACGGATATTACGTGCTGACCGAACGGGCTACCTTGCACTACAAGGTGACGGACTACTACTCACCGAAGCACGAACGTTGCCTGCGGTGGGATGATCCCGATGTAGGCATCGAGTGGCCGCTGATTGCTGGCGCAAAGCCGATGCTCGCGGCGCGTGATGCGAACGGTTCCTCGCTGGTACAGGCGCGCGAGTGGTTCGTATGACAGGCGAGGAGTTTGCTCCCGCCACGGTGATGATCACCGGCGCAGCTGGCTTCATCGGCGGCACGCTTGTGCGCTGGCTGCTCGCCAACAACCCCGACGTACGTGTGGTGACGTACGACGCGCTCACCTACGCGGGAAATCTCGACAGTCTGGCCGGTGTCTTTGCAACGCACAGCGCGCACGGTGACGGGCGGCACTTCTTTGTCAAAGCGGACATCTGCGACGCCGAGTCCTTCTCGGCGGTGCTCGACGGGCGCGGCCGGGAGACGGGAACCAACCGTCCTATTCCTCCGGCAGACGCGATCATCCACCTTGCCGCCGAGTCGCACGTGGACCGGTCGATCATGGGGCCGGCGGCATTCATCACGACGAACGTGGTGGGAACGCAGGTGATACTGGAGAGCGTACGCCGCTCGCTCGACACCGCGCCGCGACCGTTCCGCATGCTGCACGTGGGGACCGACGAGGTGTATGGCGACCTCGAGCTGGGAGATGCGCCGTGGACCGAGGAGGAACCGCTCAAGCCCAGTTCGCCCTACGCCGCCAGCAAGGCCTCGGCGGATCTGCTGATCGGCGCGTGGCGGCGGACGTTCGGCTTACCGCTGCTGCTCACCCGCTGCGGCAACAACTACGGACCGTATCACTTTCCCGAAAAGCTGATTCCGCTGGTTATCACGCGGGCGATGGCGGGGTCGTCGATCCCCGTATACGGCGACGGGATGCAGGTGCGCGACTGGATCCACGCTGAGGATCATGCGCGTGCGCTGTGGGCAGTGCTGACGCGCGGCGAGTTGGGGCGCACGTATCACGTGAGCGCCGGCGAGCAGAAGTCCAACCGCGACGTCATCACGAGCATCCTGCAGCAGTTGGGACAGCCCGAATCGCTGATGACGCGGGTGACGGACCGCTTGGGGCACGACCGCCGCTATGCGCTCGACAACGGGCGCATCACCAGCGAACTCGGGTGGCAGCCGGCCATTCGCTGGGATGAGGGGATTGCCCAGACCGTGCGGTGGTACCAGGAGAACCGGGAGTGGTGGGGGCGGGTTGCCAGCGAGGCCTATCGGGCTGCGGAGGCGCTCTACCTTCGGGTGTAACGGTACACAACGGCAACTGCTTACCACGGAGACACGGAGGGCACGGAGATGCACGGAGGAGGACAACTTCTTGGGGGAACTGCGTTCGCCACGTTGAATCCTGCGTGGCGCACTGTCGTTCCAATAAGTCTTGTCGTTCTCCGTGTACCTCCGTGCCCTCCGTGCCTCCGTGGTGAGCAGTTGCAGTTGTCCGGTGTGAACGAATCCTCGCTTGAGAATGAACCTTATGGCGAGTCCCCGAGATAGCATGCGCGTCCTCCTGCTCGGCGCCGACGGAATGCTGGGGCGGGCGGTGCACGCGTCCGTGCCAGCCGGGGTTGCGTTGCGACCGAGCACGGTGGCTGACCTCGACATCACCGATGAGGCAGGGGTGGAGGCAGCGCTGGCCGCGCGTCCCGACTGGGTGGTGAATTGCGCCGCCTGGACGCGCGTGGACGATGCCGAGGAGCACGAAGCCGAGGCGACGCGCATCAATGGCGAAGCGGTGGGGATCATTGCGCGGGCTGCGGCACGGCATGGCGCGCGCGTGCTGCACATCAGCACCGATTACGTCTTCGACGGCCAGTTGGGGCGGCCGTATAGAGAGGACGACACCCCGAATCCCCAGGGGGCGTATGGGAGGAGCAAGCTGGCGGGGGAGAGGGCGATAGCGACGGTGGACGGTGGACGGTGGACGGTGGTGCGGACACAGTGGCTCTATGGGGGTGGGCCGAGTTTCGTGCGCACCATATGGGGGCGGGCGGGCGCCGGGCAGGCCTCTCGGGTGGTGAACGACCAGTTCGGGGCGCCCACACATGTTTCCGAACTTGCCGCGGTCATCTGGCGTTTGGTGGAGGAGGGGGCTGAGGGGGTGTGGCACGCCGCGGCGGGAGGGTACACCAACTGGTTCGAGGTAGCCCGGGCGGTGTATGCGGGGATCGGGGCCGATCCGGCGCTCGTGACCCCCTGTTCGACGGCCGAGTATGGGGCTAGGGCGCCGCGTCCGGCGGACGGACGGCTGGACACGTCAAAGCTGGGGGGAATGCGCCCGTATGACGCTGTCCTGACGGAGGTGTTGCATCCTGACCGTTGCGACGTCCTTGGGCCGTAACTCGAATTGGCTTGACAAGTTATCGCGAAAGCTCGACATTCGTCCCCATTGGTAGGATTCTGCCCCGCACTATAGTTGCCTGAACATCCCATCCGAGAGGATTTTTTATGGCCGGCAAGAAGTGGATCATCAGCCTGTTGCTAGTGGCTGCCGCGGCGGTGCCTTCAGTTGGCATCGCACAGCAGCCCACGAAGGAGCAACTGTTGCTGCCGCCGCTCCCGGCCGACTGGAAGCCGGCTGCGCAGGGCGGGATCTTTGGCCGGTCGGCGCCGGGCGTCAGCACCGCGTCGCCGCTTGCCTTCGGCCCGAACTTCGGGGACGTTTTCTTTGGCGGCGGTTACCAGCAGAAGACGCGCAACGGTGGCGGCGATGACGGCTCGCTGTCTGGCGGCTTTGGACTGGGGAACAGCCAGACGGCGATCGGACTCGAAGTGGTGCTGGTCTCGGCGTCCACGGTGCGCTCAGGGCTGTTCGAGCGGACCATGATGTCGCTGAAGGCCCACAAGTCGCTCCCCTCCAACTCCGCCATTGCGTTCGGCGTGGAAGGGATCAACCTGTCGGGTGAGAGTGGCGCGGATCCGAACTGGTTTGTGGCGGCCTCGCGCGTGGTGGCGCTGCGGAACGGTGGGGATGACAACACGCCGTTCAGCCAAGCGACGCTCAACATCGGCGCGGGGAACGGACGGTTCTGTCAGGCGGAAGAAGTGGCGACCGACGTCTTCAACACGAAGGATTGCGGCGCAATGGTGTTTGCGTCGGCCGGCCTGCGGGCGAACAAGTACATCGGCCTCATCGCGGACTACACGGGGCAGGACATCAACCTGGGCGTGAGCCTGGCGCCGTTCCCGAAGTTCCCGATCGTACTCACGCCGGCGCTGGTGGACGTGGCCGGGATGGCGAACAAGGAGATGCGGTTTACCTTGGGCGCCGGCATCGGCATGCGCTTTTAGGCCGCCCCACACTCACTGACTCAGAGAGGAAATGATCATGAAGCGCATAATGGCAGTGGGCGTGCTCGCGGTGGTGATGGCCGCGTCCGCGCACGGACAGAACAGCGGGTTGACGGCCGCAGGGTCGAACTTCACCGGCCCCGGTGGCGGTGGTGGTGGCGCAACCGCGACGGTCGGAGCGTTCCTTCCGACGGCCACGGGTGGCATCGGCACGTTCGCCAACGGCATGCCGACTGGTGGTGGCGTTGGTGGTTTTGCTGGAGCCACCGTGCCAGCGACGGTCACGGTTGGCAATGTGAACGTTGCGGTGAGCGCGCAAGCTCAGCAGGCGGCGGCAGCGCCAGTGGCGAACGGGAACACGGCAGTCTTCGTGACGTCCCTCGGCGGCGCCGTTCCGCCAGCGCAGGCGCAGGGTCTTGCGACAGCGCTCGCGAACCTTGGCAACGCCATGCGCTCCGTCCCGACGCGCCGTGGTGTCGCACAGATCACGGTGCCGGCCCGGAGCGCCCTCAACGCTGCGATTGCGGCGTTCAATGATGCGGTGAACGCGATTCCGGCTGGAACGCCGATTCCGCAGTCACTCATCGCGGCGCGCGCGTTACTCTCCGCCTACTCGCAGTAACGCACGAACGCAGCACAGATAGAACAAGCGCCGCCTTCTCACGAGAAGGCGGCGCTCTGTCTTTTTCAGGACTC
>JAJZRK010000099.1:0-2624 GCA_021802745.1 bacterium
GGCGCATCGTGGCTCGTACCAGCTCGGTCATCGCCACGACGCCGGCGCGCGTGTTCGCGTCGTATGAATTGGATTGCGCCACGGTCACGGTGGGGTACGTGCTCGTCTGGATGCGCGACTTCACCCAGGCCTGCTTGAACGACGCGACCGTGAAGAATTCCTGGCGCCCCGCGATGGTGAACATCGCGCCGCACTGGTTCTGCAGCACGGGATCGGTGAGTGCCACCGGCGAGCCGGTGAGGTCGGCGCGCAAGCGGGTGGTATCGATGCCCGCCGCGAGGTCGAAGACGCGCACGAAGCCGTCGTCCTCGCCCAGCGCGCCGTCGCCGCCGGCGTCGAAGGTGACGAACTCGATGCGCGTGCCGCGCGTCGCGTTGGCCGAGGAGGTCCCCGACACGTTGGCCCCCGCGCCATCGACGGCGCGCGCACTGGCGCCGGAGACAGGCGTGAAGTTCAGGTTGCCCTGCGTGGCGTACCCCGGCAGCGCGGCGAGCTTCGTCACCGTCGGGAACGGGATCGCGGCCGCGCCGGGCCGGGTGGGGATGCCGCTGTAGTTGGCCGTGCCGGTAATCGTGCCGACGGCGCTGACGGTGTCATAATACGTGGGGCCCGGCGAGCCGGTGGACGCCCAGTTGCCATTGGAGTGCGCGCGGCCGCGAATGAACTCGCCGGTGCCGTATGCGAGACCACCGGGCCACGTGTTGGTGAACATCGCGAAGCGCGAGAACGACTCGGCGGTGAGGTCGAGCCGCCGCACGTGCCGCGTGCCGCCGGCGTCGTAGGCGGTGGAGACGATGGTGACGAACTGGCCGAACCGCCCCACCGTGTCGCCCGTCAGTCCGATGTACGTGTTGACGCGCGAGCGCGGCACGGCGAGGCCGGCGGCGTCCGTCAGCGTGCGCCCGGTGTCGAGCTGCACGTACGCCGTCTCCGGAATGATCCGCTGGAACGCGGTGTCGCGGTTGACGCGCGATTTCGCCTGCTGCAGCGCCTGCTCGGCGGCATACCGGAAGTCGCGCTCGCGTTCGTGCAGGCGCAGGAGGATGCCGCCGCTCGACGTGAGGTAGATGGCCGACATCGCCAGCGCGGCGAAGCCGAAGGTGAGTACAAGCACGAGCAGCAGGGCGGACCCTCGTCGGCTGCGCGCGCGGCGGGTCGCGAAAGTCATGGGCCGGTTCCTTGTCATGGGACGACCACCGTGGCGGTGATCGCCGGCGTCGAGTTGGCGGGCGAGCAGTCCTGCGCGACGACGGCGTATTGCCACGAACCGCTCAGCGGCGGCTGGTCGTCGAAGTCGTACGTGGCGGCGCCGGTGGCGGGCTGGTTGGAAAGGATGGACCACGTGCCGCCGCTGCTCGGCCGCCGCTGGATGATGTACAGCGTCACGTCGCGCTCGCCGCCGCCCTCCTCGAGCGAGTTGGTCCAGCTGACGCGCACCGACACCGGGGCGCCGAGGCCGTCGGTGATGAGCGTCGCCGTGGGAGTGCGGGCCGGCAGCGGCTCGGCGCCGCACGTCTCGAGCCGCAGCAGCCCGGCGTTGAGCAGCTTCACCGACGACGTGAGCGTGCGGATCACGTCAGTCCCGGCGCGCACGTCGCGATACCAGGTGCTGATGCGGAGGTCCACCACGCGCAGGGAGTCGGTGACGCCCGCCGCGTTGTCCCAGAAGAGCGGCAGGTTGGCCGCCGTCACCGCGGACAGCGTGCCCGCCGCGTCGATGCGCCAGTAGGTGAAGAACGCCGAGTCGGCGGGGACAATCAGGTTGCGGGCAATGACCGTGCTGTCACGGTCGTTCACGCGCCGGAACATCGTGTACGCATCGGCGCGTGACGCCGTGGCGTCGCGCAGCAGGAAGTAGGTGACGGTTTCGGCGGCCGACGGATTGCCGCCGTCGTCGAGGTACGTCGCGGTCGGATACGCCCGCGTCGAGCCCGGCAGGTTGAGGGCGCGCAACGGGGTCCAGCCGCTGGTGGCGAGCGAGTCCGCGTCGGGATTGAAGTAGACCGCGCCGTGATCGCCGGCGACGCGCGTGACGAGGTCCACATTGAAGGCGACCGCCATCGCGCTGGCGTAGACGATCACCGGCTGCCCGGTGATGCCGCCGGCCAGTCGAAGCTCGCGGTCAAGCAGGCTCTGGACGGCGCGCAGGTTCTGCAGCGACTCCAGCCGCCCGGCGCCGGTTTCCGCGGCGCGCGCCTGGACGCGGAAGAACGAGATGGCGGCCGCCATCACGACCCCCATGATGACCATCGCGAGCAGCAGCTCGATGAGCGTGAAGCCGGGGCGCCGGCGGCGCGTTGCGAGCGGGCGCATCAGAAGGCCGCGATGGCAGTGGTGCGCCGCACCGCCGGGTTGAGCCCGCGTCCGGTGACGATGACCGTGACGGTCACGTAATCGGCGGTGGCGGTGGGGCCCGTGCGCGTCACCAGCGTGCGGCGCGTGAAGCCGGCCCACGCGTTGGTGCCCGTCCAGGTCTCACTGATGTTGTTGTACGTCGTCACGAGCGTGCTGTAGTTGCGCGCCCCCTTGATCTGCTCGATGCGCGCCGTGGCGATCTCGCTGCCCAGCGTGCGCGACAGGACATCGGTGTTGGAGCGCGTGAACTTCTGCGCGATGCCGACAAA
>JAJZRK010000099.1:2634-11794 GCA_021802745.1 bacterium
AGCCCAGCAGCGACCCGGTGAGGATTGTCATCGCGACGATCACCTCGACCAGGCTGAACCCGCGGCGGGCGCGCGTCATTGCGTCGTCCGGATCCACGAGGATCCGCCCCACTTGAAGACGTCCACGCGCCCCGTCGTCGGCGAGACGACGAGCGCGCGATAGTCGGTGGCGACGTCGGTGCGCATCGTCAGGTACAGCTCGAGATCGGAACTCGCCGAGCCGTCCCGCCGGAAGATCACGCCGGGCAGCGCGGAGACGACGCGCAGCGACGAGCCCTCCACCGCCCCGGAGGCGGTGGCGCCGCCCACGCGCCCCATCGGCGGGCGCGCGAAATGCGCCCCCTCCTCGAGCCGCCGGAAGGTCACGCGATCGGTGGTGTTCAGCGTGTCGTTGTTGTTGTAGTCCTCCACGAGCCGCAGGCGCGCGTACGTCGTGTCGAACGAGACGATGACGTTGCTCTGGCGGGTGATGGCGTTGCGCTGCGACTGCTGGAGCAGCGTGCGCGCCAGCAAGGCGGCGGCATCGGCGCGATACGTCGTCGTGCGGGCCTTCGGAATCGCAAAGGCCCCGAGGATGGCGAGCAGCACCATCACGATGAGCAATTCAATGAGTGAGAACCCGCCGCGGCGCGCGCGGCGGTCGCCGCCGGCGCCGCGATCGCGTCGCCCGCCGCCGCCGTACCGCATTTTGCCGCTAGTCACGCATAGATCAGTGTCAGCCCGTGCTCGCACTGTGCCTCCGTTTCGTTCCGTTGCGCGCGGCATCGCATCATCGTGATGGTTCGTTGGCCCGCTGTGACGACGATCCGTTTCGTCTCGCCCGCCGCCTGCGCTGCAGTCATGAAGAGGGGCAATCTTTGTGCCGCACCGCATGCCACACGGCCGGTAGGACGCGTTGCCGTGTGATCGGTGACGTGATGTGACGGTCGCGCGCAACGTTGTGACCGTTCACCGAGCGAAGTGGCGCTTTCGGCGAGCATCGACGTCCGTTCACCGGGTAAACCGGGCGCGCACTTGATGCCTTCGACCAAATGGGCGACCTTGCCCCCGTGACCGCTTCGCCCCTGCCTCCGGCCCAGCCGCGCCGCGCCTCGCGGGCGCAATCCGCGGCACTCTATGCAGCGTGCTGGCTGCCGCTCGTCGTCATCTATATAGGCGTGCTGACGTGGATGACGGGCGGCGCGCTGGCTGTGACGGTGATCACACTCGCAGCGTTGCTCAACACGATCGGCCCGGCCGTGTTCGGCGTCGGCATCTGGTGGCTGACGGGTCGCGTGCCCATTCCCTCGCCGCCGTCGACGCGTTTCGTGGCCGTGCACGTGGCCGGGGCGTTCAGTTTCGTGGGCGCCTGGCTGGGATGGGAGCTGCTCATCCTCGGCCCGTTCGGCTCCGCGGCGTCACCGGACGCCGTGATGTGGCGCTACGTGCTCCCCTGGCAGGGGGTCCTCGGCTTCATGCTTTACGGCGTCGTCGCCGCCGTGAGCTACGCCATTCGCGGCGTCTTCCTCGCGCACGCGCTCGCCGTCTCCACCGCCGAGTCGGACCACCTGCGCGCCGACGCCGAGCTGGCCGCCCTGCGCGCGCATCTCAACCCGCACTTCCTGTTCAACACGCTGCATGGCGTCATGCAGCTGCTGCGCGACGACCCCGCGCTCGCCGAGCGCGCGCTCGAACGGCTGGCGGAACTGCTGCGCTACGTGCTGCGCCTCGACCGCGCGCACGTGCGCCTCGTCACGCTCGAGGCCGAGTGGCAGTTCGTGCTGAGCTACCTGTGGCTCGAGCAGTTGCGCATTGGCGACCGCCTGCGCGTGGACGCCGAGATGGACGAGGAGGCGCTCGACTGCGAAGTGCCGCCGTTCACGCTGCAGCCGCTCGTGGAGAATGCACTGCGGCACGGCATTGCCCCAAAGCTCGACGGCGGCACGGTGCGTATTCGCGCGCGCAACGACGGCGACCGGCTCTCGATCGAGGTGGCCGACGACGGCGTGGGCGCGGCCCGTGTGCCAACCGGCGCGACGCCCGGGCTCGGACTGCCCGCCGTGCTGCGGCGCGTGCGCGGCGAGTTCGGCGAGGCCAGTGTGTCGTCGGACGTCTCCACGGCGCCCGATGCCGGCTTCCGGATCACCATCGTCATGCCCGCGCGTGCCGCGGCCCTGTCACCGGAGACCTCCGACTGATGACCCCCATCCGCGCGCTCATCGTGGACGACGAACCGCTCGCGCGCCGCGCGCTGCGCACGCTCCTCGCCGACGAGCCGTCGGTGCATCTCGTCGGCGAGGCGCGCGACGGGCCCGAGGCGATCACCGCGCTGCGGCGGCTGCAGCCCGAACTCGTCTTCCTCGACGTGCGCCTGCCCGGCGCGTCCGGCCTCGAGGTGCTGGAGCAGGCGCAGGCCGACGTGCGCGTGATCTTCACCACGGCGCATGACGACTACGCCATCGCCGCCTTCGAACTCGGCGCCATTGACTACCTGCGCAAGCCGTTCGGCCGCGAGCGCCTGATGCGCGCCGTCGCTCGCGCGCGGCCGCAGGTGCTCGCGGCGCGGCGCACGCACGGCGCCAGCGCGCCGCTCGCCGACCAGCTGCGGTACGCCGGCGACCACGAACTGCCGCGGCGGCGCATCTTCGTGCGCGACGAGGGCACCGTGCTCCCGCTGCGCTGCGAAGAGATCGTCCGCTGCGAGAGCGATGGCGACTACGTGGTGGTGCACGCGCGGGGACGGCAGTTCCCTGTCTACCTCAACCTCGCCGACCTCGTGCTTCAGCTCGATTCCGAGCAGTTCGTGCGCGTGCATCGCTCGCACCTCGTGAACCTCGACCACGTGGCGTCGGTGGCGCCGCATGATCCGTCGCGACTGGCGGTGACCATGAAGGACGGCTCGCAGGTAGTCGCCAGCCGCTCCGGCACACAGCTGCTGCGCCGCCGCTACCGATAAGGGCCGGGACTCCCGACTTCCATTACCAGCCCCGGCGCGCCAGTATTGGAGGTCCCTGAACGCCCGCGCCGGACGCGCGGCGTTCTTGTGCCTCCCTCGCCCCCCGAGCCATGTCGCTTCGCTCCATCGCCCTGGCGCTGCTGGTTGCCGCTGCGGTTCCCGCCTCCGCGCAGGAACCCGCCGCCACGCCGGGCGCAACGCCGGCCGCCGGCCTGCCGCTCAAGACGGCCCGCACGCACACGTTCACCACCACCAGGGGAACGTGGATCTCGCTCGACGTCTCTCCGGACGGCCAGCGCATCGTCTTTGACCTGCTCGGTGACATCTATATGATGCCGGTGACCGGCGGCAAGGCGACCGCGCTCACCCACGGCATGGCCTATGATGCGCAGCCGCGCTTCTCCCCGGACGGCAAGCGCATCGTCTTCGTCAGCGACCGTTCCGGCGGCGAGAACGTCTGGCTGATGAACGCCGACGGCAAGGACACCGTGGCGCTCACGACTGGCAACACCAACAAGTACGTCTCGCCCGAGTTCGAGCCCGACGGCAAGTACGTCGTCGTCTCGCGGTCGGGGGGGACATTCGGGACGGCGAAGCTCTGGATGTACCATGTGGATGGCGGGCGCGGCGTGCCGCTTTCGATGACGCCGGCCCCGGCGCCGACGCTCAAGCAGCTCGGCGCCGCCTTCGGCAAGGACCAGCGGTATGTCTGGTACGCGGCGCGCACCGGCGATTGGCAGTACAACTCCATCGGCGCGCAGTACCAGCTCTACGCGTGGGACCGCGAGACGGGGCGCGTGTCGCAGATGTCGCGGCGCGGCGGCTCGGCCTTCCGCCCCGCCCTCTCGCATGACGGCCAATACCTGGTGTACGCCGCGCGGTTCGAGATCAAGACCGGCCTGCGCATCCGCAACCTGCAGACGCAGGAGGAAGACTGGCTCGCCTTCCCGGTGCAGCGCGACGAAATCGAGTCGCGCGCGCCGATGGACGCCTACCCGGGCTACGCCTTCACGCCCGACTCGAAGGCGGTGATCGTGTCGTACGGCGGCGAGATCTGGCGCGTGCCGGTGGACAAGTCGGCGCCGACGAAGATCCCGTTTGAGGCCGAGGTGAAGCTGGAGATGGGACCCGAGGTAAAGTTCGCCTACCGCGTGGACACGTCGGCGGTGCTGACGGCCAAGCAGGTGCGCGACATCGCCCCGTCGCCCGACGGCAGCAAGCTCGCCTTCTCGGCGCTCGACCGTCTGTACGTGATGGACATGCCCAACGGCACGCCGCAGCGCGTGACGAAGGCCAACGTCGGCGAGTTCGGCCCGGTCTGGGCGCCCGACGGCAAGTCACTGGCGTACACGACGTGGTCCGACGACGCCGGCGGCCAGGTAATGCGTGCCACGCTCGACGCCAGGAAGGGGTGGAGCACCACATCGCTCACCGCGAGCGGCCTGTATACCGACCTTGCCTGGTCGCCCACCGGCGACAAGATCGTGGCCGTGCGCGGCGCGGCGCGCGAGCTGAAGGAAGCCGGCGCGGCGTTCATTGGCCCGGCGGCGGCGGAGTTCATCTGGGTCTCCGCCAACGGCGGCCCGGCCACGGTGATCATGCCGACGAGCGGCGTGGGCAATCCGCACTTCACGGCGAACCCCGACCGCATCTATGCGTACGGGCGCGAAGGGCTGGTGTCGTTCCGCTGGGACGGCACCGACCTGAAGACGCATCTCAAGGTGACGGGCCCGCTCCCTCCGGGCGCGGGGAGCGAGCCAATGACGCTCGACGCCGCGCTCGACGCCAAGGCGGGCGAGCAGTGGATTGGCGGCCGCGCCGCGCACCCGGTGGCGGCCGAGCCGACTGCCACGCATCTCGACCCCGCCGAACCGACACCGCCGCAGCCGCCGCCGGCGTCGCTCGTAATCATGGCGCCCAAGGGCGACCAGGCGCTGGCGATGGTCGGCATGGACTTCTATACGATTACCGTGCCGGAGATCGGCGCCAATCCGCCGACGGTGTCGGTGGCCGACCCCAACACGGCCGCGGTGCCGGTGAAGAAGCTCAATGAAATCGGCGGCGAGTTCCCGACGTGGACGGCCGACGGCGCGCACGTGATGTGGGCGCTCGGCAACGCGCTGTGGACATACGACCTCGCGCGCGGCAAGGCGGTGGACGATTCGCTCAAGGCCGACGCGAGGCTCAAGGCCGAGATGCGCAAGGACCCGGCGAAGAAGGACAGCCTCGCGAAGCTCGATTCCATCGCGAAGGCCGACACCGTGGGCGGCAAGAAGGCCGAGAAGCCCGGGTACAAGCCCGACGAACGCCGCATCGTCGTCACCGCACAGCGCGACATGCCGCACGGCGCGGTGGTCTTCCGCGGCGCCAAGGCAATCACGATGAAGGGGCACGAGATCATCGAGAATGCCGATGTGGTGGTGCGCGACAATCGCATTGTCGGCGTCGGCGCGCGCGGCAGCGTTCCGGTTCCCGACGGAGCGAAGGTCATTGACGTTTCCGGCAAGGTCATCATGCCGGGCTTCGTTGACACGCACTATCATCCGCAGTGGCTCACGCCGCAGGTGCACAACACACAGACGTGGCAGTACCTCGCCGAGCTGGCGTACGGCACGACGACGACGCGCGATCCGCAGACCGCCGTCACCGACTTCATGACGTACGCCGACCGCGTCTCCACCGGCGACATGGTCGGCCCGCGCATCTACACCACGGGCCCCGGCGTCTTTGCCGGCGAGAACATCAAGTCGCTCGAGCATGCGCGGCAGGTGCTGTCGCGGTACGCCAAGTACTACGACACCAAGACGCTCAAGATGTACATGAGCGGCAACCGCCAGCAGCGGCAGTGGATCATCATGGCGGCGAAGGAGCTGGGGCTGATGCCGACTACCGAGGGCGGCCTCGACCAGAAGCTCGACCTCACGCACGGCATTGACGGCTACCCGGGCATCGAGCACACGCTCCCGATCACGCCCAAGTACGACGACGTCTTCGAGTGGTACAAGGCGACGCAGGTCACGAATTCGCCGACGCTGATCGTCGAGTACGGCGGCCCGTTCGGCGAGGGGTGGTTCTACCAGAGCGAGGACCTGCTGCACGACGCCAAGCTGCGCCACTTCACGCATCCGGTGGACTTCGACGCCAAGATCCGCCGCCGCGGGCAGGGCAACGCCCCCGGGCCGGCCGGCTTCGCGGTGAAGGAGGAGTATGCGATGTGGCAGCACGCCGAGGACGTGGCCAAGACGGTTGCGGCGGGCGGGCGCATTGGCGTCGGGAGCCACGGCCAGCTGCAGGGGCTCGGCATGCACTGGGAAATCTGGCTGCTGCAGAGCGGCGGCCTGTCCACGCATGACGCGCTGCGTGCGGCGACGATCGTCGGCGCCGAGGCGATTGGCCTGTCGCAGGACGTCGGGTCGCTGGAGGCCGGCAAGCTGGCGGACCTGATTGTGCTCGACAAGGATCCGCTGGTGAACATCCGCAACACCAACTCGCTGAACGAGGTGATGGTGAACGGGCGGCTGTACGATGCGAACACGCTCGACGAGGTCTATCCGCGCCAGCGGAAGCTCGCGCCGCAGCCGTGGGCGTATGCGGTGCCGGCGACGCGCGCTGGTATTCGGTAAGGGGGCGCGCGGGGCACGGGGTGTCCTCACGAAATTCTCACGGCCCCTCGGCGCTTTGCGCCGGGGGGCCGTTCGAGTATTCGTTCGGACACCCCGTGCCGCGCGCGCGAGAGGAACGGGAAGGCAACGGCGTAGTTCCGCCTTCACCCCCTCAAACGTTCCCGCCGAGCTTCAACCAAATGAAGGCCGCGCCGGCGCGGGGGTCTCGGTCGGCGAATACTCGAGCATCGCCAAAGGCGATGCGAGAATTTCGCGCAAACGCGCCTCCCGGCGCCGGCGCGGCAACTCCTTTATGGTCGAAACTCGGCAGGAACGATCAGCTTCTCGATCCCTTCGTAGACAGCGATGAGGTGCCGCACGTTCGACACGAAGTCAATGCGGCTCACGTCAATCTCGAGCACCGGCCCGTCGTACCAGCCGTCGGCGCGCAGGTGGTCCACGAACGCGTCGTAGCGCGGGTTGAGCGCGCGCACGAGGCGCACGAGCCCTTCGGGGAGGTCGTCGCCGCCGTGCTCCTCGTCGCGCTGCCGGTCGCGGATGTTGCGCAGGAGGTTTTCCACCGGGCTCTTGAGGATCACGAGCAGCCCCGGACGCACGAGCGGGCGGAACTCCTCCTCGAGACGGCGGTCAATCACCTGCAGCGACTCGGCGGTGAGGTACGGCTCGTCCATGTCGCGGTGCAGCACTTCGCAGAACGCGTAGCGGTCGGCGAGCGGCGAGCCGTCAATGCAGGTGGACGCCTGGAGGTGCGGCATCGCCTGCAGCTGCATCTTGCGCAGGTCGAGGTAGGCGTGCTGGATGTCGAGGGCGGCCTGGTGCAGGTGCCGCTTGGCCGACAGCAGCTCGGCGCTGTTGGGCCACGCCTCCTTCTGCGCGATGATGAAATCGTTGATCGCGCCGTAGTACCGGCCGAGCGTGCGCTTGGCCGAATGCTTGGCCGTGGCGAGCAGCGGGTAGAGCGAGGCGTTGTTGGCGACGTGGTCTTCGAACCCCTCGTCGGGGAGTTCGAAGAGCGCGTTCATCCCCGTGCTGTAGGCGAGGAGCTTCACGAGCGAACTCTTCCCCGCCCCGATGTTCCCCACGCAGGCAATCAGCGTCTGGTGGCGCGACAGGTAGGTGAGGAGGCGGCGCTCGACGTTGGTGAGCCGGCTGGCGATCTCGTGGCGCTTGATTCCCGCGTCTTCCTCCACCTGCAGGATGCGCCCGGCCGGGTTGGTCACGGTTCGAGCTCCCGCGCGGCGATCATGCGGCGGACCTTCTCGCGGATGGTTCCCGCAGCGACGTGCACGTAATCGGGATGCTCGTACATGTCTATTTCGGCGGGGAGGATGACGATGTCCGCGTCGGGCGGGACGATGGCGATTTCCTGGTACTTGCGCAGGGTGCGGCGCCACATGGCCGAGAGGCGCTCGTAGCCCGCGTGGATCTCTTCCAGGTACTGGCGGCTGATGCCCGCGGCGTAGTCGTCGCCCGCCTGGGCGCGCGCGAGGCGGCGCTTGTCGAGGAGGGCCGGCTCGGTGCGGAGATAGACCGTCAGGTCGGGAAGGCGGATGCGATCGTGCTGCATGGTCTGGTGCAGCTGCGTGTAGTACAGCTTGGCGTGCGCCGCCGGCATCTCGCCCGCGTCAATCATGCGCTTCACAAAGACTTCGGGGCCGTCGAGGAACGGACGGTCCTCGAGGATCAGCACGCCCCCGCCCCGCTGCTCGCGCGTCATCAGGTGGCGAATCTCGCGCTGCTGCAGCGTGCGCATGTGGAGAAAGGCCGTCTCCGTCGGGAAGATGTTCGCCACGCGGTCCTGGTAGAACAGGGCCAGGCATTCATCCACGAGCGAACCCTTGTCCACGCGCTCGCTGAACGCGTAGGTGTCGCTGTGGCCGATCAGCTGCTGCAGGTCGCGCCGGTAGGGGGGCGCCGCCAGCGCGTTCATGAGCGTCGTCTTCCCGGAGAAGAGGTTGCCCATGATGCCGATGTGGAAGTTCATCCTTTCGCCTTCTCCTTCACCCACGAGTCGCGCAGCGTCACCGTGCGGTTGAACACCAGCGCGCCCGGGCGCGAGTCTTCGTCCGAAATGAAGTAGCCCGTGCGCTCGAACTGATACCGCGTGCCAATGGGATCGGCGACCACGCTCGGCTCCACCTTCGCCCCCGTCACGACGACGAGCGAGTTCGGGTTGAGCACCGAGGTGAAGTCCTGCCCCTCGGGGACGCCGTCCGGGTCGGGGACGGTGAAGAGCGTGTCGTAGAGGCGCAGTTCGCAGTCGGCCGCGTGCGCCGCCGAGACCCAGTGGATGGTTCCCTGCACCCTGCGGCCGTCGGGGGCGTTGCCGCCGCGCGTTGCGGGGTCGTAGGTGCAGCGCAGTTCGACGACCTCGCCCGCCGCGTTCTTGATGACCTCCTGGCAGGTGATCAGGTAGCCGTAGCGGAGGCGCACTTCACGCCCCGGGGCGAGGCGGAAGAACTTCTTGGGCGGGTCTTCCATGAAGTCGTCGCGCTCGATCCACAGTTCGCGCGAGAACGGAATCTTGCGCGAGCCGGTGAGCGGGACGTCGTGCGGATAGTACGAGCCGTCGAGCTCGTCCACCTGGCCTTCGGGATAGTTG
>JAJZRK010000100.1 GCA_021802745.1 bacterium
GCTCGCGCACGATCCACCGGCTCAGCGCTGCGAGCTCCTCGTCAGAATCGTTGCGTCCCGGAATGACCAGCGTGGTAATCTCCACCCAGACGCTCGTGTCGCGTCTCAGGTAGACCAGGGTATCGAGCACAGGCTGCAGGTGACCGCCAGTCAGGGCATGATAGAACTCCTCCGTGAACGCCTTCAGGTCCACGTTGGCCGCATCCATCCTGGCGTAGAACTCGCGGCGCGGCTCGTCACATATGTAGCCGGCGGTCACCGCCACGGTGTTCAGCCCCACGGCATGACAGGCATCGGCCACGTCCATCGCGTACTCGGCGAAGATCACCGGGTCGTTGTAGG
Organism: bacterium; assembly: GCA_021802745.1. The sequence goes on from JAJZRK010000100.1 coordinate 343, forward strand.
TGAAGGCCACGCTCGCGCACCCTGCTTTCACGGCGGCGGCCGCGATCTCTTCGGGCATCGCACGATCCACCAGCGTATCCACCTCGCGCGACTTCGAGATGTCCCAGTTCTGGCAGAACTTGCATGCGAGGTTGCATCCCGCGGTGCCGAAGGAGAAGACCGACGTACCCGGGTAGAAGTGGCTGAGCGGCTTCTTCTCGATGGGATCCACGCAGAACCCCGACGACCGGCCGTACGTGGTGAGTACCATCGCGCCGCCATCCATCTGCCGCACGAAGCACAGCCCGCGCTGCCCTTCGTGCAGCTTGCACTCGCGCGGACACAAGTCGCACTGAATGCGGCCGTCCGGGAGCGCGTGCCACCACCGCGCTGGGTGGTGCGAGGCAGGGATGCTCATGCGTCTGGCTCCTGCCACTTGGTCACGGTGAAGCGCGCTAGCCGAACGCCAGGGGCCCAGAAGCTCCCAGGCAAACCCGCCTTCTCCTTCAGGTGAAACAGGAACTCCGCCGGCTTGGGAAGCTGCTCCCAGACTTGCGGCAGATAGACGCTGCGGTGGCGTCCATACTCGAAGACGACACCGTCCATGTGCGGACGCAGCGCCGAGAGCGCCTGCGCTTCGTCCGTGAATTCCATTGGCTCCAGGGGAGAGAGCAGCGACACCTCCACGCGCACGGAGTCGAACTCAGCGGGCTTCAACGGGCGGAAGCGGGAATCCTGGAACGCCGCGGCCACGGCGTTTTCCTGCACATCCTCGCCGAGGGAGCGGCGCGCCTCGATGGAGCCGATGCACCCGCAGAGTGCGCCCTTCCTGGTGAGCGTTACGAAAGTGGCGCCGGGTGCGGACAGCCAGTTCGTCTCCTGAACGGGCTCCGTATCGATGCCGAGGGCCTCGCCAATCGCCGCACGTGCGAGACGAAGCAGGATGACGCCTTTCTCATCGGCGGTGGGTGCGGCATCTGCGGCAACAGGGGGAGCATGCTGCACGGTGGCCGATGCGTCGCCGGCCTTCTGGTCGTCCGCTGCAGTCGGCACGAACGCGAACGACGCGTAGCCGACCACGCGATCCGGATCACCGGCGGTCTGGCTCGAGTTGCGCACATCGAGCACAACCGGACGAAGGCCGTGTCGCTGCGCGGCGAGCAGCAGCCCATTGATGGGCGTGGCGCCACAGGCCTGCTGGCTTCCGAGAGGGCGGAGCGCGAGAATGTTGGCGACCGTCTTGGCGTCAGCCGAGCGCGCCGCGCGATCGGGCAGGTAGTGCGAGAGGTCGGAGCTGATCACGATGAGCGTCTCGTCACCGCCCCAGACCATGTCGAGCACGTTGGCCACTTCGGACGCGCTCGCGTCGCCCACCACCAGCGGAACGAGCAGGAATTCGCCCAGCACCTGTTGAAGGAAGGGGAGCTGCACCTCCAGCGAGTGCTCCGGCTCATGCGCGACGGCGTTGCGGGTGACATGGGGCGATGCGTCGAGCCGACGCATGGCGCCGAGGTCGAGCGCCACCTCGCCGAGGGGCGTGCGAAACCGATTGGCCTCGGGGAGTGCGAGGCCCCTGACGGGGACGTAATGCGCGGGACCGAGCAGCACGACGCAGCGATACCGATCGCGCAGCGGCTGAAGCTGGGCGTAGGCGCTGGCGGCTACAGGTCCGGAGTAGATGTGGCCCGCATGCGGAACGATGAGCGCTTTGGGCGCCTGCGCGAGCGCGGCGCCCTTGGGGTGCGCGAGCATGTCGGCCACGGCCTGCTTGAGTGCGGCGGGGCGGGCCTGATAGAACGTCCCGGCAACGGCGGGAGGACGGATGGCGGTCATGGGGAATGACCTCGACAGTCAGCCACAAGGTCGACACGCGTGCTGCATGACACGCGCGACAGGGGCTGCATAGACACGGTAGCGTCAGATGTCGCCGATCGCCATAGACACGGTCGGCGGTTGGACGAGCGGGCGTGCGGACTGCCGCTGCACTCTCCCCCCGGCCTAGTAGCGCAGGTCGAGCAAGCCGGCGCCGACGACGTTCAGCAACACGGCCACGCCGACGAGCACGACTGGCACGGTCACGCGTGCACGAAGCGTGGAACGCTCGATCGCGAACTTGGCCGCCAGGAAGAACCAGAGGTAGCCGAACGCGAAAATGGGGAGCACGGCCATCAGCCCCCTGTTCCACCACGCATAGTCCCAGACGAGCAAGCCGCCTCGGTTGAGAAAGAGCTCGACCACCACGCAGATCGCGGAGTAGCAGAGCGCCCAGAACCACCGGTTGGGCAATCCCGCCACTCGTTCCGCCGGGTCGTCTGACAGCGTGCGCTGGTAGATGATGCCGAGGAGGGCGAACATGAACATGATCTCGATGTTCCATCCCACCATCGTGCGTAACGCGGACGGCCCCGGAACCAGCCACAGCGCACTGTAGTCGGAGAGAGCGAAGATCCAGCCGTTGATCGTCTCGTTGACGAAGTCGGCGGCGAAGAGCGTCGCGCCGGCAATGACCGCGTTCCACTGACCAGTGCGGCGCGCGGATTGCACCTCGCCGGCATAAACGAGGAAGACGATTGCCAGCAGCGGGATTGCGTACCACTGCATGGTGGCCGGGTCTCGAAGGCCGACAAGCGCCGAGCGCGCTGATTCAGTCATGTGCGAAACACCTCGCGTACGAGTTGCCATCGGATCATGAGCATTCGCGGGCCGTGCACAGGCAGTGAGTGGTCAGCCAAGCCCGGGCAATAATGGCCACGCCGCACCCAATGCACCACACGGCCCCACCCGCGCCCGGCGCTCCGCAGCGACAGATCGCCCCGGGTGTTGCCCTGCAACAGGATGCGCACTGCGTTGTGCCCTGAAGGCATCATTTGTTGAGCATTGCGCCGCTGATTGACAAAGTGCTTGCTCTGTAAAGTGTTGCAAATATTCGACATAGAGAAATACGTCACTTATTGTCAATTGTATTGACATTTTCGCCTCATTTCCCGATACTCCAACCGTGATCCCGCGCGACGCTGCCTCGTATCTGACTGCACTGGCACGACACTATCCGGTCGTGACCGTCACCGGACCGCGTCAGGCCGGGAAGACTACGTTGTGCCGCGCCACCTTCCCGGAGCTTCCCTACATCAGTCTGGAACCGCTCGACGTACAAGAGTCGGCGGTCGTCGACCCGCGCGGTTTCCTGGCGCAGTTCCCTGACGGGGCCATCATCGATGAAGCGCAACGGGCCCCCGACCTTGCGAGCTATCTGCAGGCGGAGGTTGACGAGCGCCCAACGCCCGGCCGCTTCATCCTCACGGGGTCACAGCATCTGGCGCTCTCGGCCTCGGTGAGTCAGTCACTGGCCGGTCGAACCGGCGTGCTCGAGTTGTACCCGCCAAGCTGGCGTGAGCTCAAGCGATTCCCATCTACTTCGACTGACCTGTTCGAGGTGCTCTGGACCGGCGCGTATCCTCGCATCTTCGACCGACAGATACCCGCGCATCAATGGCTGGCCGACTACGTGGCCACCTATGTTCAGCGCGACGTCCGTCAGCTGCTCAATGTCGGTGATCTTCGGGCGTTCACCAACTTCCTGGGCCTCTGCGCCGGCAGCACGTCCGCCGAACTCAACCTGTCTCACCTTGGCGCGGACAGCGGCATCTCGCACAACACGGCGAAGTCGTGGCTCTCGATTCTCGAGGCGAGCTACCTTGTCTTCCGACTGCCTGGCTGGCATCCGAACTTTCGAAAGCAGGTCGTCAAGTCGGCGAAGCTTCACTTCCTTGACACCGGCTTCGTCTGCCATCTCCTCGGGATCCGTGAACCGGATCAGCTGCGGACGCATCCGCTTCGCGGGGCAATATTCGAAACCTGGGTCGCGTCGGAACTGCTGAAGCAAGCGGCGCATCAGGGTCAGCGTCCGGTTCTCTTCCACTATCGCGACCCGGCGGGACTTGAGGTTGATCTCGTCGCCGAGTCTGCACGGCAGGTCATACTTGCCGAGGCGAAGTCAGGCGCCACCGTTGCCAGTGATTTCACGAAGTCGGCCGACCGCCTGGCGCGCCGCATTCGACAGCGCGACGCCGGGTGCACAATCACCGTCCGCGTGGTCTATGGTGGAACGACGAGGCATACGCGCGGCGACGCCGAGGTAATCCCGTGGAGCTCCATCGACCAGGTCGCGTGGTCGGCGGACCGGATGCCGCGGTGATCTTGCACAGGCCGCGCTACGTCAGGTCGGGGTGAGGATCCTACGGCCCCGTCGAGCGCGGTGTGGGTTTGCGCGGCGTGGGCTTGCGCGGCGCGCGTTTGCGCGGCGCGGGCTTGTCGCCCGCTCTCATCTGCTTGCGTTCCTGCTCGATCGCGACGTGGGGAGTAAGCCCACCGCAGTTCGCATTTGGCGTCTGTGCCCACACCCGCTGCCGCTCTGCCACAACGGCGAGCACCTCGCCCGGCGCCGTGATCCCCCCGGCGATCGCCTCGTCGCGCCACGCAATCCACAGTCGGTGCGCTTCGCGGTTGAGTGCATACTCGGCCATTCCCATTGTCGACCCCCACGCGATGCCGCCCTGCGCGTCACTGACAGGGAGCAGCACCCGGCTGGCGAGATCGCGCACATACGGTGCCTGCCAATCCTGCACGGCCTCGTCCCAGAAGAAGCCGCCGGGGAAGCTCTCCCATCGAAGCTCGAACGTCTCTACATCGTCGAGAATGGGCCAGGCCCACGGACACACCACTCCTTCGCGGTCCTCGAGAAAGGCGAAGAACCGGCGTAGCGTGACCAGCATGCGTCGCGCGCCCGCCAGTGAGTCGGCAACCTTTCGCGGATACCAGTCGTAGAGGAAACTCCGCAGTTCGAACTCGCTGACGCCGGTAACAGGCTTTCGGCCTGAGTACGCGCACAGTTCAACGAAGAGTCGCGCCATGTCGGCGTGACTGCGCACCGTGGCTTCCGATGGCGGCTTGCCGCTGCGCGGCTTGCGAAGCCAGGCGCGAAAACGTGCGAGCGTCCGGTTGACGCTGCGCGGGGTGCTTTCGTCGTCGAGCGTGGCGAGCGGCGTCGCACCGGGGCCAGAGGAGCCAGCGGGATGGAGCATCGATGGCGGTGAGAACTCGTCGAACAGACCCTCGTCGAACGCGAGGGTGCACGTCGTGCCGGTCTCGGGATCTCTCCAGGCCACTCCTTCGTACGCTTCCTCGTTGCCGGCGAGCACCGCTACATGCTGCGCGACAAAGCGCGGCACGCTCTCGAGCGCGGCGATGAGATCCTCGAAATACCGCTGCCGAATGCCGCCGCCCGGCGCATTAAGTACCGTGAGCGTGGGATACGCGTTCGGTCCCGCGATCTCCCAGCCTTCGCGCTGAATCTCGGCGCGCATCCGCTTGGGCAGCTCGCCACGCGTGTTGAAGAGCAGCGAGACGACCACGTCTTCCAGGTCGTCAAACATCGCTGACGACTCCGTTGCCGAGTGGCTCATGTACATCCACTCGAGGTCGGCGATCTCGTGATAGAGGGCCAGCCCGGTCTGCTCGCCGGCCGCGCCGAGGATCACGGCGGCCCACGGGTCGCCCCCGGGACGCGTGACCATGATCGCCGTCTCGCGCGCAGGGACGGTCCACGGGGCGGCGCGATGGAACGCTGCTGCCGCGCGGAACAGTCGCGCGGTGAGGTCGGCCGGCATTCCCCACCCAGCCCACGTCTCCGGTTGAGAGCGCAGCAGATGCAACGGCACGATCCCGCCGAACACATGGGCAAGCAGGCCCTGCAGTGCGTCCGCCACGCTGGGAAGCTCGTCCGCGGGCACCAGCGCGATCCCGTGCTCGGCGAGCAGGCGACTCAGCGGCTCGACCAGCGAGAGATGGCGAATGGCCACATGCGTCGGGGCCACGCCCGCGCGCTCCTGTGCGGCAAGCACGTGCCGCGCCAGCAGAACCGCAAGCTCGTCCGGCTCCGCCGACGGACGATCGACGAACTCGCAGGCGAGCATGAAGGGCGGCGCCATCACCAGTAGCGCGGCGGGGCGTGCTGCCGGATCGTCGGCAAGCATCGCGGGAACTGGCACGAGGTCGAGTTCCCACGCGCGGTTCAGCTGCGACGGAGGCGGTAGTTGCAACATCCGATCGCGCTGGACGGGCGGGGCGTTCGCGAGCAGGCGCAATTGCGGTGCGTCTGCAGCCGCACGGTCGCTCTCGGCATGACAGTGCTTGTACTTGCGTCCCGAGCCGCAGGGGCAGGGGTCGTTGCGTCCAGGCCGTTCGCTCATCTCGACGGGAAATGGACAGTGCAACGCCGAGTTGCGCAAGCGTTGCGATCTATCAACCCGTGGTATCCCGCGGCGGCTTCCCGCCACGAGACAAGCGCGAATGGCAACACCGCGCATATAGCGAGCCCGGACTCGCGTAGTCCAGGTCGTCGAAGCCGGGGGCTCCCTGTGGTGAGCCTGGTCGTACGACCCGCGACCGGTCGGTGTCGCGTTGCACACCGAGCCAGACGTCGGTCTTGCCCACCGCGATCAGAACCTGGTGCGTGCACCCTCTCGCATCCGCCGCGGCACGGGTACCGGCAGGCTGGTACGACGCGCGGACCGGTGGAGCGGGTCCACTCGCTGCCCGGCTGGGTAGGCGACTCCACGCGCGCGCCATTCCCCCTCGGCGAGCGGAATGTTGCCCGTTCGGAGATCATCTGCGAAACACCTCCAACGCCAGCTCCACCTTCCCGAACGGCGACGCTGGCCGTACCCGCACGCTCGTGGAGGACGGCCCGGCCCGCTATATGCAAATTCGAACGGTTGGCGCGACCGAACACACGGGTGTCCGGAGACGGCCGCCCGATCAGTTCTGACGGCCGTCGTGCCGTCAGCGTCTCAGCGCGCCGCCCCTTGCAGTTCGAGAGACGTCTCCTCAATGGCGGCGTTCTCGGCGGCGGCTATCGCCTGATCCAGGTCGGCGATCAGGTCTTCCACATCCTCGATCCCCACCGAGTATCGCACCAGCCCGTCGCTGAAACCGGCGGCCTCCCGCGCCTCGCGCGACATCGAGGCGTGCGTCATGGACGCCGGATGCTCGATGAGGCTCTCGACGCCGCCCAGCGAGACGGCCAGGGTGGCGAGGTGCACGTGGTCCATGAGCTTGCGCCCCGCCTCGAACCCGCCCTTCAGTTCGAAGCTGATCATCGCGCCAAAGCCGCTCATCTGGCGCTTGGCAAGTTCGTGCTGCGGATGCGAGGGCAGCCCGATGTATCGCACGCGCTCGACCATCGGATGCGCCTCCAGCCAGCATGCGACGACCATGGCGTTCTGCTGGGCGTGCTCGACGCGCAGGCCGAGGGTCTTCAGCCTGCGGATCACCAGGAGGGCCTGGTGCGGGTCCATGTTGCAGCCGGTCTGCACCATCACGGCGCGCAGCCGGGCGGTCAACTCCGCCGTCTTCCCCACGAGGATGCCGCCCACCACGTCGGCATGACCGTTGATGAACTTCGTGATGGAATGGAGCACCACGTCCGCGCCGAGGTCGAGCGGGCGCTGCAGGCACGGGCTGGCGAAGGTGTTGTCCACCACGAGCACGGCGCCGTGTTCGTGGGCGATGGCGGCGGCGCCGGCGATGTCGGTCACCTGCATGGCCGGGTTGGATGGCGACTCCACGTAGACGAGGCGGGTGTTCGGCCGCATCGCCGCGCGCAGGTTCGCGAGGTCCGACGTGTCCACGAACGAGGCCGCGACGCCGAAGCGCTGGTAGTGCCGCTCGACCAGCCCGCGGCTGGGCCCGTACACCGAGGCGGTGCTCACCAGGTGATCGCCCTGCGTCAGCAGCGCCATGTAGGCCGTGTTCACCGCCCCCATCCCCGAGCTGGTGGCGATGCCGCCGGCGCCGTGCTCGAGGTCGGCCACGCTCTCCTCGAGCGCGGCCACCGTGGGATTGCTGATGCGGGTGTAGATGTACCCCTGCTCCTCGCCCGCGAAGAGCGCCGCGCCGTGCGCCGCGTCCCGAAACGCGAAGGTGGACGTCTGGTAGATAGGGACGTTCACGGCGCCCGCTGCGTCGGGGTGGTATCCGCCGTGCACGAGCCTGCTGTCGATCCCCGTTGCTGTGGCCTTCACTGGTGCTCCTGTCGGTGAACCGCGACGAGGGTCAGTCGTATGCGAGTCGCGTCGATTGTTCGACGAGGGTCGGTGCGAGGCGTTCCGGCCACTCCGGTCCGCTCCAGGTCCCGCACGCCTGATGGGTGAGAAGGTACTTCTCCGGAATCGGATGGGTGCCGATGACGACCTTCATGCCGTACTTCTCGGTGATGAACGTCCTGAAGTAGTCGATATACGGACACGGGGGACAGCCGACCAGCAGGCCCGTCGCCAGGTGGATGACCTCGGCGCCGTTCTTCTTCATCTCCTCCGGCGCGTACTCGACGTTTCCCCCGGGGCACCCCGCGCACGTCGTGAAGCCCACCAGCTCGACCTCGCGGCCTTCGTACTCGCTGAACGCGCCCTCGCGCTCCCGGAGCGCCCGCAGGCACTTTCCGCCGGCGCAGGTCCGGTACCGATCGCAGATGATGATGCCGACGCGAACGGGATCTGCCATGTTGCCCCCCCTCTGGAAGAACGGACCGACCAGGCGGTCGAACCCGTTGCTGTGTGCCTGATCCCCTTCCGGTGCGTCGGGTACCGCGTTGAAGGACTGCAGCGCCAGGTAGTTCGGGCCGAAGCGCTTGATGTTGTCGAGCTGCCGGTCGAAGCCGTCGTAATGACGCTCTTCGTCGCCGACCAGCCCTTCGAACATCTGCTTCGAGACGGCGTCGGCGTTCTGGCTGGACTGAATGGCGTAGTCGTTGTGGATGACCGTCGCCTCGCGCTCCATCGCCGCCGCCCGCGCCACGATCTTCTCGGGGTCGGTGATGCGCTCGACGGGGCCGGCCGTCACCATCTCCACGTCACCTTGGCCCGAAGCCCTGGTCATCCAGGTGAAAATGCCAGTACATGGACTGGTGCACCTCCTGCAGTTCGTCGGCGACGCCCTTGTTCAGCAGGGCAATGCTCCTGGTGGTATCCATGGCGGGTTCCCTGATCCGTGGGTGTGATGCACGAGGGAAGCGCGTCCGCGCGTCAGTCGTCGAGCGACAGGATGCGTCGCTTCGTGCCGGTGAAGAAGGCCGTGCAATCGCATGGTGCGACCTAGCTGCTCGGGTGGCCCCGGCCGCCGCTGCATGCCCCCGCAAACGTCAGGCGCTGCAGGCTGCCGGCCGCGAATTCGGCCACGGCCTCGGCGACATCGGTGCCGTCGGTGACGAAGACCGGAATCCCCGCCGCGTCCAGCTTGGCAAAGGCGCCCCGGCCCAGGCCGCGACAGACCACGACATCCACGCGGTGGCCCATCACCACCGACAGCGGATCGCATGAGCCGTGCTCATGCCGCGCGCTGGCGTTGGCCACGAGCGTGAAGTCGTTCGAGCGGGTGTCAACCACCGCAAGAAAGGGGGCGCTCCCAAGATGCGCCGAGATCCGGGCCGCGGGGCCCGCGTCATCAAGCGTCGGTACGCAGAGCTTCATGATCCTCTCCTTCAATCACCAGGGCGGCGGCTTCGAGCAGCGCGGTCACCATCTTCCGGCGGCCGGAGTCCAGCAGTCGCTGGACCGTGCCGCGCGAGACGCGCATCCGCCGTCCTGCCTCGGCCTGGTCGTGATCGTCCAGGTCGCACAGCCGCATCGCTTCCAGTTCGTCCAGCCCCAGCCGAATGAGCGCCAGGTCGGTCATCGGGATGCTGCGAGGCTTGAACACGCGATCCCCGTCGAACCGGCGACAGCGGCGTTGCTTCTTTGGCCTCGGCACGCGCGCTCCCGTCATTATGTGCAAATGCACATTATGTCGCAGGGCGCACGGTGTCAATGCAAGCAGTACCTGACAGGGATGTCGGGGGTTCGCGGTGCCCCGGTGACACGGAGCAGCGCCGCCACGGGCAGCGGGGGCACGTGTCCAGCCGGCGTCCGGGCGCGCCGGCGCCCAGCCTCTACGCCCTGAACACCTCGAGCGCCAGCTCCACCTTCCCGAACGGCGCCGACACCTGCACCCCCTGCACCACGGGGCGGACGCGTTCGAGCATCTCGCGCGCGATGGTAATGCCCTCGGCCACCGCATGGTCCTTGGACTTCTCGTTCGCCCGCCGCATGCGGTCAATCACCGACGGTGGCACGGTGACGCCGGGCACCTCGTTGGCCAGGAACTCGGCGTTGCGCACGGAGACGAGTGGCCAGATGCCGGCGACGACCGGAATGCGGGTGTCCTTGATGCGCTCCACGAACGACTCGAGCTGCGCGGCGTCAAACACGGGCTGCGTCACCGCGAACTCGGCCCCGGCCTCCACCTTCCAGTAAAAGCGCTTGAGTTCGTGCTCGACGTCTATGGCCACTGGGTTGATACCGACGCCAATCACGTAGCGAGTCGTCGCGCCAATGCTGTTGCCGCCCGGGTCCACGCCGTGGTTGAGGCGGCTCACGAGGTTGGTGAGGCCGATGGCGTCAATGTCGAACACTGCCGTGGCGTCGGGGTACGGCCCCATCTTGGGCGGATCGCCGGTGACGAGGAGCACGTTGTGCAGGCCGAGCGCTGACGCGCCCAGCAGGTCGGAGAGCATGCCCAGCAGGTTGCGGTCGCGGCACGCGTAATGCGTCACCGTCTCGATGCCGCACGCCTGCTGGATGAGCACGCTCGTGGCGATGGCGCTCATGCGGCTCTGCGCGCGCGGGCCGTCGGGCACGTTCACCGCGTCCACGCCGGCATCCTTCAGCTTGCGCACTTCAGCGAGCATCTTCGACGGCTCCACGCCGCGCGGCGGCACAATCTCCACGCTCGTGACGAACTCGCTCGCCGCGAGCTTGCGCCCCCACGCCGACCGCTCGGCGAGCGGCACCGGCGCGACGGCGTGCGATTCGTGGTGCGCCGCGATCCGCGACAGTCGTCCGCCTCCCGCCGACTGTTCCACTGTGGCGTGGCGCGGCACGAGCGGGCGCACGCCGTCCACCATGGCGCGAATGTGCTCGGGCGTCGTGCCGCAGCAGCCACCCACAAGCCGCACACCCGCCTGGATGAGGTTGCGCGCGTAGGTGGCCATGTACTCCGGGCTCGCCATGTACATGCGGCGGCCGCTCACTTCGCGCGGCATGCCGGCGTTGGGCATGGCCGAGAGCTTCTTCGTCGTCACCGGCGCCATGCGCTCGATGGCCTCGAGAATCGTTTGCGGCCCGACGGAGCAGTTGAGCCCGATCACGTCGGCGCCGCTCTCCTCGAGCGCCTCGGCCACCTCCTCGGGGGGAACGCCGAACGACGTCACGCCGTCCGTGCCCACCGTCATCTGCGCGATGACGGGCAGCGACGCGTCCACGTCGCGCGCCGCCTTCACGGCGCACGCCATCTCGGCGAGGTCGCTGAACGTCTCGAGGATGAAGCAGTCCACGTCGCCCTCGCGGAGCGACCGC
>JAJZRK010000101.1 GCA_021802745.1 bacterium
ACATCGGCGGCGGCCCGGCGCGCGTCCGTTACCGGGGTGCTGGTCGAGGCCGGGGAGTGGCTACGGTGGGTCACGGGCAGAGGCGGCGATCGGAAGATCCTGTATAATAGCAGGGGGGCATCCGGACGGGGCGGGGACCACCGTTACCTCGTGACCATCCGGCCCGTCCATAGAAAGCAGCGAAGTGGCACCGCGACCGGTGCCCATTTGCTGCGCGCCTATCGGAATACGATATTCGTCTCCCCCGTCCTTCTCAGCACGGAGTGCGAATGCACGGCCGCACGCTAGTCACCGCTGGTACCATTGCCTCGCTGGCCCTGCTCGCCCTCATCGGCGGGTGTGGCGAAGCGACCACGGGTCCCACTTCGGTGAAGCCGCAGGATTTCGCCGCCAGCCTGAAACTGCTCTCCGGCAACCAGCAGTCCGGCTCGGTGGGCGCGGCGCTCGCCGAGGTCTTGACGGTCAAGGTTGTGGACGCCGGAGGGCAGCCGGTCACTGGCGCCACGGTGCTCTGGCAGGTGCGCGACGGCGGCGGCACCATCAATCCGCCCGCCTCGACCTCGTCGGTGAGCGGCCTTGCCTCGGTCACCTGGACCCTCGGTTCCACACTGGGGGCCAACAAGGCCGTGGCCATCTTGCAGGGCAACTACGTGCTCGACAGCGTGGTCTTCACGGCCACCGCGGGCGTCGGCCCGGCCTCCCGGCTGACGGTCGTCTCCGGTAACGCACAGACTGGACGCGTGGCCAGCGCACTGCCGCAGAAGCTGACGGTCAACGTGAAGGACCAGTTCGGCTACGCCGTGTCGGGCAAGACCGTAAGCTGGCTGGCCGCGAATTTCAGCGGCACCGTGACGGCGGACGCGGATACCACCGATGCGTCTGGCAACGCGAGCGCCACCTGGGTGCTGGGCCCCACCGCCATGGTGCAGTCGGCCACGGCGTCGGTGACTGGCGTCGGGGCGCCGCTCGCCTTCACCGCGGCGGCCACGCCCGATACGAGCCGCACGCTTTCGCTGGTGTCGGGCGGGTTGCAGTCCGGGCTCGTCGGCGCCACGCTGGGCACGACCATTGTGGTGCGCGTGCAGGATCGCTTCGGCAACCTGATTTCCGGCGAGTCGGTCAACTTCGCCGATTCCACGACGGGGGGCGGGAGCCTCTCGGTGCAGAACGCGACGACGGATGGCACAGGACAGGCGAGCACGGCATGGACGCTCGGCCTGCGGGTCGGCCAGCAGAGCATCCGGGCGCGGATCGCGGCGCGTCCGGAGCGGGTCAATGTCACGGCGAACGCCAACGTCCAGTTCGCGAATGTCTACGCGGGCAACTACTTCACCTGCGGCGTGACGACGGGCGACCGGGCCTTCTGCTGGGGCGTCGGAGAAGACGGCCAGCGCGGCATCCCCGGCGCCAAGTCGGCCAACGCACCTGGCGCGGCGGTGACCACGGCCGACACGCTGGTCGGGCCGTTCCAGACGTGGCGCCAGATCGGCGCCGGGCAGAGCTACGTGTGCGGCATCAGCATCTCGCGCCAGATGTATTGCTGGGGTCGCCTCGCGACTGCCGTGCAGGCCAACGTGCCGGTGCTGAAGGCCTTCCCGGCCAACGTCCTTGCCTTCACGGCGGTCAGCACGTCGGAGGTGCACAGCTGCGCGCTCACGACCGAAGGGCAGATCGGGTGCACGGGTTCCAACCAGTTCGGCCAGCTTGGCGACGGCACGCGCGCCGACCAGACGAGCGATTACGTGGTCGTGACGACAGTGGCGCCGAATGCGCGGCTGCAGTGGTCATCGGTTGCGACGGGCGGATCGCACACGTGCGGCTTCCCGCGCTTCAACCCGGCGACCGCCATTGACTCCCTGAACACGCTGCGCCCGTGGTGCTGGGGGGCGAACGGCTCGGGCCAGCTCGGCAACCGCACCTTCTCCATTGACTCGACGATTCCCCAGGGAATCGACATGACGGGCCTGACGCAGGTGTGGGACACGACGAGTCTCGTGGCTGGCGTGGCGCACACGTGCGCCCTGACGCGCGAGGCGACGGCCGGTGCCGGCGGTGCGGCGTACTGCTGGGGGGCGAATGGCTACGGTCAGCTCGGCGCTGGCTCCACGGCGGTGCGCTCTTCCGCGCCGATGGCCGTGACGTTGCCCACAGGTGTGACCGGCTTCACGAAGCTCTTCGCGGGTGAGTACCACACCTGCGCCATCGCGAATACGGGTGCGGCGTATTGCTGGGGCCGCAACACGTCCGGTCAGCTCGGCGACGGCACGACCACCAACGCCACCGCACCGGTGGCGGTAACGGGCGGTCTTGTCTTCCGCACGCTCGGCACGGGTGAGCTGCATACCTGCGGCGTGGTGGGCAACGCCACGGCCGGCGGCACGCAGGCCGGCGCCGGCGTCGTCTACTGCTGGGGCGACAACGAGTATGGACAGCTCGGCATCGGGAGCACGGGTGCGAATGGCGTGCCGGTGTTGGCGCCGCAGAAGGTGGCCGGACAGCCGTAACGACTATTGAGGATGGGGAATTCGGAACGGGATTAAGGATTCCGATTGCGGATAGCGACTGGCGATGCAGAACGAATGGGGGCGCCCGGATTCTCCGGGCGCCCCCTTCGTATGTCGCTATCCCAAATCGGAATCCTTAATCCAAATCCGAATTCCCAATCCTCCATCGGCCGTCACTCCCATCGGTCCCCCACCGCCACCCCCCGCCCCTGCGCCCAGTCCAGCGCCGCCATCCGGCGCTTGCCCGCGGGGTGCACCTCGCGAATGGCTACCGCCCCTTCGCCACAGGCGACGATCATTCCCATCTCGTCGGTTTCGAGCACCTCACCGGGCGTTCCGGCGCGGTCCACGATGGCTCGGGCGCCGTACAGCCGTACCTCGCCGCCGCGCACCGTACTCCACGCGCCAGGCTTCGGATCGTACGCCCTGATGCGCCGCGCGACGACCGCCGACGAATCGGCCCACGCGATGTGGGCGTCGTCCCGCTCAATCTTCTTCGCGTACGTCGCCTGGCCCTCGTCCTGCGGCCGCTCCGGGGCCACGCCAAGCTCCATCAGGGCGAGCGCTTCGATAAGTGCCGTCGCGCCGAGTTCCGAGAGGCGCAGCGTCAACTCGCCGCCCGTTTCATCGGGCTCGATGGGCGTAGTTAGCACATGGATCACGGGCCCGGCGTCGAGCGCAGGCACCATCCGCATGATGCTCACGCCGGTCTCTTCGAGGCCGACCGCGATCGCCGCCTGAATGGGCGCCGCCCCGCGCAGTGCGGGGAGGAGTGAGGCGTGGATGTTCAGCGTCCCCTGCGCCGGCAGCTCGATGACCTCGCGCGGCAGGATGTGCCCGTACGCCACCACGACCGAGAGATCGGGAGCGAGGTCACGCAAGGCCTGCACAAACTCGGGGCCCCGTGGCCGCTCGGGCTGCAGCACCGGGAGGCCCTCCTCCACCGCGACCTGCTTCACCGGCGACGGATCGAGCTGTGACCGCGACCGGCCCCGCGGCCGGTCGGGCTGGGTGACCACGCCCACCACATCGAACCCCTCGCCAATCAGCGCGCGCAGCGGCGGCGTGGCGAAGTCGGGCGTCCCCCAGAACACGATGCGCACTAGAGCTCCTCTTCGGGATGCTCGCTGGCGTGGGCCCCTGCCTTCAGGTGCCGGATGAAGCCGGGGTACTGGTCCTTCTCCTCCTCCCACTTGGCCAGCGCGCTGCGCCGCTTCAGGAAGCTGAGGTAGTCAATGAACAGCTTGCCGTGCAGGTGGTCAATCTCGTGCTGAAACGCCCGCCCCAGCAGCCCCTCCGCCGTCACCTCGAGCGGCTGCCCGTCGCGGTCGAGCGCGCGCACCGTCACGCGCGACGGTCGCTCCACGTCGCCGTACACGTCGGGAATGGACAGGCATCCTTCTTCGGCCTTCGCCTTCGGTCCCTGTGCCTGCACCACCTCGGGGTTCACGAGCGCAAAGACCTCTCCCTCGACATCCACCACGCAGACGCGCTCGGTGCGTCCCACCTGCGGCGCCGCCAGCCCGATGCCATTGGCGGCGTACATCGTCTCGAACATGGCGTCAATCAGCCGGCGAATCTCGTCGGTCACCTCGGCGACGGGCTGCGTCTCCTCGCGAAGGACGGGGTCGCCGAGCACGCGGATGGGAAGCACGCTCACGCGGCCGACGAGCCTCCGGGCGTGAAGACCTGCGAGACCGCGCGCCGCTGGATCACGATCTTCGTGTCGCCCGTGCGAATGGTGACCAGATCGTCCATCCCCTTGCCGGGCTTGCCTTCGTCAATCGTTTCCTTGATGTGCACCACTTCGCCCACGACGCCACCGGTCGTCACCACGCCGTCGCCCTTCTTGAGCGCCATGACGGACAGCTCCAGCTGCTTCCGCTGCTTCTGCTGCGGGCGGATCATGAGGAAGTAGAAGATCGCCATGATGGCGGCGAGCTGGAACAGGAACGGCATCAGCGAGCCGCCGCCGGAGGCGGGGGCTGCGGTTTGCGCGAAGATCGGCAGGAGGGCGTTCATGAGCGGGTGGGTTGCGAATGGTACCGTGCGAGCCAGTCGCGGCTCCACGAAGTGAAGTCCCCCGCGACGATCCGGCGGCGGGCCTCGCGCATCAGCGCGATCAGGAAATGTACATTATGCAGCGACAGCAGGCGCGCGCCCAGCATTTCATCCGCCTGGACGAGGTGCCGCACGTAGGCGCGCGAGAATCGGCGGCAGCAGGCGCAGGCGCACTCCTCGACGATCGGCCGGTCGTCTTCCCGGAACTCGGCCCGCCGCATGTTGACGCGTCCGTCGGGGGTGAGCGCGGCCGCGTTCCGCCCCATGCGGGTGGGCGCCACGCAGTCGAAGAGATCCACGCCGCGGGCCACGCCCTCGAGCAGGTCCTCGGGATAGCCGACTCCCATCAGGTAGCGCGGCCGGTCGGCGGGGATCGCCGCGTCGCACGTCTCGAGCATCGCGTACATGTCGGGCTTGGCCTCGCCGACGGAGAGCCCGCCGATGGCGTAGCCGTCCCATCCGCTCATGTCGGCGATGGCCCGCGCCGCCGCCTGCCGCAGCTCGGGATGGATGCCCCCCTGCACGATGGGGAAGAGTGTCTGTCGCGGCGCATCCGGGTCGCTATGCAGGTGCTCGAACGCCGCGCGGCAGCGGCCGAGCCAACGGATGGACCGCTCCGAGGCGTCCTGCGCCGCCGCGAACTCGCTCTGCCCCGGAATGACGTGATCGAACTGCATGATCACGTCAGCGCCGAGGTTTGTCTCGATGCGCATCACGCTTTCCGGCGTGAAGTGCCGCGACGATCCGTCAATGTGGCTGCGAAAGGTGACGCCGTCTTCATCCACCCGGTTGAGCGACGCGAGCGAAAAGACCTGGAAGCCGCCCGAGTCGGTGAGAATCGGCCCGTTCCAGGCCATGAAGCGGTGCAGCCCGCCGAGTCGCTGCACGAGTTCGTCGCCCGGGCGCAGGTGCAGGTGGTACGCGTTCGCCAGGATGATTTGCGCGTGCATGCCGCGCAGTTCATGCGGATCCAGCGCCTTGACGGTCGCCAGCGTGCCGACGGGCATGAAGACGGGCGTTTCCACCACCCCGCGTGGCGTGCGGAAGGTTGCGGCGCGGGCGCGCCCGGAGGTGGCTTGGATGTCGAAGCGGAACATTGCCTAAAGCTAAGGGCAAGGGAGGGGGAGGGGTGCAGGGGTTTGGGAGGAGGAAGAGTGGAGGAAAGGGAGAGGGTGGACGAGGTAATCGGCGAGTGAGGCGCTCCGTGCCGCCCCCTCTCTCCTCCCTCCTCCCTCCACTCCTCCCCTTCCTTCACCCCTGCACCCTTCCCCCTCCTCAGAGCACTACCATCGCATCCCCATACGAGTAAAACCGATACCCTTCGTTGATCGCCACCTGATACGCGTGCATCGTGAGGTCGTATCCCGCAAACGCCGCCACCAGCATCAGCAGGGTGGAACGGGGGAGATGGAAGTTCGTCACCAGGCGATCGGCGCTCAGCACCTGCCGCGGCGGGTGGATGAAGATCCGCGTCTCGCCCTCGCCGGCGTGAAACACGCGCTGCGCGTCCACCACGCTCTCGAGCGTGCGCAGCGAAGTTGTTCCCACGCACCACACCTTGCCGCCGCGCGCGCGCGCGGCATTCAGCCGGTCCGCGGTGGCTGGTGCGATGGAGAACCACTCGTCGTGCATCAGGTGTTGGGCGAGTTCCTCCACTTCCACCGGCTTGAACGTGCCGGCGCCGACATGCAGCAGCACGTCGGCGCGTTCCACGCCGCGCGCATCGAGCGCGGCGAGCAGTTCCGGGGTGAAGTGAAGGCCGGCCGTGGGCGCTGCCACCGAGCCGGACTGTCGCGCGTACACCGTCTGGTACCGCTCCACGTCGGGCGCGGCGTCGGCGCGCGCGATGTAGGGCGGCAGGGGCACATGTCCGTGCGTTTCGATCAACTCGCGCTCGTCGCCCTGCACCAAAAGACGTACGAGGCGCGTGCGGCGCTCGGTGACTTCCTCGATGACCGCGTCAAAGCCCGGCGCGATGTGCACGACGCGTCCGGGCTTGAGCTTGCCGCCCGGATGCACCATCGCCTCCCAGCGCCCGTCGTCGTGCTTGCGCAGCAGCAGCACTTCGGCTGGCGCCCCCGAATCGCGCTTCCCGAGCAGTCGCGCGCGGAAGACGCGCGTGGTGTTGAGCACCAGCACATCGCCCGATGGAATCAAAGCCGCGAGGTCGGCAAAGTGCCGGTGCTCGATGACCCCCGAGTCACGGTGCACGACCATCAGGCGTGAGGCGTCGCGCCGCTCCGCCGGGGTCTGGGCAATGCGCCGCTCCGGCAGGTGAAAGTCGTAGTCGCTGGTGCGGAGGCCCTTCATAACGGTGGCGAAACCTACGGACCGATCAGCAGCAGCGCACGTCGCGACACCTTGGCCCCCGACGCCCGGTCGGTGATCTCGACGGTCAGGACGTAGCGCCCGGCGGGCGCCTCGCGCAGCGAGAGCGCCACATGGTCGAGCGTCACCTCGCGCACCGGCGCGGTGCGCTCGAAGCTCAGGATCACGCGATCGTTTCCGCGCTGCGCACCCACGAGCCCGCCGATCTGCGCCACGATGCGCCCCGCGACGGACTTCGACGCCTTCTCCAGCACCAGCCGCACGGTGTAGCGCTGCTCCGGCCCTCCGGCCTCGAACCGCCGCGCCCCCTGTCCCACTCCCGCATTCCCTGCCTCTGCCCCCGCACCGCCACCATAGATCTCCCATGCGAGCGCGATCCCCCGTGCGCGTGGCAGCGTATCGGGGGCGGGGAGGATGGCGAGCTCGTGCCACCGTCGCGCGGGCGTCGCGTCGTCCGCTACCGCCGACGCGACGAGCACGTCGCTCATGGCGAGCCCCGCACGCTCGGCGACACCCGGGGCGAACGTCGTGCCACGTGCTGCGCCGCCGCTCGCTACCACTGCTTCAGCGCGCGCGTACAGGTCGCCCGCCGGCGCGCGCAGCTTCCAGAACGCGAGCCCGTCGGCGCTCGCGCGCGACGAATCGCGCGCCACCGCGTCGGCGCCGTCGGCGAACATCCAGACCTGCGTCACGGGCGGCGGCGTGCGCACCCCGTCCACTTTCATCCGCTGTACAGGGATGGTGCCTGACAGGAAGACGCTCGGCTGCGCACCGTCCGGACGGAAGCGGGCGACGCGCAGCGGAATCGAGTCAATGGAGGGAAGCCCGGGCACGTTCGACCAACTCGCCGGCGCCTGCGCCTGGATCTCCTCGTTGATCGCGATATCGTCGAACCCGGGCCGGAAATGATTGAAGATCGGCTGGTAATGCACGATGAACTGCACGCGCGGCGCGAACCACCAGAACCAGCAGACCTGGTTGGCGCCGTCGGGTGAATCGGCCTCCGCCTGCGCGCCGGAGCACGACCAGTTCGCCGTGATCTTCGGGAAACCGTACCGCACATGCAGGTCGCCCGGGAACGTGTCCACCCCGTGCATCCCCTTCTCCTCATCCGGGTAGCGCAGCTCGGCGAAGGCGATACGCGCCAGGTACTCGGCGCGCACCTCGTTGCCGGGCACGCTCCAGAGCGGATCGGCCGCCGTCCACACGAACCGCGCGGTGCGCGCCCGCTCGGCGGGTGGGAGCGCATCGAGCGACTTCACCGCCGCGGGACGCATGATCCGCTCCACGCGGTCAAGGCGCCGCCGCGTGCTGTCGGCCATCTGGGCGAAGGCGCTGTCGAAGGCGGCCATCGCTCCCCCCTGGCCGCTGCGATGCCTGGCGAGGCCAAGGGCGAGCCAGGCGTCTGGGTCCCACGGGGCGACGGTCAGACGCTCGTGCGCAACGACAGCGAGTTCTTCCCAGCGCTGACGGTCGGCGAGCGCGGCAAAGCGGTGCCGCCACGGACGCGGCACGGCGGGCGCGGCGCGCGTGGCCGTCTCGAACAACTCGAGTGCGTCGTCGTAGGCCTGCACGCCGGGCGGCGGATTGCCGCCGACGAGCGTCGAGCGACTCTCGATGGCATCACGCACGGCGTTGGCGCTGCTCGTCGTGGAGCCGTTGACCGCATCCGATGATTGACGAAAGCTTCCGGCCCCCGACTGCTGGCCCACGATGTCCATCAGGCTGACTCCCGGGCCGTTGCTCAGCGACATCCGCCGCCCAAACATCGACTGGTAATCCCTGAAGGCGAGCATCCCCAGCGCGTCGGCCATCTGCGCCACCACGAGCGAGTCGCCCTGCGCCCGCGCCGCCTCGAAGGCGCGCCGGATGAAACGCGTGGCGCCCGCCCGCACGATGGGCGATCCCTGCGAGCGGTAGGTGGCGAAGTCCACCAGGAATCGCACGTTGGCGGGCTCCAAGGTGACGGCCCGCAGCAGCGACGAATCCGCCGCCTGGTTCAGCCGCAGCTGTGCGCGGTCCACGCGCGTTCCGACGGCGCGCTGCGACTGCGACAACTGCCACGCGAGCAATCCGCGCGCGTGCCATGCGGCGGCGGTGGCGTCGGGGCGAAGCACGAGCGAATCGAGCCGGGCGAGGGCCGCGAGCGAGTCGGCGCGTGTGGTGACGCCGAGAGCGGGGAGTGCGGTGGTCCGTTGGGCGGCGGCCGTGCCGGCCGCCGCCGTGCACAGCCACAGGGCGGCCGCGAACCGCCGCGAGGCCCCGGCGCTCCACGGCGCTGCGCCTGACGGCGCCGCGCCCACCGGCGCCGCGCCCACCGGCGCCGCGCCCACCGGCGCCGCGAAGACGCGGCGCGTCAGTCGCCTAAAGCAGCGATCCCTGCGCATCGCCGGTCTGCGCAGGAGGTGTGTAGCCGAAGTGGCGGTACGCGAGCGCCGTCGCCATGCGGCCGCGCGACGTGCGCTGGAGGAAGCCGTTCTGCACCAGGAACGGCTCGTAGACCTCTTCGATGGTATCGCCATCCTCGCCCACCGCCGCCGCAATCGTCTGCACGCCCACCGGCCCGCCCTCGAACTTCTCGATGATGGTGCGCAGCAGCCGCGCATCCATTTCGTCGAGCCCGAAGTGATCCACGTCGAGCATCTCGAGCGCCTCGCGCGCCACGGCCTCGGTGACGATGCCCTGCGCGCGCACCTGCGCGTAGTCCCGCACGCGGCGCAGCAATCGGTTCGCCACGCGTGGCGTGCCGCGGGCGCGCCGCGCCAGCTCCTTCGCGCCGGCCGGGTCAATCTGCACCTTCATCACCTCGGCGGTGCGGTGCACAATGTGCTCGATCTCGTCGGCCGGGTAGTAGTTGAGCCGCAGCTCGATGCCGAAGCGCGCCCGCAGGGGCGCCGTGAGCATGCCGAGCCGCGTCGTTGCGCCAATGAGCGTGAACTTCTCCACCGGCATCGTGATCGTCTGCGCCTTCGGCCCTTCGCTCAGCCGGATGTCAATCTTGTAGTCCTCCATCGCGGGATAGAGGAACTCGTCAATGATCGGTCGCAGGCGATGGATCTCGTCAATGAACAGGATGTCGCCTTGGCGCAGGTTCGTCAGCGTCCCCACAAGGTCGCCGGGCTTCTCCAGCGCGGGGCCGCTCGTCGTGCGGATGTTCACGCCCATTTCGCGCGCCACCAGCTCAGCCAGCGTCGTCTTGCCCAGTCCCGGCGGGCCGAAGAGCAGCGCGTGGTCCAGCGGCTCCTTCCGTTCGCGCGCCGCGTCAATGTAGATGCGCAGCGCATCCTTCACCTTGGCCTGGCCGATGAACTCGGCGAGCCGCTGCGGGCGCAGCGACAGCTCGACCACCGATTCGTCGGCGAGCACTTCGGGGGTGGTGATCTCGGCGCGGGACATGCCTGAATGTACGTCAGCGTTTTGAGACGCGGGCCAGCGCCTTGCGGATCAGGTCGGCAGTGTCGCCGGCGCTTCCATCCTCGAGCGTGCCCATGACCGCCTTCTCCGCATCGCCCGCCTGATAGCCGAGCGCGACGAGCGCACGCACCGCATCAGCCCCCGGGCCCGCCGGCGCGCTCGCGCGCCCAGTGGTCGGTGCCGCGCTAGCGGCGACGAGCTTGTCGCGCAGCTCGAGCACCAGGCGTTCCGCGAGCCTCTTGCCCACGCGCGGCACGCGCGTGAGCGTCGCGAGGTCGTTGTCCTGCACCGCGCGCACGAGACGATCGCCGCCGAGCGCCGAGAGCAGGTTCATGGCAAGCGCGGGGCCCA
Source organism: bacterium (assembly GCA_021802745.1). Next base: position 10,659 of record JAJZRK010000101.1, read on the forward strand.
CGCCCGTCGTCCCCATCAGCCGCTGGAAGAGCGCGCGCTCCGCCGCACTGGCGAAGCCGTAGAGCGTCCAGCTGTCCTCGCGCACCACAAGTGCCGTGTGCAACTCGATGGCGCCGCCGGGGCGGGGGAGCGACTCGGCGACCGACAGCGGAATGTGCACGGCGTACGCCACGCCTCCCGCCGTCATGATCTCGACGCGGTCAATGTCGGCGGCCAGCAGGGTGCCGGCGACGCGGGCGATCATCGGTGCGCCTCGATGAGGCGGGTGACGTCGGCCTGCAGCACGCAGGCGAGCGCCGCGGCCACGCCGTCCGACGCGTCGGCGGGCTCGGGCGCATGCTTCAGCCGCAGCAGCCTGGCCACCATGAACTGCACCTGTCCCTTGGTGGCGCCGCCGCTCCCCGTCACCGCCTTCTTGATCGTCGCCGGCGGATACTCGTGGATCGGCAGCCCCGCCTGCTGGCCGGCCAGCAGCACCACGCCGCGCGCGTGCCCCAGCACCACCGTGGTGCGCACGTTCTTGGCGTAGAACACGTCCTCGACCGCGAGCGCCTGCGGCGCATGCCGCGCAATCAGCTCGCGGACCCCTTCGTAGATGTCGCTCAGGCGCGCCGCGAGCGCCTCGCTGGGCCGCGTCCGGATGACCCCGCATTCGAGCAACTCGGCGCCGCTCGCCGGGCTGCCGCCCCGGGTGCGAACGACGCCGTAGCCCGTTACCGCCGTGCCGGGGTCAATGCCGAGGACGATCACGTGCCGGCCATCTCCGATTCATCCATCTCGAAGTTCGCGTCCACCTTCTGCACGTCGTCCAGTTCCTCGAGCGCCTCGAGGAGCTTCATCAGCTGGCTGGCCGGCTCGCCCGTCACCGTCACGGTGTTCTTCGGGATCCACGACAGTTCGGCCTGTGTAACCTTGAGGCCGCCCTTGTCGAGCGCCTGGCTCACGGCGTGCAGGTCGGCGGGCGCCGTGGTAATGACGAACGCATCGTCCTCACGCACGAAGTCCTCGGCGCCGGCTTCGAGTGCCTTTTCCATCGTTGCGTCCTCGTCCCGGCCCGCGGCATCGAC
>JAJZRK010000102.1 GCA_021802745.1 bacterium
CAAGCGGTCGCGCAGCGTGTCGCCGCGCGGCGAGGGACCGACCTTTCAGCAGCGCCTGCGCGCGCGCATGGCATCGGCGCTCGAGCAGTCGGGCGGGGCGTGGCTGCCGGTGCCATTTCCGGACGCGACGGTGGAGACGTGCGTGGCGGCCGCGCCCGACGGCGTGCGGCTGGTACTCGCTCAGGAGGGCGAACCGATCGTGCAACTGCTGCAGGGTGATCCGCAGGTGCCGGTGACGATCGTGCTGGGCCCGGAGGGAGGCATCGAGCCGGCGGAGGTGGAGATGTTTGCCGCGGCGGGGTTCCAGCGGGCGTCGCTGGGGCAGTCGCTGCTGCGATTTGAGACGGCGGGGGTGGCGGCGATTGCGGTGGCGAGGGCGGTGAGGGGGTAGGAGGACGGAGGGGCGGAACGGGGAGGGGGTAGAGGCGTAGGAGGAGGGACGAGGGGGGCGAGGAGAAGTCGAGATTGGTCGGCGCGCGGAGCACAACGGAGGAAGTTCATGTCGTGCCTGTTTTGCAAGATCATTGCGCGTGAGATTCCGGCGACGATCGTCGCCGAGGACGAGCATTGCCTCGCGTTCCGCGACATCAATCCGCAGGCGCCGACGCACGTGCTGGTGATTCCCAAGGAACACATGCCGTCGCTCAATCAGATGACCGACCCGGCGGTGGCGGGGCGCGTGCTGGCGTTCGCGCGCGACATCGCGGTGCGTGAGGGGATCGCCGAGCGCGGGTATCGCGTGGTGATCAACACCAACGCCGAGGCGGGGCAGACGGTCTTCCACCTGCATGCGCACGTGCTGGGCGGACGGTCGCAGGGGTGGCCGCCGGGGTAATGACGGTGAGGTCCTTGGAGGGAGCCGTGCGTCGCCGCGGGGTGAGCCGGGTGAAGGCGATCGCCGCCGTGCTGTTCGTGATCGCCGCCGGCGTGATTGCCTGGCAGGTGCGCGAAGAGTCGGCGGGAGCGCCGCCCAACTATGTGGCGCGCGATCCGGTGCTGCGCGCGGCGGCGCTGCGCGTGTACCGCGCCGACAGCGCCCGCGCGCTGGTCTGGTTCTTTGGCAACGACATTGGATTCTGGGGCGCGCAGCAGCGGCTGGCGGCCGCGCTCGCGGACCGCGGCGTGGACGTGGTGGGCGTGGACTTGCGGGCGTGGTTTGCGAGTCGGCCCCACGAGTCGGCGGCGGCGCGAGCGCGGGCGTTTCGCCTCGGCATGCGCGACCTCATGCAGCGCGCGGCGCGCGAACTGGGCGACAGCGCCTCGCCCGTGCTGCTGGCGGGGCACTCCGTCGGGGCGGAGGTGGCGCTCTGGCTGGCGGCGAGCGATCCACCGGCACGGTTGAGCGGCGTGGTCGCGATCTCGCCGGGATCGCGTGGGCATTTGAAGGTGTCGGCGTCGGATCTGGCGTTCGGCGAACCGACGGAGCCGGGGAGCTTTGCGGTGGATTCGGTGCTGCGCGCGATTGGCGCCGACGTGCGCGTGGCGCTCGTGCGCGGGGCGAACGACCGATTGCGCAGCGTGGATTCGCTGCTGCTCGCCGCGCGGCCAGGACTGAGGCACGTCGTGATTCCGCTGGCTTCGCACTCGATGAAGCGGCTGGTGATTGCGGGGCCGATGATTGAAGGGGCAGTGGGGTGGGCGTTGGAGCGGTGAACGGCGGGGGGGGCAGGGTGCAGGGTGTGGTGGGGGGTGCAGGGTGTGGTGCGGGGTGCAGGGTTCGGGGTGTGGTGCAGGGTAAGGAGTGTGGTGCGGGGTGCGGGGTGCAGGGTGCGGGGGGTGTACCGATGTGACACGAGGATGTCCTTGCGCGAGGACGAGCGCGGTGCGGCCAGCGCGAGGACGACACGCTTTGTCACCGGCGGGTGACACAAAACGGCCGCCGGCAGGGGCGGCGGCGTGGCACCATCGTTGCTCCTTCCATGGTCAGGGGCCGAGAGGCCGTCCTCAACCATGGAGGCCGTATGACACTCGCTGGTGTGAAACGCGCGATGCAGCGCGTGGTGCCGCTGACTGCCGTCGTCGCCACGCTTGGCGCCTGCTACGACGATCCGTTCTCGCCGTACTGGGACCGCGGCACGTACTACCTGGCGTACGCGAACAACCGTCCGGTGCCGACGATCATCAGCGGCGGGAGCCTGCCGGGAAGTCCGCGCGTGGAGGTGGTGCGCGGCTCACTGACGCTGCGCCGCGACCATTCGTACGCCCTGCTCGTTGAAGTGCGCGAGTGGACGGGGACGGGGCAGTTCTACGAATACACCCGCGCCTACGCGGGGACGTACGAGAACGACGACCGCACGATCTGGCTCGATTACTTCGGCCCGCACGACTACTACTCGAACGTCATGGTCGCCAACTGGCGCAACGGGCGCATTGAAGTGGTGGTGCCGAACGTGGATGGGGGGGAGGATGTGCTGTGCGTGTTTGACTAGGGGACGAGGAGGGGTGCAGGGGTTCGGTGCGGAGTGAGGAGTGGAGAGAGGGGGGACGGGCGAGGTGGGCCGTCCCCCTGCACGCGTCCCAGACGTACATTCTCCCACAGATTGTCCTCGGATCTCCGATTGAACAGGTATGGAGGATGCCTATTATCCGATTCCCTGAAGGCTTGCGCCGCTCCCACCCTGAGTCGCCCATCGCGAGTCTGACCGCACGCATCGAACGACGTGGGCCCCGCCGTGCGCTCCGCGCGAACGGGCGGTGCGCGGACTGATGACCAAATGGATCGCCCTCGCGATCGCCGCGCTGCTCGGCACCGCCAGCGGACTGGGCGGCTATACCTTCATCGCCGCCAAGGGATACTCGTACCTGACCAATGACCCGGCGGCGTGCGCCAACTGCCACGTGATGCGCGAGCATTTCGCGGCGTGGGAGAAGTCGAGCCATCGCCACGTGGCGGCGTGCAACGACTGCCACGCCCCGCACGACAACCTCGTGCACAAATACCTGGTGAAGGGCGAGAACGGCTTCTGGCATTCGCTCAACTTCACGACGGGGCGGCATCCAGACCCGCTGCGCATCCGCGCCAAGAACCGGCGCGTCACGCAGGACGCCTGCCTGAGCTGCCACGCCGAACTCGCGTCGGCCATCACCCCCGCCGCCCGCGATGGTCATGCGGGGACGGGCGACGACGCGCTGGACTGCATTGCGTGCCATCGGTATGTGGGGCATTGGGTGAGGTGAAGTGCGGACGGTAGACGGTGGACGGTAGACGGTGGACGGTAGACGGTGGACGGTAGACGGTGGACGGTAGATGTGAGAAGGCAGATGGCGGATGACGGAAGGCGGATGGTTGTCGCACGTTCGAATACCGATTTTCGATGCCGGATGGAGATTCCCATCATGTTCCTTCGCTCTCGCCGCGGCGTGACCGCGCTGACGCTGATCCTCGTGGCCGTCGCATTCGGCCTTGCGGCCGTCCTTGCCGGTTTCATGCTGCGCGACATCACGCGCAAGCAGGATGAGGCGCGCAATCCCTTCTATCGCGTGGTCGCGCTGACCGATACGACCACGGACCCTGCCGAGTGGGGAAAGAACTTCCCGCTGCAGTACGACGGGTACCTGCGCACGACCGACATGGTGCGCACGCGCTTTGGCGGCAGTGAGGCGATGCCGCACGTGCCCACCAGACTCGACCCGCGCGACACGGTGTCACAGTCGCGGCTCGCGGAGGATCCGCGGCTGGTGGCAATGTGGGCGGGCTACGCGTTCTCGAAGGACTTTCGCGAGGAGCGCGGGCACGCGTACATGCTCACCGACCAGATGTACACGGAGCGGCAGCAGGTCACGAAGCAGCCGGGAACCTGCATCAACTGCCACGCCTCGACCTACGCGACGATGATCCGGCTGGGCAAGGGCGACGTGGTGAAGGGGTTCGAGGCGCTCAATCACCTGCCGTACTTCGACGCGCTCAAGGAGACGGGGCAGCATCCGGTGTCGTGCGTGGATTGCCACGACCCGGCCTCGATGGCGCTGCGCATCACGCGCCCGGCGTTCATGGAAGGGATCCGCGCGTACAAGGCCTCGCTGGGCGTGAAGGACTACGACGTCAACAGGCAGGCGACCCGCGCCGAGATGCGCAGCTATGTGTGCGGCCAGTGCCACGTGGAGTACTACTTCAAGGGGCCGGAGAAGCGGCTCACCTTCCCGTGGTTCAATGGCCTCGCCGGTGACTCGATCCTGGCGTACTACCAGAAGAACGGGCACGCGGACTGGATTCACGCGGCGTCCGGCGCGCCGGCGCTGAAGGCGCAGCATCCGGAATTCGAGATGTTCAACCAGGGCGTGCACGCCAGGAGCGGCGTGGCCTGCGCCGACTGCCACATGCCGTTCCAGCGCGCCGGGGCGCAGAAGATCAGCGACCACCACGTGCAGAGCCCGATGCTGATGGTCAACCGCGCCTGCCAGACCTGCCACAAGCAGACGGAAGAAGAGCTGAAAGGGCGCGTTGAGCTGATCCAGAGCCGGACCTACGCGATGCGCAACCTCGCGATGGATGCGCTGCTCGACCTGATCGCCGACGCCGCGGCCGCGCGGAAGGCCGACTCGACGAGCGCCACCCTCAAGTCGGCGCAGGACTTCCAGCGGCAGGCGCAGTTCCTGCTCGACTTCGTGGAGGCGGAGAATTCCGTGGGCTTCCACGCGCCGCAGGAAGCGGCGCGACTGCTGGAGAAATCAATTGACCTGTCGCGGAGGGGGCAGATGGTACTGCGACCGAGGGTCAGTGTGAGGTAGAGGAGGGGTGCAGGGGTTAGGTGCGGAGTGAAGAGTGGAGAGAGGGGGGACGGGGGAGGTGGCCGTCCCACTTCTCGTTCCGCTACTTCACGATCGCCAGAATCCGTTTCCCGATCTCGGGATACGCCCCATCGAGATGATGCCCGCCGCTCATCTTCACCACGACCGCGGGTGGGGCGAGGTCGCGGCAGATGCTGTCCTTCTCATCCTCGCCGTAGAAACACAGCAGCGGCACGGCGCCGAGCTGCCTGATCTCGGGCATGAGGGGCACGGCGTCGGGCGCGGGGGCGCTCGAGATGAGGTCGCGCATCCGGAAATGAAAGTCGGCCAGGTGCTCGCTCCCGATCAGCACGACGAGCTTGACGGTGCCGCGCATGGCGGGTGGAAGACGGTTCACGGCGAACGGGGCGATGCCGGCGCCGCGGGAGTAGCCGATGACGATCACGGAATCGCGATGCCAGTGCGCGCCGTACGTCGTGATGATGCGCGCGAGGTCGGCGGCGGCCTGGTCGGGAGTCTTGCCCGCCCAGAGATACGAACGCTGGTTGAAGCCGACCACGGGAATGCCGGCCGCGGCGAGTTCGGCGGAGACGCCCTGGTCGAGCGCCACCCAGCCGCCATCTCCGGTGAGGAAGACGGCGAGCAGATGACCGGTGCCCTTGGCCGGCACTTCGGTGAGTGGAAGGTCGGCGACGGAAGGCAGCTGCGCGCGCGCCGCGGCGAACGGCAGCGCGAGCGTGAGCGCGAACATGAGCGTGCGCGCAAGCGCCGGCGTATGGTTGAGCGCGAACGGCCACGCGTGCCGCGAATGCCAGGCCTTCACTTCTTGACGATCCCGGTAATGCCGCCCGAGATGAGCGTGGCGACGTTGGTGAGGATGCGCGGGAGCATGAGTCCGCCGGGAGAGGCGAGATAGCGCGGCTCCCAGATGGGATTGAACTTCTCCTTGTATTCGCGCAGTCCCTGGAAGTTGTAGAAGTTCTCTCCGAACCTGTACACGAAGGCGCCGACGCGGTTCCAGAGCGGGGCAAGCGCGCGGTTCTCGAGGCCGGCGAGCGGCGCCATGCCGAGATTGAAGTGCGAGAACCCTTCGCCGCGCCCGTACATCATCAACTGGATGAACAGGTACTCCATCACATTGTCGGGGGCCTGCGCCGAGTAGCGCATGAGGTCCACGGTGAGTTCGTCGCCGGGCTGTCCGCGCCAGAGGTTGGCGAACGCGACCACGCGCCCCTCGCGCCGCACCACGGCCACCGGAAAGCGCCGCAGGTACGTCTCGTCGAAGCAGCCGAGCGAGAATCCCTTCTCGCGCACGCGCTTGGAGTCGAGCCACTCGTCGGAGACGGCGCGCAGTTCCGGCATCAGCGCCGCGACGTCCGCCACCGGCACGACGGCGAACTCGCCGCCGTCCTTCTCCACCTGGTTGACCGTGCGCCGCATCCCCTTGCGCGCCCCGCCCTGCAGGGAGAAGTCGGCCAGCGGCACCCGCGCCTCCTCGCCGAGCTTGAGGAGCGACAACCCGAGGTCGAGGTAGAGCGGGAGGTTGTGCATGCGCACTTCGTAAAACACGGTGGCGGCACCGTGCCGGTCGGCGAGTTCGCGGAACCGCCAGCCGAGTTCCTGCCGCTCGGCGGGCGCCCCCACCGGGTCTCCGAGCGCGACGAACGAGCGGCCCGACACGCCATACATCACGAAGGCATTGCCGGCGTCGCTGAAGAGCAGCGACTTGTCTCCGAGCAGGGCGAGGTTGGCGTGCACGTCGCGCGCCGTGTGCACGATGGCGGCGGCGCGGTCGAGCGCACGCTCGTCGGGCGCCTCGAACCGCAAGGGGGCGGGGCGCAGGAGCCGCTGCAGCGCGACGACGAGCAACAGCGCGGTGACGCCGACCGACGCGCGCAGGAAGCGCGGCGCGTCGTCGCGCACGGCGAACTGCCACCACAGGTCGCCGGAATAGTCCACATGCTTGAACGCGAAGAGGCCGAGCCAGAATGTAGCCCCGACGGCGAGGATGATGGCGGCCGCCCATCCGGGCGAGAAGACGTCGCTCGTCATCGAGGCGCGGCGGTAGAAGTGCCGGCGCGCGGGCAGCAGCGCGATGAGGGTGAGTGCGAGGAATGTGGCCTCCTCGAAGTCGCCGCCCTTGAGCAGCGACCCGAGGATGCCGACAAGGAGCGCGGCGCCCGACAGCCACCAGGCGGCGTCGAGCCGGCGCTGCAGCCCCCACGCGAGGAGGAGCAGCGCGACGCCGGCGAGGCTCGACGTGAAGTGCGAGAACTCGATGACCGCAAGCGGGAAGACGTCGGCGAGCAGCCGCAGGCGCGAGTGCACGCCGGGCGTCGCGCCGGAGAAGAGCAGGATGGTGCCCGACATGAACGTCGTGACCGCGAGCATGGACGGCACGACGCCGGGCACCCAGCGTCCGGCCACCTGCGCCGCGCGGGCGATGCCGTGCCGCGCGCGGGCCAGCTCGTTGGCGGCGAGCAGGGCGAGCGCGCTGCCCAGCGGCACGAGGTAGTAGACGACGCGATACGCGAGCAGCGCGCCGACGAGCCCGGCGGCGGGAATCTCGTCCTTCAGCAGCAGCACGATGACCGACTCGAAGATGCCGATGCCGCCGGGCACGTGGCTCGCGAGGCCGACGACCTGCGCCAGCAGGAAGGCGCTCAGGAACGCGCCAAACGGGACGGGATGATCCTTGGGGAGGAGCACGAAGAGCACGGCCCCGGCGGCCACCCAGTCGAGCGACGACACGAACACCTGCGCGAACGAGAGCGGCGGCCGGGGGAGCGCGAACTCCCAGCCGAGCGCGCGCAGCGGGGCCCGGCGCACCGCGCTGGCCACGAGGTAGCCGGCGACGAGCACGAGGAGCAACGCGCCGATGGTCGCGAGCGAGGCCACGGGCAGCCCGAGCAGCTCGGGGGCGGCGTGTGGATCAATGAGCAGCACGGCGCCGCCAACGCTGAGCACGCCGAGCCAGAAGGTGACGGCGTTGAAGCCCACCGTCAGCGCAATGTCGGCGCTCGACAGCCCCCACGCCGAATAGAACCGGTAGCGCAGCGAGCCGCCAAGGAGCATGGGAAAGCCGAGCGACTGCGACAGCGCGTAGGCGACGAAGCCGACGAAGGCGACGCGCCGCGTGGCGAGCGGATGCTGGATGTACCGCACCGCGAGCCAGTCGTAGCTCACGAGGGCGGCGTAACCGAGGGCGGTGAACGCGAGGCCGAGGAGCAGCTGCACGTTCGGCACCGCGCGCACCGCGAGCCGGATGTCGCGGTAGTGCAGGGTGGCGAGCTCATGATGCAGCGTCCAGAGCGCGAGGCAGAAGATCAACGCCCCGGCCAGCACGCCGAAGGGACGACGCAGGAGTTTGGTCACGAGAACGGATACCGGCAATCAACGCAGTATGAGAATGATGCCTCGGGCCACGCTCGTCCACTCCCTGTCATCTACCTACTAGCTCCCACGGTGGCCTTTCGTTCCAACGATCCCCATCCCACCGTGCGACCGCGTACGGCCGCGATGAAGGAACGCACGACAACCCAGTACATCACCTGCCGGTACGCGAAGCGCTGCAGCACGATGAGCCAGGTGAGCGAATACTCCTCATCGGGTTCCATGAGGAAGGCAATCACTGCGCCGAGCCAGTCGGTGACGAGGAAGACGGCGTAGAAGATCAGGATCTGGTACAGGTCCACCAGCGCGTATGATTCGCCAAACGACCGCCACGTCATCCACGCGGAGACGAGGCCCCAGGCGAAGAGGAGATCGGCAAGCGGCGAGAGCGCGGTGAGGATCAGCTGAAAGAGCCAGGTGTTGGGGAGCGCCACCATGCCGAGCGTGCCGTACTTCGGGTTCATCAGGGCGTCGCGGTGTTTCCATGCGCACTGGAGCGTGCCGAACGACCAGCGGAAACGCTGGCGCGCGAGCCCGCGCAGGGTGTCGGGCGCCTCGGTCCATGCGATGGCGCGCTCGGCATACGCCACCGAATATCCGGCGCGATGCACCGCGAGGGTCAGGTCCTGGTCCTCGGCGAGCGTGTCGCCGCGGAACCCGCCCGCCGATTGCACGACCGCCTTGCGCCAGGCGCCGACGGCCCCGGGGACGACGGTGATGCAGTCGAGCAGGGCAAAGGCGCGCCGGTCGAGGTTCTGGCTCGTCACGTACTCGAGCGCCTGCCAGCGCGTCACGAGATTGAGGCGGTTGCCCACCTTCGCGTTGCCGGCCACCGCGCCGACGTGCGCGTCGGCGAGCGGCGCGACGAGCTCGGCCACGGTCTGCGGCTCAAACAGCGTGTCGGCGTCGAGGCAAATGATGATCTCGGCCGAGGCGCGGGCGATGCCGTAGTTGAGCGCGCTCGCCTTGCCGCCGTTGGGCTTGGTGAGCACGGTGACGCGCGCGTCGCCGTCGAAGGCGCGGCGCGCCACGGCATACGTGTCGTCGGGCGACCCGTCGTCCACGACGACCACCTCGATTGGCCCGTCATACTGCTGCTCGAGCAGCGACCGCACGGTGCGCTCGATGACCTTGGCCTCGCGGAAGGCGGGGACGATGACAGACACGGGCGGCGCAAAGTGGGGCGTGGGCGAGCGCCGGCGGCGCATGCGCTGAATGACGGCGAGGCCGAGGATGAAGAGGAGCCGCCCCACACCGAGGATCACCGCGACGAAGAAGAGCCAGTAGAGCCCCCAGTCCACGGCGCCGATGGCGCCGAAGGCGAGCAGGTCCACCGACCGCTCGACCGCGGAGCGCGCGGGGAGCGGCGGCATGGCGTCATCGCGTGACACGCCGGCGAGCGCCGAGACGAGCACGAGCGTGTCGCCGTGCGCCTTGAGGGAATCAATGACCGGGCCGAGGGCGGCGACGGTGGCCGAGCGATCGCCGCCGCCGTCGTGCATGAGCACGATGTTGTTGCCGTCACGGCGCTTCTTCATGGTCTCGGCGATGATCAGCGCCGGGTCGTGCAGGCGCCAGTCTTCGGAGTCAATGCGCACGCCGACCGAGACGTAGCCGAGCTGCGTGGCCATCGCCACCGGGTCGAGTTCATCGGCGGTGGTGGGCTCGGCGTCGCCGAAGTAGGGCGGGCGGAAGAGCACGGTGCGGCGGCCGACGATCGTCTCGATGAGCCGTTCGGTGGCGACGAGTTCGAGATGCCCCACCCACGGCGCGGTGAGGGAGAGGTTGCGATGCGTGTAGGTGTGGTTGCCGATCTCGTGCCCTTCGCGATAGATGCGGCGGAGGAGACCCGGGCGGTCATCGGCGTCGCGGCCGACGACAAAGAACGTGGCGGACACGCCGCGGCTCTTCAGGGTGTCGAGGATGTCGGGAGTCCAGCGCGCGTCGGGGCCGTCGTCGAAGGTGAGCGCCACCTTGCCGGCCGCTTCGCCGAACCGTTCGATGACCCACGGCGACGGGAGCACGGTGAGCGATTCGGCGACGATGAGTCCGCGCCGGGCATCGAGGTGCAGCGTGCGTACGCCGCCCGACGGGGGCGCGCGCAAGCGCAGCAACTCGCCGTTGCCCTCGAACTCCACCTGATAGCCAGGGGGGATGGCGGCGATCTCGCTGGGCGCGGGCGGCGCGTGATGGCGACCGAGCAGCGCCCAGAGCGACGGATCTTCGGCGCCCAGGCGCCAGAGCGCGGCGCCGGCGGCCTTGAGGCGCGCGACGGTGCTGAGGTGATTCCACCCGGTGGCGGCGTCGAGGAACCAGGCCACATGGCTCGTGCTGTCGGGATCGTCCCACACGGCGTACGGATTGAGCGTGTACGCATCGAAATGCACGACGGTGTGGGCATCGCGCACCTTGCTGATCATCTCCTGATACGTGACGGCATGGCCGTGAATGCGGCCGCCGGCGTCGTTCCAGTCGTAGCCGAAGGCGCCGAGCGCGAGAATGGCCTTGGCGGGGCCGACCGCGGCGGTGAGTGCGGCGGCGCGCTCGTCATACCAGGACTGGCTGGCCACAGGCCCCGGCTCGCCGCGACCGAAATGCTCGTCGTAGAGCATCACGAAGACGTAGTCACAGCGCGCGGCGACGGCGCGCGCCGTCGCCGGATCGGTGGAGGCGGCGATGGTGGTGGTGACGAGCCGCCTGGCCGGCGCCATGGCGGTGCGCAGATCGCGCAGGAAGGCGATCCAGTCGCCGACGAGATCGTCGGGCACTTCCTCGAAGTCAATGGTGACGCCGGCGAGGCCGTACCGCTCGGCCGTGGCCGTGAGCTGGGCGATGGCCTTGCGGCGCGCCGCCGGATGCGTGAGGAGGCGGCGCAGGTCGGCGGTGGCGAAGACGCCGGACTGCGACTCGTAGTTGCTGACCATCGCGAGAATGCGCGGCCGGGAGTCGGCGGGGCGCAGCGCGTTGGCGAAAAGCACGCGCGGGTCAATGTCTATGCGCAGGGAGTCGCCGTGATTGGCAACGAAGATCCACTCGTTCACCACCCAGTCGAGTTCGCCGGCGTGGGCGCGAAAGGCGGCAAAGGAGTTGTCGTCCCATTTGACGTTGAAGCCGACGACGAGGGGCGGGCGCACCGGGTTGGCGGCGGCGGGCGGGACGGCGCGGCGCGCCTCGGTGCGTCGGCCGGGCGCGAGGGCGAGGCGTTCGGCATGTGCGGCGCGCGGGGCTGGATGGAGCGCGAGGGCCGCCAGCAGGCGGCGACGGGCGCTCAGCCGCTCGCGTTCGCGGCGCGAGTTGGTGAAGCCATTGCGGCGGTCGCCACCGACCACCCGTCGCGCCTCGCGCATTGAGGGGAGGAGGGGCGGGACGACGATGCTGAAGACGAGGCCGAGGGCGAGCAGCGAGGTAACGACGCCGATCCCGAGCGCAATGCGGCGCACCTTTTGCCAGCGGCGGCCGGAGGGATCAACAAAAACGTGACTCAAGGTGGGATGGGGAGGGGTGCAGGGGCTTGGTGTGG
>JAJZRK010000103.1 GCA_021802745.1 bacterium
TTCCTCTTCGGCTCGCTCTTCGTGAACACCGCCCTGCTGCGCCTGCCGCAGGCGGGCGCCGATGCCAAGGCGCGCGCCGAGACCGAGGTCGGCAAGGGCGTGATCTACGGCTTCGTCGTGGACACCACCAAGTGCATCGGCTGCGGTTCGTGCGTGCGCGCGTGCCGCGCGGAGAACGGCGTGCCCGACGGCTACAACCGGACGTGGGTCGAGCAGTACACGTTCTATCCGGACGGCGAGGTCTTCGTGAACTCGCCCAACGGCGGCGAGGACGGGTTTTCCGATGCGGCGCCGACGCGCAACAAGCCGACGGGGGAAGAGGCGCCGATGCGCGGCTTCTTCGTCCCCAAGCTGTGCAACCACTGCATTGACACGCCGTGCATCCAGGTGTGCCCGGTGGGAGCGTCGTTCAAGACCGACGAAGGCGTGGTGCTCGTGGACCACGAACGGTGCGTCGGCTGCGGCTACTGCGTGCAGGCCTGCCCCTTCGGCTCGCGCTACCTGAATCCCGAGACCGGCACCGCCGACAAGTGCACGTGGTGCCATCACCGGGTGACGAAGGGCCTGCTCCCGGCCTGTGTGGTCTCGTGCCCCGCCGAAGCCCGCATCTTCGGCAACGTGAGCGACCCGGAGAGCAAGATCAGCCGCATTCTCGCCACGAACCGCGTGCAGGTGCTGAAATCGTTCCTCGGCACGCGGCCGCGCACCCGCTACATCGGACTCGACTCCGAGGTGATCTAGATGCACCACTACATCACCGAGGGGTACGTCCTCCCGAACCAGGCGCACATCTACTGGACGACGATGATCGTCCTGTACCCGTACATCACGGGCATCGTGGCCGGCGCGTTCATCATCTCGTCCATGCACCACGTCTTCGACAAGGAAGAACTGAAGCCCGTCAGCCGCTTCGCGATGGTGATGGCCTTCGCCTTCCTGCTGTTCGCCACGCTGCCCCTGCTCAACCACCTCGGTCATCCCGAGCGGGCGCTGAACATCATGTTCACGCCCAACGTGACGTCGGCGATGGCCGGCTTCGGCTTCATCTACTCCGCCTACCTGTTCATTCTCGCGGTGGAGATCTGGCTCGTCTACCGGACCGACATCGTCCATCTGTACCAGAACACGCGCTACCCGGCGCTCAAGCCGGTGTACTGGCTGCTGGCGCTGGGCGTGCTCGACATCTCCAAGGAAGCCGAGGCGGTGGACCGCCGGGTCATGATCGTGCTGGCCTCCATCGGAATTCCGGCGGCGTGCGGACTGCATGGCTACGTGGGCTTCATCTTCGGCGCCATCAAGGCCAACCCGTGGTGGGCCAGCCCGCTGATGCCGGTGATCTTCCTGCTCAGCGCGATTGTCTCCGGTGTCGCGATGGTGATGGTCTGCTACATCATCATCCATTGGGTAAAGGGGCGGGTCATTGACGGGGAATGCGTGCACGCGCTCATCGAGACGGCGTGGTACTTCCTGATCATTGACGTCACGCTGGAACTGCTTGAGCTCGTGAACCACGCCTACATGGCCAACGAGGACTGGACGATCCTCAAGCAGCTGGTCACCGGCAAGCTGTTCGTGAGCATGTTCATCATCCAGATCCTGCTCGGCTCGGTGGTCCCGTTCCTGATGATGGGCGCGGTCGTCGTGTTCAAGCAGCGGATACCGGCGGCGGCCCGCAACCTGATTGGCGTGCTCGGCGGGCTGCTGCTGCTGGCGCAGGTGGCCGCCATGCGCTGGAACGTGGTGATGGGCGGGCAGATGTTCTCGAAGAGCCTGCGCGGCTTCCTGAACTTCCAGGTGGACATCTACGGGCGCGAGGGGCTGATCGCCGGCGCGGTGATCCTGGCGCTGCCGTTCGTGGTCATCTTCGTCTTTTCGCGCTTGCTGCCGCTGTGGGGGAACGTCGAGACGTTCCCGAAAGAGTGGATGAAGGAGAAGCCGCCCGTCCGACAGCCGTTGAAGGGTTGGTCGAAGTTCACGTCGTAACCGCTGGTTGGGACTACCTCTCTGGAGACGCTGGCATGAACGCCAACATTGTGAACTACATCATCGCCGCCGCAGTCGCCGTGTTCCTCTTCCAGTACGGCGTGCGGATCGTGAAGCAGTACGAGGGCGGCGTCGTGCTGCGCTTCGGCCGGCTGGTCGGGGTGCGGGCGCCGGGACTGCGCCTCATCATTCCGCTCATTGACCGCATGTTCAAGATTGACACGCGCGTCGTGACGCTGACCGTCGAGCCGCAGGAACTGATCACCCGCGACAACGTGACCATCAAGGTGGACGCGGTGGTCTACTTCCAGGTCGTGGACTGCGCCAAGGCGCTCATCCAGGTGGAGCATTATGACCGGGCGACGTCGCAGATCGCGCTCACCACGCTGCGGAGCGTGCTCGGCCAGTCGGAACTCGACGAACTGCTCGCCCAGCGCGACAAGATCAACCAGAAGCTCGCGACGATCATTGATCACCACACCGAGCCGTGGGGCGTGAAGGTCTCGGTGGTCGAAGTGAAGGACGTGCTCCTGCCCGAGACCATGCAGCGCTCGATGGCGGCGCAGGCCGAAGCCGAGCGCGAGAAGCGCGCCAAGGTGATTCGCGCCGACGGCGAATTCCTGGCGGCGGAGACGCTTGGCAAGGCGGCCGTCATCATCCGTGACAACCCGCCGGCGCTGCAGCTGCGGTACCTGCAGACGCTGACCGAGATGACCAGCAACGGCAACGGCACCATCGTGCCGGTGACGATGGACCTGCTGGGGGGACTCAAGTCGGCGTTCGGCGGCGAAGCGAGGTAAGTTTCAGCCAGGCCCTGAGCGTCAGGCCGGTTCGCGTGCGATGGCGTCCGAACCCGGCCTGACGTCTCACTCTGCCACAACCCGGTGCGCGGCGGGGCCGCCGCGCACCGTCGGACACCGCCCGTGAAACAGCCCCAGCTTGCCGTCGCCCTGCTCGCCCTCGCCGCCGCCTGCGGCGGACGCGATGCCCCGGCGCCCTCCCCGCCGGCCGCCCTCAGCGTCCACGACGCGTGGTCCCGCGCGGCAGATTCCGGCATGGTGACGGCCCTCTATTTCTCGCTTGTCAACACCGAAGCCGCGCCGGTGACGCTCACGGGGGCCTCGTCGCCGCTCGCCGAGGCGGTGTCGCTGCACGAGACGCACGAGATGTCCGGCATGGTCCACATGATGGCGCTCGACTCGGCGTTCGTCGCCGCCGGCGACTCGGTGGTGCTCGCGGAAGGCGGCAAGCACCTGATGGTCACCGCGCTGCACCGGAAGCTCGTAGCCGGCGACACCCTCCCCGTGACGCTGACCTTTGCCGGCGGCCGCACGCTCGAGATCAAGGCGGCGATTCGCGTGCCGTACTGACCGTCACGCGCTGACGCGCGGCGACCGCGCTCGCGTCGGGCAGCGCGCGGCGCGCGGCGCGCGACGGCTGCTATCCGCGCGAGCGCTCGTACCGCCAGTTCTGCGACTTCCCTTCGCGCACCTGCGCGATCGTCGTCGCCAGCCGTCGCTCGCGCGTTGCCTCCTGCTTGGCCTCGGCGATCCATGCGAGGTACTCGCGCCGCTTGCCCGGTGTGAATGCGTTCCACTGTTCGCGCAGCGCCGCATCGGCGCGCAGGGCCTTGGCCAGCGCCGCCGGGAGTTTCGGCATTGGCTTCGGGGTGCGGCGCGGCGCCTGCCACGGTCTGCTCGGCGAGCGCAACGGCCTTCGTCACGTACTTCGCCACCGTGGCCTTCGACGGAAGGTCGTTCACGCTCGTGAGGCGTCCAAAGCTGCCCATGGCGTCGCGCTTTTCCGCGCCCGTCCCCATCACGAGCGCGCCGCGATAGAAGCCGAAACCGACGTGCGCCTTGAAGGCCGACATGTACGCGAGGAGCTTGCCCTTGTGGCAGAACCAGGGCATGCCCCACTTGATGTCCTCGTCCACGGACGGCGACGCCGCGTGCACGATGGTGCGCACGTGCGTGAGAAACGGCTTCGCGAAGGGGGCGGCCTTCGCGATGTAGGCATCCACGCGCTTGTCTCGCTTTCCCTTCTTACGCTCCTGCGGGGTTGGGGGACGTTCGGCACCACCGCGGCCCGCCTAGCGCCGGCGCGGCGCGGCCTCCTTGCGCGCGAGCAGCAGCATTTCACTCGTGCGGCGGCCCAGCGGGCGGTCGCTGAAGCTGTCATACGCCTGCTCCACGACGAGGCCGGCGCCGAGCAGGAGGCCGGCCAGCTGCGACGGTGTGTACAGCCGGATGCGATGTTCGCGGTCTTCGTGCACGCGCGGGCCGCGCCAACTCGACTCGACCGTGAGGAACCCCGTCAGCGGATCGAAGTGGCGCTCCTGGGCCACCATCGTGCCGTCGGAAGTCGTCCACCAGTCGCGCGCGACAAATTTGGCCATCACCCCGTCGCGGTCGCCGCCGTGCCAGAGGAGCACACCGCCGGGCTTCAGCACCCGCGCGAACTCCCGCAGTACCTGCACGTCATCCGCGGGATCCGTGAAGAAGCCAAAGCTCGTGAACAGGTTGACGACCGCGTCGAACCGTCCGGTCCAGCGGGCGGGCAGGCGGCGCATGTCGGCCCGGCGGTAGCGCAAGGGGCGCCCGGTACCGCGCGCGCGCGCCTTCGCCAGCAGCGGCGCGGAATAGTCCACACCATCCACGTCGAAACCGGCCTCGGCGAGCAGGTGCGCGTGCCGTCCCTGGCCGCAGGGACAGTCGAGCACGCGCGCGCCCGCCGGCAGCGCCAGCAGCTCGAGGAGGCGCGCCACCTGGTGGCGGTCCTCCTCGAGGTCGAACATGGGCTCGTACTCGCGCAGGTAGCCGGCGTCGAAGTACGACTTCCACCAGTCGGCGGGCGCCGTCTGCCGCGTTGCGCGAAATCGCCTGGCCACAGGTCCCTGTCGCTCTGTTGTCTCTCTGTTGTTTCTCTGTTGTCTCTCTGTTGTCTCTCTCAGAAAAACACCGGCTCCCGGTACGCCCCAAACACGTCCTCGAGCGCCGCCCGGATCTCATAGAGCGTCGCGTAGGCGCGCGCGCAGTCGAGGATGTACGGCACGGTGTTCTCGCTGCCGCGCGCCGCCTCGCGCAGCGCATCGAGCCGCTGCCGTACGAGTGCATTGTCGCGGGTCTCGCGCAGCCGCGCGAGCCGGGCGGTCTGCTCCATGGCCGACGACTCGTCAATCTTGAGCAGTGGAATCGTGAGGGCTTCATCCGTGATGAACTCGTTGACGCCGACGACCAGCTTGCGCCGCTGCTCGATCTCCCACTGCTGCCGCGCCGCGCTTTCGGCGATGCGCTTCTGAAACCACCCCTCCTCGAGCCCGCGCACGACGCCGCCCTGCTCGTGGATCTGGGAGAACAGCGCCTCCGCCTCGCGCTCGAGGTCGTCGGTGAGCTTCTCCACGTAGTACGAGCCGCCGAGCGGGTCGGTGACCGACGCCACGCCCGTCTCGTACGCCAGCACCTGCTGCGTGCGCAGGGCGACTTCCACCGCATGCTCCGTCGGCAGCGCAAGCGTCTCGTCCATCGAGTTGGTGTGCAGCGACTGCGTGCCGCCGAGCACGGCGGCGAGCCCCTGGTACGCCACGCGCACGACGTTGTTCATCGGCTGCTGCGCGGTGAGCGTGACCCCCGCCGTCTGCGAGTGGAAGCGCATGATCCAGCTGCGCGGCTGCGTGGCGCCGTAGCGGTCGCGCATGTGGCGCGCCCAGATGCGGCGCGCCGCGCGCAGCTTGGCGATTTCCTCGAAGAAATCGTTGTGGATGTCCCAGAAGAACGACAGGCGTGGCGCAAACTCGTCCACGCTGAGCCCGCGGGCGATGCCGCGCTCCACGTAGGTGAACCCGTCGGCGAGGGTGAAAGCGAGCTCCTGGGCGGCCGTCGCTCCCGCCTCGCGGATGTGGTAGCCGGAAATGGACACGGTGTTCCACAACGGCGCGTGCCGGGCCCCCCACTCAAAGCAGTCCACGATGAGGCGCAGCGCGGGCTCGATGGGGAAGCACCAGGCGTGCTGCGCCATGTACTCCTTGAGGATGTCGTTCTGGATCGTGCCGCGCAGCTTCTCCGGCGGCACCCCCTGCTTCTCGGCGGCGGCGATGTAGAAGCACCACAGGATGATCGCCGGCCCATTGATGGTCATCGAGGTGGAGACCTGGTCGAGCGGAATGCCGTCGAACAGCGTCTCCATGTCGGCCAGCGAGCTGATGGCGACGCCGCACTTTCCGACCTCGCCCTCCGAGCGCGCATGGTCGGAGTCGTAGCCCATCAACGTCGGGAAATCGAACGCGACCGAGAGCCCGGTGGTGCCGCGGCCGAGCAGGAACTTGTACCGCGCGTTGGTTTCCTGCGCCGACCCGAAGCCGGCGAACTGCCGCATGGTCCAGAGCTTGCCGCGATACCCCGTCGGGTGGATGCCGCGCGTGAAGGGGAACTCCCCGGGCACCTCGAACGCGGTGCCGCCGGAACCTTCGAGGTCGAGCGCCGTGTAGAGCGGCGCCACCTCGTTGGCCGAATTCGTCCAGGCGAGGTCTCGCTTCTCGCCGCGGGTGTAGCGCTCCTGCCAGCGGGCCAATTCGGCGCGCAGCTGCTCCAGCTCGGCGCGCATGGCGTCGAGAGGAGACTCGAGTGCGGACGGCGTGGTCATGCGGTGTCTCCGGTCATCAGGGGGCCGCTCTGGCGCAGCAGCGCGTCGGCCACGGCATACGGCGTCATTCGTCCTGCGGCGAGGTCGGCGACCTGCGCGTCAATCCAGGCATTGGTGTCGGCATCGTTCCAGAGGCGCCGCGCGAGGCGCTGAAAGACCACGTCCTTCACGCGTTCGCGCAGGCGCGCCCGGCGGCGCACTTCAAGATGCCCGCTGCGTTCAAGATAGGCATAGTGCGCGTCGAGCGCGGCCAGCACCTCGGGGAGCCCTTCCCCCGTTGTGCCGACCGCCCGCAGCACAGGCTGCGCCCACCGCTCTTCACCGTCATCGGCCGGGACGGGCGGCGCCGCGCGCGACCCGAGCTTGCGCAGGTCCACGCCGTGGTGCGCGGGGATGTCCTTGAGGGCGTGGCCGCCGCGCAGTCCGAGCATCAGGTCAATGTCGTTGCGCAGGCGGTCCGCCCCCGGGCGGTCCGCCTTGTTGACCACGAAGACGTCGGCCACCTCCATCAACCCGGCCTTGAGCGTCTGGATGGAATCGCCGGCCTCGGGCACCAGCACGAGCAGGGACGTGTCGGCGGTGCGCGCGATGTCCAGCTCGCTCTGTCCGACCCCCACGGTCTCGATGAGGATGCGGTCGAGGCCGAACGCATCCAGGAGATCGCAGACCTCGCGCGTCGTCCCGGCGAGGCCGCCCAGAGACCCGCGAGTGGCCATGGAGCGGATGAAAACGCCGGGATCCAGCGCCACCGCCTCCATGCGCACGCGGTCGCCCAGCAGGGCACCGCCCGAAAATGGCGAGGTGGGGTCCACGGCCACGATGCCGACCGTATGCCCCTGTTCGCGCAAGGCGGCGGCGAGCCGCGTGGTGAGCGTGCTCTTCCCCGCCCCCGGCGGGCCGGTGAGCCCGATGCGCCGGGCCCGCCCGACGCGCGAATGCAGGGCGGCCAGCAGGAGATCGGCGCCGGCGCGGCCGTCCTCGACCATGGACACCGCGCGCGCGAGCGCCGCCTTGCGCCCGGCGGTGAAGTCGTCGAGCAGCTTCTGGAGCGCGCGCGGTGATCCGGAGGGAAGCGTCAGCGCGCTCATCCCTCGCCCCCGAGCGCCGAGCCGTCGTGCTCGTCGTGAATGTCGCCCACCAGTTCCTCCACGAGGTCTTCGAGCGTCGCGAGGCCCAGCGTGCGCCCCGACGCATCGCGCACGATCGCCAGATGCCGCCGTTCGCGCAACATCATGCGCATCAGGTCAATGCACGGCAGGTCGGGCGCCGCAAACGTGACGCGCCGGATGCGCCCCACGGGCGTCGCCGGACGTTCGAGCACGTCGAAGGAGTGGATCATGCCAATGACATGGTCGAGGTCGCCGTCAATGACCGGGATGCGCGACAGCGCCGTGCGCGCCACGAGACGCGCGATCTCCCCGGCAGGCAGCGTCCTTTCCACCGCCACGATGCGTTCGCGCGGGGTCATGACGTCGCGCACGCGCTTGACGCCGAACTCCACGACGCCGCTGATGATCGCGCTCTCATCGGCCTCGCCCACGCCCTCGAGCTCGCCCTCGCGCAGCAGGTCCTCGAGCGCGTCGCGCGCCTCGTCCACCGGTTCGGGCGCCGCGTGCGCCATCGCGCGCGCCGCCCACTCCGCAAACGCGAGCACAGGGGCAACCACGAGGCCAAGCACGTGCAGGCCGGGGAGCAGCACCGGAACGAGCGCCATCCCCCACCGGCGCGCGATGGCCCGCGGCACCGACTGCCCCACCACGAGCAGCAGCAGCGCCGCGATCGCCAGCGTGCGGGCGAGCGCCATCCTTGACGCCGACTGCGCGACGGCCACGACGCCGATCGTCATGGTCAGTGCGGCGATGCCCGTGCCCGCCGCCAGGAGCAGCCGCGACGGGCGCGTCACGAACAGCGTCGCCGTCGTGGCGCCCGCCAGCTTGTGCTCCACCCAGTGGCGCAGCCAGATGCGGCTGACCGTGCGCACCGCCGTGGCCGCCGCCGTGAGCCAGGCGACGAGGAGCACGAGAAAGAGCACGAGCAGGCTCACGTGTCCCCCTCCGGCAGCGCGTCGGGAAGCCGCTCGAAGTAGACGCGCTCGATGCGGCGCCCGCGCATGCGCTCCACCACGATGCGGAAGCCGGCCACTTCCATGTCCTCGCCCGGCTCCGGCACGCCGTCGAACAGCTCGTAGGCGAGGCCGCCCACGGTCGTGACGTCCTCGCGGCGGAAGTCGTGACCGGTGAGCGTGGACAGCGCGTCGAGCGTCACGTGCGCCGACAGCCAGAACTTGTTGGCGCCCTCCCGCTCGATCTCGTCCACCTCCTCGGCGTCGTTTTCATCGCGGATCTCGCCGACGATGACCTCGAGCACGTCCTCGAGCGTCACGAGGCCGGCGATGCCGCCGAACTCGTCCACGACGAGCGCGATGTGCCGGTGGTTCACCCGGAAGTCGCGCAGCTGCGCATCCACGGTGTTGGTGAGCGGGATGAACCAGGCGGGCCGCAGCAGCGACAGCCATCCCTGCTCCGGTTCCTCGTCATCGAGGACGGCGTGCAGCAGGTCCTTCGCGTAGAGCACCCCTTCGACCTCGTCGAGGTCCTCCCCATAGACCACAAGCCGGGAATGCCGCGCGCTGCGCACGCGCGCCACGACGTCCGACCACCGCGCGGTGCGCTCGATTCCCACGATGTCCACGCGCGGCACCATGATCTCCTTCACCTGCGTGTCGCCGAGCGCGAAGACGCCGGTCAGCAGGCGCTGGCCCGCATCGCCCGCATCGCCGTCGCCGACCTCCGCCGCGACCACCTCACGGAACCGTTCCACGTCGGCATCGCGCGCATCCTCGTCGCGAGGGCGCGGCACGAGCATGGCGAGCACCCCATCGCACCAGGTGCCGAAGCCCACCACCGGCCGGAGTGCGACCGACACCAGGCGCGCCACGGGGGCCAGCCGGTGGAGCGCACGGATGGCGAGGACGTCGCCGAGGGCGCGGGCGCCGCTCTCCGAGACCGCCACGGCGATCGCGGCCAGGGCGACGGCGAGGATGACATCGGTGTCCGGACCCAGCGACAGGGCGAGCGCCACGCCGGCCCCGACTTGCATCAGGATCCGGCCGAAGGCGAGGGCACGGTGCGTGGACTCCCGCTCGATGAGCAGGCCCGTCACCGGATCGCCGGCGGCCACCTCGTCGCGGTCAATCGTGAGCAGCGCCCCGTCGGTCGCGGCGCACAGCGCCGCGCCAAGCACGAACAGTCCGGCGAGCGCGGCGGCGATCACGCGAATCGCGCCTGCCGCCGGAGCACGCCGGCCAGCAGGCGCTCCTGCCGCCGCCACATCGGGGAGGATTCGCGCCCGAGCGCCTCGGGATGATCCCACCCCAGCACATGCAGCGCGCCATGGACCGCGAGCCGCAGCAGTTCCTCGCGGACGCCGCATCCGGCGCGCGCCGCATTCTCGCGGGCCACCGCCGGGCACAGATAGATGTCGCCCACCACGCCCGCGCCCGGCACCGGCGTGAAGCCGAACGAGATGACGTCGGTCGCGCCCGCGTGCCGCAGGTGCCGGCGGTTCATCCGCACCATCGCCGACGGCGACAGCAGCGTGACCGAGATCATCGCCTGCCCCACGCGCTCGGCGCGCAGCACGTGGCGCACCGCATCGGCGAGCCGGTGCGCCGCGATCGGGGCGCGCAGCCCTTCACTCGCCACGCCCACGCGCAGGGCGTCGCCGGCCGGGCGCGCGCGCTGCGTCACGTGCCCTGCTCCGCGTCGGCGGCGTAGGCCTTCACGATCTCTCGCACGAGCCGATGGCGGATCACGTCGGCGTCGCTGAAATAATGGAAGGCGATGCCGTCAATGCCGGGCAGGATGCGCTCCACCTGCGTGAGTCCGCTGTCGGCCCGGTTGGGCAGGTCCACCTGCGTCTTGTCGCCGGTGATCACGGCGCGCGAGTTCACGCCGAGCCGCGTGAGGAACATCTTCATCTGCAGGCTCGTCGCGTTCTGCGCTTCGTCGAGGATCACGAACGCGTCGCCGAGCGTGCGGCCGCGCATGTAGGCGAGCGGCGCGATCTCGATGGTCCGCGACTCGAGCGCCCGCTGCATGCGCTCGGGGGGCATCATGTCCTCGAGGGCGTCATAGAGCGGGCGAAGGTAGGGATCCACCTTCGCCTGCATGTCGCCGGGGAGGAAGCCCAGCGATTCGCCGGCCTCGACCGCCGGCCGTGCGAGCACGATGCGGCGCACGCGCTTGCGCGACAGCATGTCCACGGCGGCGGCGACTGCGAGGTATGTCTTGCCGGTGCCAGCCGGGCCGATGCCCACCACGATGTCGCTCTCGAAGAGCGCGCGCAGGTACTGGGCCTGCCCCTGCGTCTTGGGCTGGATGATCTTGCGCACGCCCGGCAGCACGAGGCGCTCCGGCGCGCCGTCCGCCGACCCCGGCCCCTCCATCGAATACCGGAGCACATCGTCGGCATCGAGCGCCGTGCGCTGCCGCGCGGCATCCAGCATGCGTTGGGCGACCGCCGCCGCCTTCTCGAGCGCCTCGGCGGGTCCGGAGATCGTCATTGCGTCGCCCCGCAGCGTCACGCGCACCGGGTAGATGCGCTGCAACTCCAGCAGGTTCGCGTCGCCGACACCCGCGAGCAGGAGCAAGTCGGCACCCTCGGTGGAGAGCTTCCGGGTCTGCGCCTCGCGGCCGTCCGGCGCGCCGGCGCGCACGCTGACGTCCGTCACTCCCCCTCCGCGGTGGAGCGCAGGTGCAGCTCGCGCAGGTCCTCCGACGGCACCGTGGAGGGCGCGTTCTCGAACAGCGCGCGCGCCGCGGTCGTCTTGGGGAACGCAATGACGTCGCGCAGCGAGGTGCCGCCCGAGAGCAGCATCGCGATGCGGTCGAAGCCGAACGCGATGCCGCCATGCGGCGGCGCCCCCGCCCGCAGCCCCTCGAGCAGGAAGCCGAAACGGCGCTCCTGCTCAGACTCGTCGCCGATGCCGAG
>JAJZRK010000104.1 GCA_021802745.1 bacterium
ACTTCCCCCGTGTGGTACGCCCCGAGCTGGGCGCCCCGGAGCACATGGGTCCCCGTTTCCACGAGCCCTACCACGCGCAGTTGGGGAAAGGCGCCGGTGGGGTTCGCCCCACGCGTACTGGTCGGTCGCGCGAACGCCCGCCGATTGGCGACCGTGTCGCCGACGTCGAGCGTCGTGCCGTCGAGGCTCATCACGCGCCAGGTGCGGTACATTGCCCCGGGCGTGTCCGCGGTGGCCACGGGCGCCACGACGGCACGACACAAGGCTTCCCGCGGCGCCGCGGCAAGTCGGGTGCGGGCCTGCGAGATGCCCGACTTGCCCGCCGGTGCGGCCGCGGCCGTCGGATCGCCGAGCCAGCGCACGCCCTCCAGCAGGCAGCGCAACACTTCGCGCGTCGACACGTCGGCATAGAGCGCCAGGGCGATGGCGTAGTACACCATGACATGCGCCGGCAAATCCCGCTGGCGCGCACTCAGCCGCTCCGTCTCGAAGAGCACCTGCTCCACCCGCTCGAGGGGAAACTGGGCGGTCAGCACGCCCAGGCTGACGTGGTCCGTCAGGCGTGGGCCTCCAGGAAGGACAGCCTCGGTCCCTGCCATCGCCGCTCGGGCGAAGTGAGCGGTCGGACCGAGATACTACTACAATGTTTGCTAAATGAACAGCATTGGCCCTAGAAGATCTTCACCCCGAAGTACCGCTTCGGCTGCTTCCTCACGTCGGCGAGCAAGGCGCGCAGTTCCACCAGCATCGAGTCGGTGTGCTGGTACAGGCGCGGATCATTCACGAGCAGGCCGAGTGTTCCCTGCCCCTGATCCACCTTCACCAGCACCGAGTCGGCACGCGCCATTACGTCGCGCAGGTGCGTCTCCGTCCGCTGCAGCGACTGCGTGATTTCGTTGAGGCGGACGCTGGCTTCGCGCACCTGGCCGGCCGCCTTGTCGCTCTCGCTGACGATGCGCCGCACCTCGCCGGCCGACGTCGCGGAGTCGAGGCGCGAGACGATCTTCAGGAATGCCTCCGCCGCCTGCGACAGGTCGGCCGCGCCGGCCCGGACATCCACGGACACGGTGTCGAGGTGCCGCGACTGCACGCGAACCGTCCGCGCCAGGTCGGCGGAGAGCTGCGACACGCTGCGGATCGAGGCGCGCAGCTCGCGCGCGGCGCTGTCATTGAACGCCACCTGGAAGCGCTGGGCCACCGATGCGACGTCGCCGGCGATGCTGCCCGCCACCGTCGTCAACTGCGCCACGTCGGGGAGGACGGCGCCGGCGAGCGTCGCCGTCTCGCCGCTGGCCGCCGCGAGCGCCGTGGCGACGTCGCGGTTGTTCGGCACCGCGCCGCGCTCCATCACCATCGCCTGCCACTCCCCGAAGAGCGAGGAGGCCCCGAGGAGGACCACCGGATCGCGCGGCAACTCCACGTCCTCATTGAGCGACAGGCGCACGTGCACCCAGCCGTTGTCGGCCAGTTCAATGGCCTCCACCTTGCCGGCCTTCACGCCGCGAATGACCACCGCGTTACCCACCTGCACCTGCCCGACGTCGCTGAAGCGCGCCGTCACGCGATGCCGCTTGCCGCCGATCTCGGCCTCGCGCAGGAAGAGCGAGACGCCGACGATCAGTGCGATGGCGCCCAGGATCACCGCCCCGAGCATGAAGTCGTTGGACCGTTTCTTCATACCGCCCTCCCCAGCAGCCAGACGACCGCCCAGAACGCATCGAGCACGAGAATGAGCACGGCCGACGTGACGACCGCGCGCGTGGCCGCCGCCCCGACGCCCTCGGCGCCGCCGCGCGTCTCGAGACCGCAGGCGCAGCCGACCGCAGTCACCGCGAGGCCGAAGCTCGCCGCCTTCACCAGGCCGTACTGCACGTCGAAGCCGTCGAAGAAGAGGCGCGCCCCCTTGAGGAACTGCACCGACGACAGGTCGAGGAGCCCGAGGGAGGCCACCCAGCCGGCGCCGAGCCCCACCATCATCGCCACACCGACGACGACGGGGAACATCAGCACACCCGCCAGCAGGCGCGGCACCACGAGATAGGCGATCGGGTCATAGGCCAGCGTCTCGAGCGCATCCACCTGCTCGGTGACGCGCATCGTCCCGATCTCGGCGGCGATGTTGGCGCCCACGCGTCCGGCGAGCGCGAGGCCCGTCAGCACGGGGGCGAGCTCCATCATCACCGTCTTCTGGACGAGCGTGCCGACGAGATAGCGCGGCACCGAGTTCGTGAAGCTGTAGCTCGCCAGCAGCGCCAGGACGATGCCCGTGAAGGCGGCGATGAGCATGCCGATGGGGATGGACCCGACGCCGAGCTTGCGCATCAGGTCGGGGTCGAGCGGTCCCCACGTGCGCACGTCGCGCGACGCACGGACCGCCTCGATGCACATGCGCCCCGCACTGCCGAGTCCTTCGAGGGCTTCCCGGACGGTTCGACCGACGAGCTCGACCATACGTGCAGTTTAGGGCCCGCGGGGCGGGCTCGTTAGAGGGAGCGCCCAGCCCGCGCCCTCAGCACCGCGACCGACGGCCGCCGCGGCACGGCGACGCCGCTACCACCCTTCCGCCACCAGCGCGAAGCGCGGAATCTCGCTCGCGAAGCGCGAGCCGTCCTCGGCCTGGAAGAAGTACTCGCCCTGCATGTAGCCGCTGCGCCCCTTCAGCACGCAGAAGCTCTGGTATTCGTGCACGTCGCCCGGCGCGAGGAGGGGCTGCTCGCCGACAACGCCGTCGCCGACCACTTCGGTGTCGTCGCCCGCGTCGTCGTGAATGAGCCAGCGTCGCGACAGGAGCTGCGCCGTGCGCGTTCCCACGTTCTCGATGCGGACGAAGTAGGCGAACACGAATTGGCGCCGGTCCGGCGTGGACTGGTCAGGGAGGAACGCCGGCCGCACGGTGATGCGGAAGCCGTTGGTGAGCTTGTAGAAGAACGGCGAGGGCATGCTGCAAGTTAACATTCCGCAACAACCGCCCGCCGCCGCGCGTACGCTCAATTGAACGGTCTGGATTCTCGACGCCGAGCATAGCATGTCGCCCCATCTCTCCCTGTTCGTGTCCGTAGCGCCGCCGGCCCGCGTGGCCGCGGCGACCCTGCTGCTCCTCCTTCCCCTGAAGGGTCGTGCGCAGGCCGCCTCCGATTCGACCAGGAAGGACGCAGCCGGGCAGCAACTGTCGGCCGTGAGCGTGAGCGCCGTGCGCGCCGCCGCCACCGTTGGCGGCACCGCCGCCGTCGTCATTCGGCCCGAGGAATTGCGCTCGTCGCCGGCACCGCTCCTCGACGAGGCGCTGCGCGAGTCTCCCTTCGTGCTCGTGCGGCAGAACTCGCGCGGCGAGATGGAGATCTCGGTGCGCGGCTCCGACTCGCGCCAGGCGTCAGTGCTCGTGGATGGCGTGCCCATCACCCTGGGCTGGGATCATCGCACCGACCCCTCGCTCATTCCCATCACGGGGACGGAGCGCCTGGTGATCGTGCGCGGCCTGGCGAGCCTGCTCAATGGGCCCAACTCGCTCGGCGGGTCCATCGAGATCAGCCACGATGTCACCGGCCAGCCGGCGGGCGGGCGGCTCTGGGCGGGCGCAGAGGTGGACGGCTTCGGCGCGACGGTCGGGACGCTCGGGTTCGGCCGACGCTGGAACGGCGTGCGCGGCGGCGCGCTGTCGCTGCGCACCGGCGTCGCCAGCCGGCAGCGCGACGGCGTGGCGCTGGCCAGCGGTGTGACCGACACCACGGCGGAAGACGGCTTGCGAACGGGAACTGACCTGTCGCAAGTGGACGGCTTCGCGTCGCTGCGCTGGAGCAATCCCGGCGGCCGCTCGCTGGGCGTGATGGTCTCGGGTTTCGACGCGAGCCGCGGCGTGCCGCCCGAGGAACACCTCGCGGCGCCCCGGCTCTGGCGGTTCCCCTATAATCGGCGGGCGATCGGCATGGCCTCGGCCACGACGGGAATCGTCTCGACCCCGTTCGGCACTGGTTCGCTGGAGGTCGGGGTGGGCGTCAACAGTGGCACGCTGAAGATCGAGTCGTACGCGAACCGGAGCTACACGACGGTCAACGCGCAGGAACTTGGCGACGAACGCACCGTGACCACGCGCGCCCTGCTGACGCACACGCTCGGCCACGCCATGCTGCGCGCCAGCTACATCGGCGCCGACGTCTCGTACGTGGAAACGCTCCCGCCGGCGGCCGCGGCAGACTATCGCCAGAAGCTCCACAGCACCGGCGCTGAAGTCGAGGCGCCGGTGGGAGCGCGCACCAAGGTCGTCGGCGGCGTGGTGCTCGACCGGACCCGCACGCCCGAGACGGGGGGGCGGACGCCTGGACAGCCGCCGATGCGCAGCACCGGCTGGCGCGTCGGCGTGTCCCACGACGTCACCGCGCGGTTGAAGGTGCACGCGGGCGCGAGCGAACGCTCCCGCTTCCCCGCGCTGCGCGAGCTGTACTCCGGCGCACTGAACCGCTTCCGTCCCAATCCCGACCTCAAGCCCGAGCGGCTGCTCGGCGTCGAGGGCGGCGTCACGATGCAGGGAGAGTTCACGGCCGCGGCACCATGGACGCTCCAGGCCATCGGCTTTCGCCACCGCCTCGATGACGCCGTGGTGCGCATCACGCTCACCAACCCGACGCGCTTCATGCGCGTGAACCGCGACCGCATCGAGAGCTCCGGCCTGGAACTCCTCGGCGGCATGGACCTGGGCCCCGACGCCACACGTGCGGTCTCGCTCAATGGCGACGCCACGCTCCAGCACATCCGGATTCTCGACCAGAGCGCGAACACCCTGCCGCGTCACGCCGAGAACAATCCCGAGGCCCGCGGGCGCGTGGAACTCGGGCTGCCGGCGCCCATGCAGGTCCGTGCGTTCGTGACGGCGCGGTACACGGGCAGGCAGTACTGCCTGAATGCCGACACGCAGCAGGAGGACGAACTGCGCGGCCGGGCGGTCGCGGATATGGCCGTGCAGCGCGATTTCGCGATCGCGACCAGCGGCCTCTTCCGCCGCCTGCGGGCCCTGCTCTCGCTGGACAACGTCGGCGACGTCGCGGTCTACGATCAGTGCGGCCTGCCGCAGCCCGGCCGGACCATCCGCCTGACGATGTCGGTGCATTAGGGCGGCCAGCGGCCGGCCCGACTGTCACCCACCCGCCGTCAGGCCGGTGGCTCGCCCGCCGGGTTCACGCGCATCGAGCCCGGCAGCGCATCGAGGAGCGGCTTGAGATCCGTGGCGCGTTCAAGCGGGGTGACGAAGGTAAGGCCCGGCAGCGTGACCACGAGCATCTTGGACACGCCGTACAGCACCACGACCCCCGACTCACCGTGCACGATGTTCGAGTCCGCGTCCACAAAGTGCGCCGTGCCCACGACGCCGTTGCCGTCGTCGTCGAGCGAGCGCGCGCGCCGCAGCGACGCCCAGGTGCCGACGTCGTCCCACTCGAAGTCGCCGGGGATCACGAGCAGGCGCGGATGCCGTTCGAGCAGGCCGCGTTCGATATCCACCGAGCGGATGCTGCCGACGAATGCCGGCAAGTTGCCGGCGCGCAGCGCGTCGAGGCCGTCGCGCAACTCGACCGTCTTTTGCTCGAGCTGTGACAGAAAGCCATTTGCCGTGCCGACCAGGATTCCGGCGTGCCAAAGCGCCCCGGCGGCGATGTGCATCATCGCCTCGGCCTCACTCGGCTTCTCGATGAACTCCACCACGTCGTGCGCGCCGCCGTCCGCGAGGGCGTGCTCCGCATCCACGGGAGCACCGGGGCGGATATACCCGAAGCCCAGTTCCACGCGCGTCGGGCGCACGCCAACCGCGACGAGCGCCTCTTCGCGCTCCGCCACCGCGCCGGCGCGCAGCAACACCCGGCGGAACTCCTCAGGAAAACCCACGGCGAGATCGGCGTGCATCGCGCAGCACAGCGTGTGCGGCCCCGCCCGGCGGGCCACTTCCTGCGCCCCCCACGCCAGCGCCGCCGCCGTGCCCAGCGGCCGCGGCTCGACGAGGATGTTCATTTCCGGCACCGTGGCCAGCGCCGCGCGAATGGCGGGGGCGATGTCGCGACTGGTGAGCACCAGCACGCGCTCGGCTGGAACCACCGGCGTCAGGCGATGCACGGTGTCCACCAGCAGGGGCTGTTCGCTGACGAGGCGAAGCAGCGGCTTGGGCCGCGTGGGCGTGCTCAGCGGCCAGAAGCGGGAGCCGATGCCGCCGGCGAAGATGATTGCCCACAACGGCGCATCCGTCTCGGGCAATTGCACGCGCGCCGGCGCCACGGACGGATGAACCGTCGACGCCGTTCCCGCGCCGCCCCCGGGCGCGCTGTGCGATCCGTGCTCCCTCATCGTCCGCTAAGATACGCGCCAAGCGCCGCGCGCGCTCCTCGCCTACTGGGCGCGCGGCCGGCGCCGTGCTACTCGGCCGGGTCCGCCAGCAGCTGGTGGCGCGGCCGCAACGAGATGGTAACCACCGCACCGACGATCACCACCATGGCGGCCACCGTGCGCAGGCCGAGCGGTTCCGACGCGAACGCCCAGCCCAGAACCACGGCGACCACCGGGTTCACGAACGCGTAGGTCCCCACCGCCGCCGGCGACGCGCGACTGAGCAGCCACTTGTAGGCCGAAAACGCGATGATGGAACCGAACGCCGCGAGGTAGGCGATGGACAGGCCGGACCGCCACGAGACGTCGCTCGTCGCCAGCTGCTGGAACTCGCCGCGCCCGAGGGCAATGAGCAGCATGCCGACGCCGCCGGCCAGCATCTCCATGGCACTCGCGAGCAAGGGCGACGCGGGCAGCGGCGCGTCACGCGCGATGAGCGAACCGACCGACCAGCTGAGCGTGGAGCAGACCATGACGAGGGCCGCCAGCGGACTGATGCCGCCGTGCGCCGGATTGCCGTCGGTCGAGACGAGCATGGCGACACCGACGAGCCCCGTGGTCACGCCGAGCCATTCGCGCCGCGACGGCCGCGCCCCGCCGCGCATCCAGCCCAGGAGGAGCATCCAGAGCGGCACCAGCGCCACGACGAGCGCGACAATGCCGGATGCCACGTACTGCTCCGACCAGACGATGCCGCCGTTTCCACCGGTCATCAGCAGCGGGCCGATAATGAAAGCCGACCGCCACTCCGCGCGCGCTGGTCGCGCCGCCCCCCGCATGCGCAGCCAGGCGTACATCACCCCGCCCGCCAGGATGAACCGGATGCCGCCGACGAGGAAGGGCGGCACCGTTTCGATGGCGAACCGGATGAAGAGGTACGTGGACCCCCAGATGAAGTAGACCGCCGCGAAGGCCAGCAGCAGCTTCGCGCGCGATGGCGCCGCCAGGTGATCCACCAACCGATCTCCCGCATGGGAAGTGAGAGTTGGAACCTCGCGGTTCCCGCCCCCTCTCCGCAAGGCGGCGCCTCGCAATTCGCGGCGTGGATGGACGCCGCGTGCCGGCGGCGTAGATTCTGCCCTCACAAGGGCGCTTCCCGCCACCGCCGCCCGCCGCGCCAACGGTCGCACCCCGCACTCTTCCCTCCGCACTCTCCCATGAGCGACACGACAGGGGGCGAAGTTCTCGCCCGCACCCTGAAGGCAGAAGGTGTTGAGGTCGTCTTCGGCATCATTGACGGCACCTACTTTGGCTTCTACACGGCGCTCAAGCGCGCGGGGATCCGGCTGATCACGCCGCGGCACGAGGCAAGCGGCGCCCACGCCGCGGCGGCGTACGCGCGACTCACGGGCAGGCTCGGCGTCTGCATGGCGAGCAATGGCCCCGGCGTCGCCAACGTGCTGCCGGGCCTCGTCGTCGAGGAAGCCGAGGGCAATCGCGTGCTCTGCATCACGAGCGCGCGGCGCACGGGCGCCATGTACCCGCTGCGCACGGGCACGTATCAGGGCTTCGACCAGGAAGCGGTCATCGGCGCCTTCGCCAAATTCAGCCGCGCCGTGCCGTCGTTCGACCGCCTCCCCGAACTGATGCAGGCCGCACTACGCGCCTGCTGGGATGGCCGGCCGGGCGTCGTCCACCTCGACGTGCCCGAGAACATCATGAATGGCAAGGTGTCGGCGAACGCGCCGATCCTCGCGCCGTCGGCGTACCGGCGCACCGCCCCGCAGGGCGTGGACGCGG
The DNA here is from genome assembly GCA_021802745.1 of bacterium. Next base: position 8,104 of record JAJZRK010000104.1, read on the forward strand.
CGCAGGTGGAGGCCGCGGCCGACGTGCTGCTCCGCGCGGAGATGCCGGTGATCCACGCGGGGAGCGGCGTGCTGCACGCGCGCGCGTTTGACGCGCTGCAGGCCGTCGCCGACCTGCTCGAGGCGCCCGTCACCACCAGCTGGTCGGCGCGCGGCGTCATGCGCGAAACGTCGCCGCTCGCCATCCCCATGACGCACGTCAAGCTGAACTCGATCGTGCGCAACGACGCCGATGCCGCGCTCATCCTCGGCTCGCGACTCGGCGAAACGGACTGGTGGGGCAAGGCGCCCTACTGGCGCGCAGCCGCCGAGCAGCCGACGGTGCAGGTGGACATTGACGACCGGATCATCGGCGCCAACAAGCCAGTGACCGTGGGCATCAACGCCGATGTCGGGGTCTTCCTCACGGCCCTGCGCGCGCGCCTCGAGGCTCGGCGCGGGGAGATCCAGCCGGCGGTGCGCCGCGCGCGCTTGAAGAAATACCGCACGCTGATGGGCCGCTACCAGGCCAAGCTCGACCAGCCGCTCGCCACCGCCGGTTCCCCCATGCACCCCGCGCATGTCGGCGCGGCGTGCGGCCGGCTTTTCCCCGCGGAGTCGCCATTCATCGCCGACGGCGGCAACACGGCGGTGTGGGCAATGTTCTATCACGCCGTGCGGGTGCCGGGGCGCCTGCTCTCCACGTTCAAGATGGGAATGCTCGGCGCCGGCATGGGCCAGGCGCTCGGCGCCGCCGTGGCCGTCCCCGACGTGCCAACCGTCTGCGTGATCGGCGACGGCGCCGCAGGGATGCATCCGCAGGAAATCGAGAGCGCCGTGCGCCATAAGCTGCGCATCGTCTGGATCGTCCTCTGCGACCGGCAGTGGGGGATGGTGAAGATCAACCAGTCGTTCGCGCTGCGCCCGCTCAAGATGCTGCTGCGCAAGCGGCTCGCCCCCGACGAGAACCTCTGGGCCGACCTCGGCGAAATGGACTTCGCGCGCATCGCGCAGGCGATGGGCGCGCACGCCGAGCGCGTGTCGGACGCCGAGAACCTCACGCACGCCATCACGCGGGCGCTTTCGGTGGGCGGCCCATCGGTCATCCACGTGGACGTGGATCCCGTGGCCCACATGTGGGCGCCGGGCCTGGTGCATTTCAAGGCCATGCACCAGGAACCCAAGGGGTCATGAGCGGCATTGACGCCGTCCGGCTGAACTTCAGCCCCACGACGCTGCACCTGCTGAACGCGATCCTCGGAATCGTGATGTTCGGCGTGGCCCTCGACCTGCGCGCCGCGGACTTCCGCCGGGTGCTCGACCGGCCGCGCCCGGTGCTCATCGGGCTCGCCGGACACTACGTCGTCTTCCCCGCCTTCACCTTCCTGCTGGTCACCATCATCAAGCCGCCGCCAAGCGTGGCGCTCGGCATGATGCTCGTGGCGAGCTGCCCGGCGGGGAACATCTCGAACTTCCTCGTGCACCTCGCGCGCGGCAACACCGCCTTGTCGGTGAGCATCAGCTCCACGTCCACCGTGCTCGCGGTGATCTTCACGCCGCTCGTGCTGCGCTTCTGGGGCTCGATGTACGCGCCCACGCGGGTGATCCTGCGGGCGGTGGCGGTAGATCCGCTGGACATGTTCGTCACCATCTTCGCCCTGCTCGGCCTTCCGCTGGCCGCCGGCATGTACGTGCAGCGCCGATTTCCCGGCTTCGCCGACCGGGTGCGCGTGCCGATGAAGCGGCTGTCCATCGGCATCTTCGTCGCCTTCCTGGTGCTCGCCCTCGCCGCCAACTGGCAGTACTTCCTGAAATACGTCGGTCGGGTGGTCTTTGCCGTCTTCGTGCACAACGCGCTCGCCCTGACGACCGGCTACTGGACGGCAGCGGCGTTCGGGCTTCCGGTGCGCGACCGGCGCGCCGTCTCGTTCGAGGTGGGCATCCAGAATTCCGGGCTCGGGCTCATCCTCGTGTTCACCTTCTTCGGCGGGCTCGGCGGCGCGGCCATTGTCGCCGCGTGGTGGGGCATCTGGCACGTGATTGCCGGCCTCAGCCTTGCCACGTACTGGAGCCGCCGGCCGGCGGCGGCGGCGAACTTCGCGTGACCGGCGCCGCCCTGCGCGCCCACGCCGCGCGATAGCCGCATGTCACTGGTGACGGCGCGCGTGCTCATCACTGGCTCCTCCGGCTACGTGGGGCGGCTGCTGCTCGACGCGCTCGCGGCGCGCGTGGCGGACGGCCGGCTTGGCGCCGCGGTCGGCGCCGATGTCCGCGAGCCCGACGTGCTTCCCCGCAACGCGATCTTCATCAGGCACGACGTGCGCGAGACGGGCCTCGCGGCAGAGCTGCGGGCGCACCGCATCACGTGCGTGGTGCACCTCGCCTCCATCGTGACGCCCGGCCGCGGGAGCACGCGCGCCTTCGAGTACAGCGTGGACGTGGAGGGAACGGAGCGGGTGCTCGAAGCGTGCGTCGCCGCCGTTGTGGCGCGCCTCATCGTCACGTCGAGCGGCGCGGCGTACGGCTATCACGCCGACAATCCCGCCTGGCTCACCGAGGAGCATCCGCTGCGCGGCAACGAGGCGTTCGCCTACAGCTGGCACAAGCGCGTGGCCGAGGAAATGCTGGCGCGCGCCCGCGCCGAGCATCCGGCGCTCGAGCAGATCGTCTTCCGCGTCGGCACGATCCTTGGCGCGTCGGTCAGCAACCAGATCACCGCGCTCTTCGAGAAGCCGCGCCTGCTGGCGATTCGCGGTGCTGCCTCACCGTTCGTCTTCATCCATGACGCCGATCTCATTGCCCTGCTCGTGCGCGCGATTGACTCGCCCGTGACCGGCATCTTCAACGTGGCGGGCGATGGCACGATGACAATGGACGAGATTGCCCGCGCGCTCGGCAAGCCGGTCGTGCGGCTCCCCGCCGGGCTGGTGCGGGCGGCGCTTGCCGTGCTGCACCCGCTGGGCGTGACACGCTACGGCCCGGAGCAGGTGGACTTCCTGCGCTACCGTCCCGTGTTGGACAACGCGCGGCTCAAGGCGGTCTTCGGCTTCACGCCGCGGCTGACTTCGCGCGGGGCCTTCGAGGCGTGGGCGGCCAGCAGGCGCTCTGGTGGTCGTGCCTCGTAACTGCAACCACGAAGGGTGAACGGCGCGAAGGGGTGCGAAGGACGACAACTGATTGCCACGAAGCCACGAAGGTCACGAAGTCCAGCAAGTGACTCTGTGGGGGAACGACCGTGCGTCGCGCAGACGAGTTTCGCGCGGCGCTGCGCTTGAGGGCTCGCTGCGTGAACTACTACTGCGTTGCCACGGATGACGCGGATTGGACACGGATGAACACGGATCATTGAATCGGTGTCTTGGGTCCATTCCCCGCCGCTTGCGGCGCAGCGGTTGTAGTGGCAGTAAGATTGTCGGATGAGCGAGTACTTACATCGGAGCCATAAT